>NZ_CP076132.1:770000-972500 GCF_018736045.1 Flammeovirga yaeyamensis | reverse complement strand
CGGGGAGAGGAAATTTCTGAACGAATTTTAAAGGTTACAATTGGTTACAATTGCTTTTCATGAGGTTACTAAACGCTCATTATATAGTCATTTAGCGTGGTTTCAGCTCCTATTTTCTTTTTTATCCTAGATTTATTTGTTTTTACGGCTCCTTCTGAGGTTTGACGAAAGGACGCAATTTCTTTTGTGTTATAATTCAACTTCAATAGAGAACAAATTTCTAACTCCGTTGATGTAAGCTGTGGATGCAGTTGTTTTAGTCGTTTTAAAAATTGCACATCCACTTCTTCAATGTTTTCCTGGAAATGTAATTGCTTCACATCTGTATTTTTTTGTTGAGATAAATCCAGAATTAGAGATCTAACTCCTTTTTCTATATCGTCTGATTTTGTAATCTCTTTTAATTGTTCAATCAATTTATCTTGGACAGTTTGTCTACGAATGTTATCCAATAAAACGACATCAAGGTTGTCTTGTTTGTTAGCCAAAGTATGTTCTAACGATTTCTGATCTTTTCGAATTTTCTTATATCGATCAGCCAATGCAAACGACATCAAAAGGACTTCAGAAATAATAGCAATGATGTAAAAGTTTTTGTTGAAATAAGTGGGGTCTAAGATGCCATATAAAACAAATGCCTGACTGATGATACCTAAAAAATAAACCGTCCAACCCATTAGGTAGAATTTGGCTACTTTATTTCCTTTTCTGTAGGAGATTACTCCAGTCATAAAAGCAAAAATACAATACACCGTTGTTACAGTGGTTAAAGTATAATAAGTAATCTGATAACCCAATTGTTGAAGTATGAAAATACCTAGGAATGATACTAGATCAACTCCCATTAGGGCAATCATAATATGATAGAAGAGGCGGTTGGTCTTTTTTAAGTTTAAGAATTTGATACAAAACCAACAAGAAACTACACTTGCAAGACAAATATTTAGGGTAATGATCAAATAGATATAACTACTTGACACATTCATGAATTTCTGACTGAAAAAACCTTCTAATGATAGCAGACTAAACATGATTATTAAACCGTGCAGGGCATAATATGCATACATAGAATCTTTCAGGTTAATACCTAAAAACAAATTGTAAAGTACGATTACTATAAAAAGTCCCAATAATAAGCCATGTTTGATATTCTGATAGTAATCTCCTTTTTCTAATTGTCCTCTATTTGTAATGGAAAGCTCGTATAGATGACTAAAATTGGATTTTATCTTGAGGTAAAAGACATTTTCCCCCTTTTGTAGCTGTACTGGCAAATAATAGCCAGACGGATGAGTGTCTGAATTTTCTACTTTTATTCCCACCAATTGTTTATACCAAACTCCTTCCTCTTGTTTATAAAAAGAAAGACTATCCGTCAGTGTTTTTTCTATTTTGAAAAACTGATTTGGCATTTCGGAATCAGAATATACTTTTACCTTCATCCAAACAGGATGAACATTATACCCAATATTGAGATATTCTAATGATATATCTTGGAAGGGTATATTCGATCTTTCATCAAATGAATATTCATCATTAAGATCGATAGCATATGAGAGTTCTAATTTAAGTTTATCCGTAGCGTAAGTATCAAAAATTAGAAGTAAAGTAGCAAAGAAGAATAAAGTGCGTAAACGCATAGAAGTTTAACCGTTTTATAATTTAATCGTGTGTTACAAGAACACATTATTGATGTTAGTGTGATGTGATTTGATTTACAATTTCTTTACCAACAAAGAAAAAATATTAGTATAATACAATTTGTTGGTGAAAATTCAATAAATCATTTTTTAAAACAACTATATACTGACCTGTGGGTATAGTTGTTGGGAATTCTATTAATTCTAATCCCACATTGTCTTTAGTCCATTGATATTGATAAATAATTTTTCCTTCTAAAGTATATAAAAACATAGTATTACGGCCTATAGCCTCAACTTTCAATTTATTTCCTTTCTGAAGTTTTGTCGGGTATAATTTCAGATGATTATTCCCTCCTTTAATAAAAACATGTTCAAAATATTCCGTGGTACCATCAAAATCCACTTGTTTTAATCTGTAAAAAGTATCATTTCCGTTAAAGTCAATAGAATAAGTATAATCTAATCTAAAATTACTGTTTGATTGTTTTGAAGAGATCTTACTTACTTCATTCCAACTTCTTCCATCATATGATTGTTCGATAGCGTAATAGTCATTGTTTATTTCCATGGCACTTGCCCAATTAAAAATTACTTTCTGATATTGTAATCTTGCCTCAAAAAATATTAACTCAATGGGTAAGTCACCCAAATCGTTATCAATATTAATATCCTCAATCGTTTGAATCGAAGACATTCTGCTTGATGAATTTGTATATACGGTAGTTGTGTCTGTAATGTTATCAACAAAAGAAATTTTTAGTACCCTGTTTTTAGAAAGGTACTCCATCATTGTACCTCTTTCATTTGAATTTATATGATCCGTTTTTCCATCATTATTTTTATGATAGGTAACTAATTTATCTTTTACCGTATTGTCCAAAACTTGCCATTTTATACCTCTAAGTAAGGTTTGAAGCTGGGCTATGTCGGTTATAGGGTTTCCAGTTTGATCTGGAATTATGATCTCATTCTGATTAAAATCGGTACAAGTCACTTTAAGAAATTTATTTCCCCAACCATTGGCAGAATTTATCACTACATTCATTAAAGGAGTAGATGATATTTCATTAGTATTCAACTTTTCGTCATTAACGGTCGTATTCTGCCACAAATCAATATTGATATTCGAATCTGCCAAATCCAAAGAAGCAGTTCCGAAAGGAGAAACCCCAACATTTACCGAACTAAAGTCGCCTGGAGCTCCAACAGTAGTTAAAGAACCTCCAATAAAAATATTCTGAGGATACGTACCTCCATCATAAGTTGAATAATCGAAACTTGCATTACCACCAACAGCGAACATGCCGTTTTCTCCAACATTTAAATCAAGATCTCCTCCATCACCAGGTCCCCTGCCATCGTTGGTCCAATTTCCAGTGACAATAAAAGTCCCAAAAATATCTAAATCCGTATCTTCTCCTATATCAACATTTCCAATTATTTTTAATGTGGAACCAGCGGCTACGTATATTTCTACCGCGTTATAATTTGCATTATTTTCTACCGCTCCTCTAAGATTCAATGTATTTCCACCAATATCTAAAATTACGGTTGCTCCATTCGATACAGTTAAGGTTTGAGAAGTAGAGGCCGTATAAGTGATATCAGATACTGCTGTGGAAGAAGTATAATCTGACGTAATATTATCATTAGTAAAATTGGTAATGTTTTGATGATAAGTATGCGATTGCGCTTTAGCAAAAGATACTAACAGTAGAGAGAATAAAAAGATAAAGATGGATTTCATAGTATCATTCGTTAATTATTTGGTTCTGGGTGTTTTAGTAAGTCCTTAATTTTCCGTAACGATAAATCAACATCAAATGATATTTCTATAGGGATTCTAAAAGTGATTATAAGTTTGAGTATGCTTAAATTTTGATGAAATTATTGATACGTCTCCAATAACATTACATGCTTATTTATCAGTAATCAACTTATTATTTGATAAAAAGTAGAGGTATTCTACGTTTTTGGGTATTGCATTACATAAGTATTCAAATATGGAGATATAGAAAGTGTTCATCAAAAAAATGACAAAAAAATACCCGCAACTTATGTTACGGGTAGAATTGATAATGATGAAAACACTAAGGTTTTTTCATAAATTATCAAGATTAATATATTTCTTCTGAAGCGAGGTACTGACCAAAACGCTCCATCTTCTTTACCATATTGTTTACCCACTTTACTGTCTTTATATCCTCTAATGAGGTTCCAGCATCAAAGTATCCTGTTAGTAATACCATTGCATAGACAAAGTCGGAAGTACTGATTTTTTGTTTTACCCAAAGTACCACTAAAGCCACACTTGTCATTTGGAAATGCTCCAATAACATATCAACAGCCATAGTTTCTTTCAGGTTGAAATCGTTTACTAAATCTTGAATTCGTTGAGCAATGTGATCAGGAAGTTTATCCTCATCATTCATTTCCTCTACGCTTTCTGCATAATTTAGAGGTAGATTGATATAATCTTCTCCGAAAAAGTCGCGAACGGCTTTAACAGCTGCATACTCTTCACCCCCATCTGCTTGTAATCTGAAAGCTCTGTCCCATTGCATTACCTCAGTAACATCCAACTCGTACTCTTCTTCGTCTTCCAATTTTAAAGCTGTAAGAGAACTTAAGTTACAATAGATATAACTGCGTTGAGGAATAAAGTTTTCGTCTTCATCATACATGTCCCCTTTCTTGAAGTCGTTCAGTAACATTTTTGCTACGTCTTCGGCTACCGGTAAAATTGGATCACCAGAATGATTCAATAATGGAACATTTTCATCAGCAGAAACCAAAATTGCATGGTCTCCATCTATTCTTTGCAGCTTATACATAATTAATACGTTTCTAATTTGATACAAAGAAAGCGAATTATTATGGTGATGATGAACAATCAAAGCAAAAAAAACTAAAGCATAAAAATAAAAGCCAACAGTAAAATACCATTGGCTTTTATATCGTGAATTAAACCTATGTTTTATGAACCTGGGTTATATTAAAAATATTTCTCAGGCTTTGAGTAAAACTAATTATGCTAAAGATATCTCTGTGGACATCAATTTATTTTTAATCTTGTCTTCAAAAGCTGATAAAGCTGCTTTGGAACCTTCGCCCATCGCAATGACTATTTGCTTGTAAGGAACAATAGAAACATCACCTGCTGCATAAACTCCTGCTTGAGAAGTTCTGTTGTGAGCATCGATTTCGATTTCACCCATTCTATTGGTCTCTACGATATCTTTGAAAGCATCACTATTGGCTTTTAATCCGATTTGTACGAATACACCATCTGTAGTGATTGACTTAATTTCTTCTGATACTCGGTCTTGGTACTGCAATGCTGTTACTTGCTTACCATCACCGATTACTTCTTTTGTTGCTGCGTTAGTGATTACGTTTACATTCGGCAACTCATTTACCTTGTCTTGTAGTACTTGATCACCTTTCAACGTATCCATGAACTCCAAAACTGTCACTTCAGATGCGATGCTTGATAAATCAATCGCCGCCTCTAAACCAGAGTTACCACCTCCAACAACAACTACTTTTTTACCTTTAAAGTAAGGTGCATCACAGTGGGTACAGAAAGCCACACCCGATCCGATGTATTCTGTTTCGCCAGGTACACCTAATTTTCTCCAGCTAGCACCCGTTGCAATAACTAATGCAGGAGCCGTGATGACCTCGTTCATAGAAGTAGTGATTTTCTTGTAACCATCTACCACTTCTACATTTTCTACCCATCTGTTCTCCAAGATATCAATTGGGTAATCTTTTAAGTGATTGTACAAATTGGCTGTCAATTCTGCACCTGTAGTTTTTGTAATCGAGATCATATTTTCGATACCTACAGTTTCTTTCACCTGACCACCAATTGTACCAGCAACCACTGCTACTTTAAATCCTTTTCTAGCAGAATACACCGCAGAAGATACACCTGCAGGTCCACCACCTACAACAACAACATCATACTCTTTCTCTATTGCTTCGATGTTTTCTGTTGATGTTTCTACTAACTCCTCTAATTTTCCTAGTAACTCTCCTAAAGAAGATCTACCAACATGGAATTGCTCTCCATTCACTAAAACAGTAGGTACTGCTTGAATACCCAATTGCTCTACTTCTTCTTGATTAATTCCACCATCTATAATTTGATGTGTAATATTTGGGTTGTTCATCGACATTACATTCAGTGCTTGGACTACTTCTGGGCAGTTTGTACAAGACAATGAAATATAACTTCTGATCTCTACCTTCTCGCTAATGCTTTTGATCTTATTGATGATCGCCTGATCTGGTAGATTTTTACCGATACCTTCCATGTTAAGCACAGCCAACAACAATGTTGTAAACTCATGTCCTGTCGGTACCGCTCTAAAAGTAATATTTGATGGCACTCCATCCTTTACAATATTCATCGACAATCCTTCTCCAGATTGTACATTTAGCGTTACCTTATCCGAACAGCTTGCTACGTCCTCCATTAAAGAAACCATATCGTTCTTACTTGGATGTGTATCTGCTACTGTAACTTCGAATGTATATTGACTTTTAAGATGACCGAAAAACGTAGTTACTTGTGTTTTTAATGCTTGTTCTAACATGATAATATCGATTATAAATATTTTAGATAATGGTTAATAAAAGTAGATTTAATTCTTTTAAAGTAAGGGTGTAAATTCATCTTATGTAGGAACGTTACATTATAACGTCCCTACGATAAGATTAGGTTGTATATTTTTGGATTAGATCAAACCAACTAAATCGATGCTTGGTTTTAATGTCTCGTTACCTTCTTTCCATTTTGCAGGACAAACCTCCGCTGGATTCTCTGCAACAAACTGTAACGCTTTTAATTTTCTTAGTAACTCCTCAGCATTTCTACCAACGTTACCTGCTACCACTTCGTAAGAAACGATCTCACCTTCTGGGTTCACGATGAATGTACCTCTTTCAGCCATTCCGTCTTCCTCGATCATGACATCAAAACCTCTTGAAAGAACTCCTGTTGGATCTGCCAACATTGGGTAGTTGATTTTCTTGATTGTTTCTGAAGTATCGTGCCATGCTTTGTGAACGAAGTGTGTATCTGTAGATACTGAGAAAATCTCTGTGTTTGTTGCTTTAAACTCTTCGTATAAGTTGGCTAAGTCTTCCAATTCAGTTGGACAAACAAAAGTAAAGTCTGCTGGGTAGAAGAAGAAGATTGACCATTTGCCTAATACGTCTTCTTTAGTTACTGTTTGAAATTCGTTGTTGTTGAAAGATTGTACTTTGAAGTCTACGATTTGTTTTCCGATTTGTGACATAGTTTATATTCTAGTTTTATGTTTCTAAATTTTAATTCCCTTTCGAATTATTGATGATACAAACTTACGGTGAATATCATTATAAGTCAAAATGATAAAATTTATATCGATATAATATTTGATTATAATCCATATATCTTTATCCAATAATGTTTCATTTGGGCCCGGCAATGAACGGGTTTATGCGATAAACCCATGCAATGGTGTACGGGCGTATCACATACGCCCCCCTTCCAAGATCTGCTTTAAACGAAAAAAAGCACCCTTCGAAAAAGAGTGCTTAAGTTTGTGTGTAAATTTTGATCGACTAGATTAAACCTACTAAATCGATGCTAGGTTTTAAAGTTTCGTTACCTTCCTTCCACTTTGCAGGGCAAACTTCTGCAGGGTTTTCAGCAACAAACTGTAAAGCTTTCAATTTTCTTAGTAACTCTTCAGCATTTCTACCAACATTACCAGCTACTACTTCGTAAGAAACGATTTCACCTTCTGGGTTCACAATGAATGTACCTCTTTCAGCTAAACCATCTTCTTCGATCATTACATCGAAACCTCTTGAAAGAACTCCAGTTGGATCTGCCAACATTGGGTAGTTGATTTTCTTGATAGTTTCTGAAGTATCATGCCACGCTTTGTGAACGAAGTGAGTATCTGTAGATACTGAATATACTTCTGTACCTGTCGCTTTAAACTCTTCGTAAAGGTTAGCTAAATCTTCCAACTCAGTAGGACAAACGAAAGTGAAGTCAGCAGGGTAGAAAAAGAAGATAGACCATTTGCCTAATACGTCTTCTTTAGTTACTGTTTGGAATTCGTTATTGTTAAAAGATTGAACTTTAAAGTCTACGATTTGTTTTCCGATTTGTGACATAGTTTAATTTTTTATGATTGATATGTTTTAATTCGATTTTGATGTCACAAACTTACGGTGGGCCTCCAGATAAATCAAATTGATAATGTTTATACCGCTATAGTGAGAATTTATAGTGCTGAATCCTTACTACATTAACTATTTGATACTGTTTTAGATAATGAGAATAAAAATTAGTTTCTAAACTGCGATGGAGAAACTCCTTCCCTTTTTTTAAATATCCTCGTAAAATATAAAGGATCATTATAACCAATTTCGTAGGCTATTTCATTAATGGGTAAATCGGTTTTACTTAATAACTCTTTTGCTTTATTGATTCTTTGGGTAGTAAAATATTTTGATGGTGTTTCATCAAATACTTTTTGGAACTCCCTTTTAAAAGATGACAAGCTTAAATGACAAAGTTTGGCTAATTCTTCTAAAGTAAGATTAGAAAAAGTATGTAGCTCAATCACATTTTTTAGTTGTACTGTTCGAGGAGAGTATAAATCATGAATCAATTCTAGAACAGATGTCACATTATTCGTCTGTATCAATAGTAAAATCAATTCCTTGATCTTTAATTCTAATAAATCCTCATTAACCAGTGATGGATTAGTAAAATAAAAATCTAATGAATCGATAAACCTTGAAATAATAGTTTCATCTTCTATCAATTTTGTTGGAGGATTAGAAACCGTTTTTTCGATAATTTTAGGTAACTCATTTATATATAACTTCTTGAGTAATTCTGGATATAAATGAACTGCAATCACTTCAACTGTACCTTGATTTTGTTCTCCTAAAAACTCTAAGAAATAAGTATCGCATTTTAATAGAACAGCTTCTTTTTTCTTCACCTCCAAATTGTCTTGAGGAGAATGTAATTTAATAGAAGCATCTTTCATATATATGAAACAACCTTCGTTTTGAAACACTCTTTCTTTAGTAAAAGGAACTTTGATAATCGCCTTTTCTATCAAAGTTCTTCCATTGTATTCAAATTTTATTGTCCCGTCCATTTTCATAATGGGAATATACCCATCATTTTGTAAAAGTTAAATCCGATAACGTTGAAATAATACGATTGGGTTGATATTCCCAAGGGTCTAAAATACTTTCTTTAGATCGCTGAACCCAAATAGATTGCAAACCAAAAGCTTTCGCTCCTAACACATCAAATGGATTACTTGAGATCAAATAGGTGGATTCTTTTACTGAGGAAGTCACCTCTAACACATATTGATAAACAGTAGGAGATGGTTTAAAAACCTGCTTTTCTTCTACACTTATCATTCCATCAAAATGATCTACTAATCCCGCGTTTATCAATAATCCTTTGATCGCTTCTTTACTTCCATTAGAAAAAGCATACAACTGATGTCCTTCAGATCTTAATCTCTCCAGATTCTTTTTTACATCATCAAAAGCAGGTAAAACTTTATACTCTTCCATCAAAGCAGTTTTTTGATGTTCTTCCAAATCTACTTTATAAAATAAGCAAGCATACTCTAAAGCTTGTTTTGTACATACTGAGAAATCTACATAATTGTTCATGGCTGCTCTTCGGAAAGAGTATTCCAACTGTTTCGTTCTCCAAAGCTGATTGAACCCCTCAGCCTTTTCACCAATCAGTTTTTGTATAGAATCAAAAACTCCTGATGTGTTAATTAATGTTCCGTAGATGTCGAATGCTAATGTCATAATAAATGGATTAAAAAAGGGATGATAAATGAATACCATCCCAATAAAACAAAAACAATTATTTCTCCCACTTAAATGGTTCGAAAACTTTGTCTAATGGTGTTTTAGCTACGTGATTTGTGTAATTACTAATTGTTTTTTGAGCCATTCCTAAGATGACATCTAATACACTTCTCTGTGTGTAACCCGCATTATAAAAAGCCTCTAAAGTTGCATCACTAACAAATCCTCTTTCTCTAGTCATTGCCAAAGTAAATGCTCTTAATGCTTCTAATTTATCAGTTGGTAGAGGTGTTTGATTTCTTAAAGCTTCAGTAATTGCTGTATCCACTTTCATAGAATGTGCTATTGCAGTATGTGCAGGTACACAATAATGACAATTGTTTTCCACATTAAGTGTTTGCCAAACCACCGTTAATTCATCTTTATCAAAAGACGACTGAGTAAATAAGTTGTGCAATTCATTATAAGCATGTAATAATTGAGGCGACTCGGCTAATGTAGCTGTTAAATTAGGTAAGTAACCGTATGCTTTTTTCTTTGCTTCTAATTCTGATTTACTTTTTTCAGGAGCTGTTTCGATGGTGTGAATTGTGAAATTTTTCATGATCTTTTTTATTTTGAATGTATGATTTAGGGTCTCCAAAATTTTCAAAATGGAGTCCAATTAATTTATTACTAATTGATATTGATTTATGCTTTTACTTCTTTTCTGTTATGCACCTTAAGGTTGATTGATGCTGATAATAATAGTAACAATGCTAATACTGGAGGTCTAAATTCAAAAGGTAAAACTTCTGTTGGGACTTCGGGTACTGCATGCACATATAAAGCCACCAACATAATTGGGAAAACCATAATATTGACGAAGTAAAACAATCTTTGTCGAATCTCAGGCTTCAGTTTATTGTAAAAGAATAATAAGATAATAGCTAAAAATCCTACCACTAACTCACTCGTTTGTCCTACTACGAATGATAATTTAGGAAATGGTAGTTGAGCCATCTTTATTTGAGTAGCAAAATTATATGAGAATTTATCTGTGAATTTTTCTAACCCAGGAAGGAATAAAAATAATGCTATAAATGCTGTTGTGATTTTTTCTATCTTTTTCATCATCATATTGTTTTTGTTTTTTGATGTTACAAATATGGGGGATGAAAAAAAGAAGTAAATGGACAAAAAGTTCAAGGATATGGACTTTTATTCATATCTCAATTATTGTACTTTTTTATTACTAAAAACTAAAAAAGACATCCTTTTCGAATGTCTTTTATCTATAAATTGATGTATACTAAATATACTCCTCCGTCACCTCCTTTATAAACTGATGCAACGTATTCCTCGTTGTATGATCAATACCAATCACCGCCCCTTTCCATTGTTCTTGTACAATCCACTTGCCCATACTAAGTGATGATAATTGGGTGTAATCAATGCTATGACCATTCAACCCATAGGCGGAATAATAGAAATAGGGAGCTTCGAGAATGCTGTCTTTCATTGCGAGGCCAAAACCTACACCTACATTGGGCGTTGCCTCAACATAAATTCCGGTATCAAAGTGATGCGGCCAAATGCGGATCTCTCCTTCTACTTGTAGATGGTTCAAGACATCATAACAGATTTCTGAAGCCAAAGCACGATAGGTCATCCATAAATACATATCATTCTGATTGAACTTTGTATAAGGAGTGGATAGAAAATCGTACACTGGAATTTCATAATGTAGAGGAGCAATGAACTCTGAAAAACTGAGGTTCCATTCCTTCAAGGTAGTTTCCCAAGCATTTTCGATTTCTACTTGTGTCTTACCTATTGTCTCTAACGAAAATAAAGAACTCCAATTCTCAGAATATAAATGGAAAGTCTGAGAAGGAACATGGAAACCCATGATCACTTTACCTTTTTCTGTTGTTACCCAACGACCAACAACACGTTCTCCCACAATATCAAATTGAAGGTTGGTATGACTATCGTCTGCCTTTTTAGGGACAAATGCTCGGTTAAACTTTGCGATAACCTGGCAAAGTTGATGGATGTGTTGATCAAGAATGTTGTATGCCTGCATATCTAATTCCGGTTAATTGGTGCATGTCGTATGATATGGTCGATAAATCTGAAAAGTTAAATTCCTGAAAAGAAGCATGTCCACAACTTCTTGCCACCACTTTCATCAAGTCGGTGCTTGCTTGGAAGAAAGTCGCCAATTGTTTGGCTGATTTATCAATTAATAATCTACTTCTGAGGTTTTCTTTTTGAGTGGCAATTCCGACAGGACAGTTATTTGTGCCACAAGCTCTCATTCCTAAACATCCGATAGCTTGTAAAGCTGAGTTAGAAACCGCAATAGCATCTGCTCCTAGCATCATTGCTTTTGCAAAATCTTCGGGCACTCTTAATCCACCAGTAATGACCAATGTAACATCAGTTCTACCTACTTTTTCCAAGAATCGCTTTGCTCTAACCAATGCGGGAATGGTCGGCACATTAATATTATCTCTCAAAATAGATGGGGCCGAACCTGTTCCTCCTCCTCTACCATCCAAAATGATATAATCTACGCCAACTTTTAAAGCAAACTCAATATCTTCCTCAATGCGACTTGCGGCAATCTTAAAACCCACGGGGATTCCACCCGTTTTTTCTCTCACCTCATCAGCAAACTTTTTAAAGTCTTCCGCTGTAAATAAATCAGGAAATGCCGCTGGAGAAATGGCTGTTTCTCCCTCATTCAAACCTCGAACTTCTGCAATTTCTTTTGTTACTTTATTCCCTGGAAGGTGTCCCCCTGTTCCTGTTTTTGCACCTTGTCCCCCTTTAAAATGAAACGCTTGTGCTTTCTTCACTTTCTCCCAAGAGAAGCCGAATTTCCCTGAAGCCAACTCATAAAAATATTTCGAATTGTTCGCTTGCTCATCGGGTAACATTCCTCCTTCACCGGAACAAATTCCTGTCCCTGCCATTTCTGCTCCTTTCGATAAGGCCACTTTTGCTTCATAAGAAAGTGCACCGAAACTCATATCAGAAACAAACATCGGTCGATCCAACTTCAATGGCTTTTTCGCATTTTTTCCTATGATAACTTCCGTTGATACTTCTTCGTGATCTAATAAAGGACGCTTGGATAACTGTGCAGGTAGAAATTGAATGTCCTCCCATTTTGGAAGCTTATTTCGGTCCACACCCATACTTGTTGATGGGCCATGATGACCATAATTTTTCAAACCATTTTTTGATAACTCCTTGATATAAGAAGTATATGGCTCGGTTTCTTCAGGATGCGTATCCATATACAAACCTTGATACTCCTCCCGATTAAACGGTTGAGGATGCTCCTTTAAGAACGCATTCACTTCGTCTTCTTCAACACAAACAAATCCATCGATCACTTCAGAAGTAAACTTGTGCAAAGCTTCCGCATTATTGTACTCAGAGACTCCAGTATCAATGCGGTAATCCCAATTGTGAACTCCACAAATAAGATTATCGCCTTGTACAAATCCATCGGACATAAGTGCTCCTCTATGTAAGCACCTGCCATACAATACAGAAACATTATCGTCATATTTTACAACGACGAGATCTAATCCATTTAAAATAGCATAATGAGGTTCTCGATCAGAAAGTTGATCGAAAGGAACGAGTTGTTTTTGGGCCATACTTGGGTATAAATTAATTGTAATGATTGTTCAATAAGATAATCAATTAAATTGATTAAACACATCATTTACAATCAATTGACCTATAAAAATACGTTAGTCACTCTTGGCTTGTGATTCATATGCCCCGAGAAAGTATCATCTTCTACCATTTGAAGAAGGTCTGCTTTATCAATAGTTATCGTTTCAGATCCATACATCACACCTTGCTTATCTAGATCTTTCACTTTAGAGTCTGTTTTATCTAGTTTATAACTCCCAATAGTTTTCATTTTTGGAAGATAAAAAATGACTGCCTGATCTTTAACTTCTTTAATCTTCATAATGGATTCTTCATTCTGAATTGGAAAATCATCAAATACATAATAATATCCAGGTTTTGGATTATTGGTCCATTTCTCTCTGTCACTTTTACGAACCATAATGTTACAGGTAGCAACCAATCCGATAAGAGAGACTACGATGATTGCTGTTAAGTTTTTCTTTAATTTTTCGAGCATAGTTAATAAAATGTTAGTTCAAGATTTATCAATTTATAATTAAATTATGAATGACAAAATACTTCAAGATGTAACTAAATAATCCCCTTTAATACTTCCATAATTTTGTTTTCGATGTTTGGTTCACGATCAGAATGTCCTCCCTCCACAAAATAAGAGGTTACATTTTTTAGGTGATGTACAAGCTCCTTCGCTAATGCTATCGGACAAATCGCGTCTTCCTCTCCATGAATTAATGTAATAGGAATGTTTTCCAATCGATCTATTTGATGTAAAATATAATCCATCTCTAAAAAGCAGTTATTGGATAAATAATGAGCACCCATTCTAGCAAAACTTTGATAAGGAAAACTCCGAATAATCGGATCTATCTCTTGTTCTTTGATCCCTTTTTTGAATACTGAAATTTCGTATCGAACCCATTCGTAAGCAAAAATGTCTTGTTCTTCTTCTGACCCCTCAACCAATTTAGATAAATAATAATTGGGTACTTCTTGATGATATTCCTTTGGAACCAATCGAATAAAACGTTCCCATTCCTTCGCATAACTTTCTGATAAACCACCATTGACATAATGACTAATTGCTTTCTGGTTACCAGCAAAAAAAGCCCTCAAAATCAAACGATCTACTTTTTGAGGATATCGAATGGCAAAAACGGTGGCTAAAGTAGTCCCCCATGAGGCACCAAAAAGAATGGCTTTTTCTATTTCCAAATGATCCATCAATAGATGAATATCTTCTACTAGGTCGTCTGTCGTATTTTCTTCAATACAACCGAAGGGTTGACTTCTTGCACTTCCTCTCTGATCATAAAATATGACTCTATGCTGATCGAAATCGAAGAATCGTTTATCCATTTCGGTAAAACCTGCACCTGGCCCTCCATGAAGATAGATAATTGGGGTAGCATTTCTGTTACCAAGATCTTCGTAATATAAAGTATGGATTGATGAGACTTTAAGATAGTTAGTTTGCATGTTGTTAGTTCTATTCTACTCCTCTCCCGATTCAATAAACGTTTTCCTTGCTACATTGCCAATTGCATTTGTAGAAACACTATCGAAAGTTCCTCCAATAATTCCTCCTACCAAAGGAATAGCTTTACCCAAATTTATTGCTCCTTTTTCACCAAACTTAGTTACTAACTTAAAACCTACTTTTTGATTAATGGCCACAATAGTTTTTTCTGATATACTATTAATCATATTGGTAGTTACTTTTTTGCCAATCACTATACCAATATCTTTGAGAATATCTTTTGCACCATTTCCTGCCATGCATAGATAAACTAATGTTTTAACTTTATCGTCTTTTAAATCAAAACCTCCCATATGTGCGATTGCCGCAATCATTCTAATCTGAACATAAATAACACTTGCCACGTTTGCAGGAATAGCAACAGGTAATGTGATTAATCCACCTAAACTTGTTAAAAAACCACTTGTTCCTGCTTTAGATATTTGCCATCGGATCAAAGAGTTTGCATTGGTCACTAAATCTTTTCCGTTGTCCATATAGTCTCGGGCCATTTCTTCGGCGGAGTCAAATCCAGAAAAACCATTCACTGCTTTTTCATACCCATAATCCATCACTTTCATGATCATTCCTGGACTTACTTTCTTCTTTTCTGTCATTTTTTAGTCTATTTTTCAAAGGTTGCTTACTTAAAAGTATATTCATTAACAACGAAATACAAATTAAATTTAAACGAACTTTAGAAATTGAATCGTTCTTTACTGATAATAAAATAATCACAAGTATTAAACTAGCAACATATCTCTCAACACTGAAATAAGCTCGATGCTTTTTAGGTGAATCCTTTCCTAAAATTAACTTATAACACCGTACTCGTTAAAGATATGTAATAGAAAATCATCCCTAACTATTTATGGTAGTTTATACACTATATTTAAGTGCTTAATCAGAAAGATTCTAAAAGCTTAACTAATGAAATGATTTTAAATTACTAAATAATGATTCCTAAATGATGAAATGCATTAACCTAACAATCATCCTAAATTTAATTGTATTACTCGGTTTTTCTCAATCACAGGAAAAGCCAACAACTTCTTTCGACGAAATAGCTATTGATGCTCGATTAATGAATTCGGGCTATTCTAAAAGTACTTCTGGAAAAGATTTTGCCTACCAATCGGTCATTGGAGGGAATACCAAATGTTTAATTGCTCGAGCCAATGATACTATCGAATGGGAAGCAAAAGCCGTCACCAAAAACAATGGGTTCTATGAATTCCTTTGGTTAGCTGCAATTGATGTAGCCGTACCTGCCCCTCAATTTACATTAAAGGTAAATGGGCAATCTATGTTTACTTTTAAACAAGACATTAAGACAAGTTGGAGTATCGATGGAGCGGACGGAAGTCGCCTTACATTTTATGTACAAAAACTCGATATGCACGAAGATGCACATGGTTATATGTACTTAAAAGTACCAGAAAATTTAATTACGTCTGATGTGGTTTCTTTATCTATTGAAGGTGATAAATCAGGCTCTCATTCTTGGTTTATGACATTTAAAGAGACGACTATTCCAACAGATATTTATGGGAAAGCTGTAAAAGAGATGAAAGGTGAAGTTTCTTTTGTTTCTGATGCTACTAAAGTAAAAGCTCAGTTAGCGTTATCAAAAAGTTATACAGAGAAGAAAGCTCATTTAATTGTTAAAGGGCAAACATTTGATATTGCTTCAGAGAAATTTCCGTTTGAAGGTACGATCGAATTGCCGTTCTCAAGTAGAACTTTGGCTGGAGAAACTTATCAGATTGTAGCATCAAATAGTACTTTAATTGCAGAAGGACAATTTGGTCAAAACGATGAATATGCAAGTGTTCGACCAAATGAAAATACATATATCACTTATCAGAATCAACTAAAAGGAGATACGTTTACCTCTGAGTTTACTATCAAATACGCTCCAAAAATGGTAGAGAATGTGGTGAAGGTTTCTCAATTGAATATGACGGAGGGTACTGTCGCTTTAATGAACAGTTCTCATCAAGATATTGCTTGGATGGACACTCCTGAAAAGTGCATTGTAGAAAGAGATACGATGTTGATTACTCCGATTATTAACGATGCACTAAAACTCGACGAATATAGTTTTGATATCGAAGATGCTTTAATGATTCAAGAGTATATTGATAGACATCCGGAAAGTAAGGAGAAAATTGTTCAGTTATTAAACGAAGAAAAAATCTCTGTAGGTGCGTCTTATACTCAGCCTTATGAAGAAATGTACTCAGGAGAATCTTTATCCCGTCAGTTTATACACGGTAAAAAATACCTTGCTGAGTTATTGGATGGATACAATGCAGATACGTATTGGAACATGGATGTTCCGGGTAGAACGCTTCAGATGCCTCAAATAATGGCAAAATCAGGAGTAAATAAATTGGTGATTAGCCGTCAGGAAAAAGGTATTTTTAAATGGGAAGCACCCAATGGAGACGATATTATTGTGTTTTCTTTAGATCACTATTCATTGGATTTTCTAGGGTTAAATCAAACACTCGAAATTGCTACAAATCATGTAGCTGAAAAGAGTTTAGAGTGGACGAAGGACTACAATTCAAAAGATAGATCAAAAGCAATCATTCCTATTTTATCGGATTGGGATATGAGTCCGGCAAAGGATTATACAGCGATTACCACATTCTGGAATCAGATCAAGTTTATTGAACAACCCGGGGTAAATCGTAAGGCATGTGTGCTTCCAAAAATTAAATTGATGACGACAGATAAGTTTGTGGACCTCATTTATGAAAACTCAGAAAACCTTAAAACCATCAAAGGTGAAAGACCAAATTTATGGGTGTACATTCATGGACCTTCACATCAAAAAGCTGTTTTGTTAAGTCGAACTGCTGATAAAAGATTGGTTGGGGCAGAGAAACTTTCTGCTTTCCATCAACTCATTGATGCCTCTTCGGTCAACTATCCACAAAAAGAATTGTACCAAGCATGGGAAAATAAAATTTATCCTGATCATGGTTGGGGTGGTAAAAATGGAGACATTACCGATGCCGTTTTTAAGGAAAAGTACAATAACGCTTTACATGTAGCAGATGCTATTTATACAGATCAGGCGAAACAAATTGCAGGTCACATCAACTTTAAAAAGAAAGGGGTTCCAATGGTTATTTTTAATCACTTGAATTGGAATTACGATAATATCATTGAAAAGGAAGTTTCGTTTAACGAAAATGAAATCAAGCATTTCTCAATGATAGATGCCGACGGTAAACCGGTTAAATCGCAATTAACTGAGGTGGAAAGATACAATAATGGTTATCTAAAATCTGCCAAAGTTCATTTCATTGGTCAGGTACCTGCTTTAGGTTATACCTCTTATTATGTTGTAGAAGGAACAGAAAATCATGCTAACGCTGATGCTGACATAAAAAAGATAGAGACTGATTATTATAGCATTTCTTTGGGGAATGGAGGCATTGAAAGTTTAATCAAAAAATCGAATGATGAAGAGTTAATTGATAATACTAACTTCTTAGGTGGTGAAGTTTTCTTCCTTACTTCTGAAGGAAATGGTGCAGGTGAGTTCGTTAAAGTTCAACATCCTACATTAGAAGATTTCGAGCAACTTAAGGATAAAAATATCAACTGGACCATAAGCAACAAAGGGGATATTTTTACGGACTATTCTTTCCGACAAAAATTAGGTGATGGTGTTGTCGAAGAAACGATTAGAGTGTATCAATCCCTAGAAAAAATTGATTTTGCGATTGATGTAAAAAATTGGGAAGGTACTATGTACAGAGAATACAGAGTGGCATTCCCTGTAAATAATTCGATGAAAACGGTGGAATATCAAGTACCTTATGGCGTATTGGAAGTAGGCAAAGATGAAGCTGCGGGTGCTGCTGGCGGTAGTGCACAAGGTAGTTACACAACTCCTAATAAAGATATTCACCCAAGAGGAATTGAAAACTGGATCGCTGCAAAATCAGATAATTCTTCTTTAGTGGTTACCTCTTCTGTGGCTGCCGCCGATTATTATGATGTTTTGGATAAGGAGAAAATCACACTTCAACCTATCTTATTTGCCTCGAGACACAGCTGTCACTGGGAAGGTAATCCTTATCCTCAAACAGGGAATCATGCCTTTAAATTCTCTTTGAGTACAGGTGATGCCGATAGAATAACGGATAACCAAAACGGTATCGAGAACGCTGAACAACTTGAAGTAGTTTTCAGACCACAGACACTTCGTAAACCAAGCTTGAAAGCAACTCAACAATTTATCTCTATGGATAATGAGAATATTGTCGTGACTGCCATCAAAAAAGCTGAAGATAGTGATGCGTTGATTATTCGTTTTTACAACGTAAGCGATCAAGAGGAAACGGTGAATATTGATTTCCAACAAACCATAAAATCAGCATTTACAACAACTATCTTAGAAGAGGATATGGATACATTAGAAGTAGACAAAAATAAGGTGAAAGTGAATACTGAAGCCTTTGGGATTACAACTTTGAAGGTTAATTTCTAAGGGTATTTAATAGAGAAAAGGCAGTCTCATTATTATTTATGGGACTGCCTACTGTACAAAACGTTCATATATTATATCCTAAATTAACCAATCTATAAGTCATCGCCACTTCACTGACTTTAAAAGTTTTAGCAAGTGATTTGACTATTGCTTCAACAGATTGTATATTATTAAGTTCGATTTTTTCAATCTCATTTTCGATAAACTGTTCAGGCATTAAGATTGCAGCTGCAAAAGAATTAGCTTCACGTTCTTTTCTATGTTCCCCTGTCGATGACTTTTCATTTCTAAAATGAATGTTTGAAATAAAAATATCATCATATTGACCCTTTCTATGGAAAAGAAAATGTCCTAACTCATGAGCTAATGTAAATCTTTGCCTTTCTTCAGACTGACTATGATTAACAGCAATAGTATCTTTCCCATCTTTTGACAGGAGAAAACCTGATACTGTATCACCAATTTCTCCATACTCAATATGTATACCTAGATCTTTTATAATCTTTTCCACATTAACATGAGCTCTTTCAATATTAAATTGCTTTAAAAGCTCATCTGCCTTTTCTTCAATTTTCTTTATTTTAATCATGATAATTGTGTTTTGATATAGTTATTTAATTTTTCTTATGAACTCAAGTAAAGTTTCTTGTTCATTTGAGTTTAGTTTATTTTTTATTTTTCGAGTAACAGTAGATTGTTCTACTTTATCTTGTGGTATTGATTCAAAAAAATAGTTCATATCCTTACCGGTAAAGGTTGATATGTTATAAAGAGTATATAATGTCGGTCTATGCCTTCTCTGCTCTATATTGACATAAGTTGGCCTTGATAATCCAATTTTTTTGGCAAAGGATTCTTGAGTTAGACCCATCTCCTTTCTTTGAAGCACTATTTTATCAATAATAGAGGAATAAAAAATATCTGTACCTTTTTCCATCGCAATTTAATTACTTTTTTTAATATACAAAAATAATGTTTGCGACACAAACGTTTGTCATTCAAACATTATTTTTTTTGATGTATTATTTGCAAAACAAAACATATTAATATATATTTGTTATTGTAAATAATCAATTCACTTGAATATTATCATTTAGTGAATTTTTGACAAAAAAAAATCAAGCAGAAGATTACTACTTGATTTGGTTTTTTTTGAAAAATAAACACGATAAGGTTGGTCCCCTTTGTGTGATTAAGTTTCGACGTGACACTCAAAACTAGATAATTTTTTCGATTCATACCAAATCCAAAGTGTTGATTAACATTTCTAATGTAATATCTTCTGTAATTATTCAACATTAAATACAGCAGATAGACCTTTTTAAAAATTTATTTATACAACTCATAAATAGCTGATTACATGTTATTTATAAATTATTCTATTAGTAATGGATATTACTAATAAGTTATTTTCATAAAAAATTTTTAAAAAATGATAAAAAAATTTAACAACACATTTGACAATAACAATGTGTGTGATATTGAGGACCTTTTTAAAAAGGACAGAGTGGTAATTTATAAACCACAAACATATTATAAGTTTAAAGTAGATGGCGAAAAGTATTTATCTGACTCAGTGAAAATTACGGGGTCGGAACTTTTCGATATAGCTGAAGTTAACAGTTCTAATTTTGATATATATCAAATCACTAAAAATGGAGAGGAAAAAATAACTCCTGAAGAAACTATAGATTTTAGTAAAAAAGGTATTGAGAGATTTATTATTAAGAAAAAGTCCTTTAAACTCTTAGTTAATGCTTCTCCAAAACTTTGGAAAAATGAAGAAATATCTTTCGAAGAGGTTGTAATCTTAGCTTTTGGTCATTGTGATAATGGTAATGTGAATAAAGCATATACTGTTACATATGCAAATGGCCCTAAGGAGAATCGAAATGGCTCTATGGTCAAAGGTGATAAAGTAATTGTTAAATCTAAAATGAGATTCAATGTCACTTCCACAGATAAATCCTAGTACAGACCTCAAACGGTTACAAAATGAGGGATATGAAGTTACAATTATTGATTCTCACATCATGATTAGTAATATTCCTTATGTTAATTCTCAGAAACAGATTAAGAGAGGTGATTTAATCACCCCTCTTAATCTAAATGGAGGGAATATTTTAAAACCTGCAACACATATAGCTCATTTTGTAGGTGAGTACCCATGTTCAAGTAATGGTCAAAAGCTCTTAAATATTGTCAACTCACAACAAAGATTGACGATTAATAATAAGTTAACACCTACGTTTTACCTATCTAGTAAACCAAAACATAACGGTGGTAAATACGATGATTACTATGAACTTCTAACTACTTATTGTAGAATATTATGTCACGAAGCTCAGTCAATTGATGAAAATGTAACTCCTAAAACCTTTTCACCAATTATGAATAAGAGTAATAATATTTCATTCAATTATGTAGATACCAATTCCAGTAGAGCCAATATCTCTTTTTTAGAAAATAAATTCTACAATCAAAGAATAGGTATTATTGGGTTAGGAGGAACAGGGTCTTATATTTTAGACCTAATTGCTAAAACACCAGTTAAAGAAATTTCTTTATTTGATGGAGACAAATTTCTACAACATAATGCTTTTAGATCTCCAGGAGCTCCTTCATTAGAAGAATTGAAATTACAAAAAAACAAAGCATCTAGAATGTCGGAAATATACAGTAATATGCATAAAAATATTACTGTATGTGATGAGTATTTAACTGAACAAAACTTGAACAAAGTTGATGGGCTTTCTTTTATATTCATATCAATAGATGATAACGAAGCTAAAAAATTGATCATTGATCACTTAATTAGTAAATGTATTTCTTTTATCGATGTAGGTATTAGTGTAAGTATTACTGAGGATCAAGATCTAATAGGAGTATCTAGAACTACTTTAGTTACTCCTAATAAAAAAGATCATATTGATAATCGGATACCATTGGTTAAGAGTGAAGAAAATGAGTATAATTCAAACATACAGATATCTGAATTGAATATGCTTAATGCAAGTATTGCTGTAATAAAATGGAAACAATTATTTCAATTTTATAAAGAGCATGAAAGATCTCATAACCTTACCATGGATATTAATGAACTTTTAATCTATAATGATGAGTGAAATAAAATTAGTTTTTTTGGAAGAGATTCCCGAAGAGATTAAGGATAATACACTTTATGTGTCAATGGAATATGCTACAGCCATACATAATTGTATGTGTGGTTGTGGTAATAAAGTAATTACACCTTTATCTCCAAAAGATTGGAATTTATTATACGATGGTGAAACTATTTCTCTTTCTCCATCAATAGGTAATTGGAATTTTAATTGTGAGTCACATTATTGGATTAAAAAAAACAAAATTGTCAGAGCAATAGATTGGCCTGAAAAGAATATAGATAACTCAGATCAAGAAAATTGGTGGGAACAATTTTTTTTAAGGTTCACGAATAGATTTTCGAGTTTTTTCAATTAATCGAATTAGCAAGCTAGTATATTTTTTTCTAGCTTGTTTTTTTTCTTTATATCTAAACCCTAGTTCTATTTTACTAAAATGAAACAACTTCTACTTTCTAGTATCTTATTATTTTTGAATGTACAAATACTAATTGCTCAAAATTGTAATTTCAAATCTGGAATATTTTATTTAGATAGAGATTCAGTTGAATATGAAGTTTGTTACGACTCTATTTTACTAAATGAATTTGATAATAATTCGATTTTAATTGTTACAAACATTATTTCTAACGGAAATTTTGAGATGTCACTGTTTGTTAATGAATTAAATTTCTCAAATGCTAAATTTAATTCTGAAGCTAATTTCTTAATGGCTGAATTTAACTCTGAAGCATTTTTCTCAAAGGCTAAATTTAATTCTGAAGCATTCTTCTCGATGACTAAATTTAATTCTGAAGCATTTTTCTCTAAAACCGAATTCAATTCTAAAGCAGATTTCTCAATGGCTGAATTTATTTCTAAGGCATATTTCTTAAACACAAAATTTAACAATTTTACAGACTTCTCAACGACTGAATTTAACTCTGAGGTATATTTCTTAAGCACAAAATTTAATAATTTTACAGACTTCTCAGATACAAATTTTAATAATTTTACAGATTTCACAGGTACAAGATTTGATTCTGCTACCTATTTCATAAGTGCTATATTTAATTCCAAAGCTGATTTCACAGGTGCAAGATTTGATTCTGAAGCTAATTTTTCATTGACTGAATTTAATTCCATAATATACTTTTCTAAATCCATTTTTAAAGAAAAAATTGATTTCAGCAATTCTACTTTACCCGACACAATAATATTTGATCAAGTCACTTCAGAAGAAATAGTTGATCTAAGTCTATGTAAACTAAACCCAAACAAAACAATCTGTCATATTAGTCTAAACTCAACCAATATTGAAAAATTTAAATTCGACTACAGCCAAGGGTTTAAATTATACATTCAATACGACTCTACTAGAAACTTTGAAAAACATTACACCTCTACAGTATCAGTCTACGAGCAGATAATGAAAATGCAAGAAAAGTATGGGTATAACACTGGATATGAAAAAGCAGATAAAGAGAAAAAAGAGTATACGTATATCTCAAAAGCTAAATTAAATAAAAAGAATTGGTTAGGATTTCCATATTTATGGTATCATGGATTAAATAAACTAGATTATGTATGGTGGGATTATGGATACAACAAGATGTGGATTTTTAGAAATACGTTCATAATATTTATTGCCCTGTTCTTGATAAATATTCCATTTACACTAACCAACAAACTTAGAAATACATATGATATAATACTTCTACACTCAATACTTGAATCTAATAATTTCTTTATAAAATATATATACTATAATTTCCTTTTCACTTCGTTTGTGTTTTTTGGTATAAAGCTAGATTTTAAGGAAATAAAATATACCAACAAACTTGTTTCGTTACTTATTATCTTCCAATACGTTTTAGGATTAATTTGTATGGCATATATAGCCAATACTATCATTATTGGATAGAAATATATTAGCTTCATACGTATTGAAAAATAATAAGCATTACATGAAAATTATTGCCTCTCCAACTTACTCTTCTTAAAACTTCTGTAATGTCTCTTTTGACCTTGTATTTGATAACAAATTTTGCCTTCAGCTTTTTGATTTCTTTCTTTAATGAATAATTATAAGATCAATAGCAATTTCATCTTCTAGATAGGATGTTAATACGTTTAGACATTTGAATTCTCATAGATCAAGATTGATTTAGTAGTAGCTCTTTTTTATTAATCCTGATTTTTGTTATACCAATTATATGATCGAAAAAGATTAATGGTGATTGAATCGCCCCCTTTTAGAAGATTATGTTATTTTTTATAAAAATTTTAAACACTATTAACATTTGCTCATATTAATATAGAAGTTTTTTTATTGTTAAAACATTATCAGGTGCTAAATAAACGAGGGAGAAAAAAGTAACTAAAAGTTAATTTAATCATAATAAAAAAACTGTTTATCAAAAAAAAAACAGAAAATTATAATAGACAAATCAGTTTTACAGAGAAGCTATTAGAAAAGAGTATTATTATGACGAAGAAAAGAGTTTTTTAACTCGTAGTATTTACTTAAATTTAAAAAGTATTTATAGAAGTATAAAAAACGCATCATTAGTTTGCAGACCAAGATGCGTTGAAATTTTGTATTTATGTTATATTATTAATGTCTGAAAGGAGCAGACAAAAAAAATGATTGAAATAATAATGTTGGTATTCACCTTTATTTCGACTGTTGCTACAGTTTGGGGTGTTTTTGTAAAACACAAATCCTAAATTAGGGGTTTAAGTAAAAAGAGGGGGTGACTTTGCAGAGTCGCTTCCTTTTTTATACCCAAAGCCTATATAAGGAAATCCCTTTATCCCATTTTTGATAAAATATTATCACTATTTGCTCTTACAATGTAATACGCAACAATTTAATACACAAATTAGGTGTTTATTAATTTATATACAGGCATGTTATATTAAAATAATAAACCAAAATACAGTGTTTTACAGACTCTTTTCCTGTAAAAACTGGAATAATAATAGTCTACCTCAAATCCAATCCATTCTCAATTTCCACCATCTCTTCTGTTGTTATTTTTAGCATTATCAGTTTCAATCAGTAAAACTCTTTTTCTTTATCTAGGTTTTTATAATAAAGAATATTTTCTTCTGCCGAGATATCTGTGATTTCTAACCAACAATATTTTTGTTTTTATTTCCTTATATTCTTCTAAGGTTTCGTTCATAGTTCCAAACGACTCGAATATAATTACATCTTTGTCTTTCTTAATTTATTAAAAAAATGGTACTAACATGATATTATTGGCTATGACTTCTAAAAGAAAGTGATGTAATCAATATCTATTTTTTGATAAAACGACTCGTATACACATCGCTACCCGTCGTCACTCTCAACAAATAAGTACCTGATGTCAAATCAGACACTGAGATATTGGAAATCGATTTTCCATTTTGTGCAGAAATCACTTTTAATAATTGTCCATTTACGTTAAGTACTTCTACCTTTTGGATATCATTTAAGCGTTCTTCTACTACCATTTTAAGCGTTCCTTCCACAGGGTTAGGATACACTTTTAAAGCTCTCGATTTTGTATTGATTTCATCCACACTTGCTACATTTTCTGTGACAGTAATGCCTGAAACCTCATCCGTTACTTTTTCAAAGCTTCCTTTATCTGGTGTGAACTCAATATAGATTTTATAATCGTCTGATGGAGGAATATCTGCATCCATTTTGATGTACCGTGTTAGCGTTCGTTGGCCAATACGTTCTGTTCTCACCTCATCGATCATCACGTTATCGTCTTTATCACGTAATTCGATTTTTAGTGTACCGTTCTCATAAGTTCCATAAGAGAATTCAACTTCCACTTCCGTAGCATTACCTTCAATTTCTGTAGGAACAGTTAATAATTTGATGGCTGGTTCGATAGGTTCTTCCACATTAAAATATACAACAGGATCAATAGAAACCGCTTCTGGATCTTTCCAATCGTATCCTTGACGATGCATATACACTTTGTAGAAATAATTAGCGGCAGCCGGAGTTGCAGAAGGCATGCTTACATTAATTGTAGCTACACCACTACCCGCCTCAACATTCATATTACCACTTCCAAACCAACTACCATCAGGCTTTCTGATTTCGATATTGATTTTACATGGCTCATCAGCTTCGTATTTTACATTGATAGGGTAAGATGTTTTCCCTGGCGCTAAAGAAGTTGGGATTTCATCGTCCCATAATTTTTTCTCTAGAGGTTTCTCTACTACATCAAAAGTGGTTGATGTAGTTTTTAGTACTGAGTTACCATCTTTAATTTCATAAACTACTTTGTAACCTGTATCGATAGCTAATTCTGCATCTAAATTAAATTCAGTAAACAATGATTTCACACCTTGAGCAACATCGTATGTTTTTTCTGCTAAAATAGTATTCGATGGACCGTATAAAGTCACCGTTACTTTTCTATCTGTTGATGCTGAATAAATCAAGGTAGTAGAAAACTGATACGAAGGATAGGCAGTGATATTTTCTTCATAACCTTTGATATTGTCTTTATTCGAATTAAACTCTGCCTGATCAATATCAACCAATTTCCAAACTCTCACCCAATCGTACATTACTGCTCGTTGTGCTTTTGTACGGAAATCGTCTTCGAACATCCACTCTTCTGGTTTAGGATTAGTCGCATTCTTTTCATCATCATCTCCCCAATTGTAAGTTTCCATGACAATAATTACAGGCATTGGCATGAAGTAATCTCTTGTAGGAGTAATTGTACCAAAATACTTGTCGTCGTTATAGAACATAGCTGTATTGGCATCTTTCCACCACATACCCACCGTATTCCAACCTAGAGGTGCCGCTAAACTTGGAGGTACCACACCACTACTTGTTGTTTCGTAAGGTAAACGCTGACATGAACCGTTCTCATCAGAAAATGGTTTGGAATGAGAGTTTACATGTTGAATATTATTGAAAGAGCCATCTCCATGTTCGTTAAACGGGCCTGTATATCCCATATTTTCAATAATGTCCAACTCCGTTGCATATTTTGTATTACAATCGTCTGATGTCGTTCCTCTTGAGTTCATAAACACTCCCGATCCCATTGGGAAATCAGATGGTTTAACGCGTACTTCGAAATAACCGTACGTCTGTAAAACCTTTGTATCCATACCACCTCCTGCGAAGTGATAATCTTTACCATTCCCACGTGGAAAACGTTCATCTTCGTAATACCACATCGGGTTCATGCTCATATAATAGTTATCCGAGTTTGGATCTTTTACAGGCTCTAGAATTCGTTTATCAAATGCGGCCGTACGCCCCCAAGACTCTGCTTTATCGAACAATCTCCATTTATCTGTATTTGGACTATTAGCATCAAATTCATCACTCATTTCATGATTTAAAACCCACACTTTACCTGCTGGAGGATCGGGCGGATCTGCCATTAACATGGTCGCATTAAAGCCAATTAAAAGTAGAAGTGAAGTTACTTTTCTAAAAGTAGTTGTTTGCATGGTTTCTAGTATTTGATTTGCATTTCATATGATGTAATACTAATCAACTTTCTTTATCTCTCTTTGAATTATTGATTGAAACGGTGGTTCTATAAAATTTTGTGCCCGTTTATTGATGGATTTTTTTCTTATTGTCTGAATGTTGAATAATTATGAAAGTGGTATTTTGAGTATCAAACATTCATTCTATATGGTCCTTTTTTCAGTATTTAATCCACTATTTTCTAATAATTAAACTTGTTATCAATCTTTATTTTCGAATCGACTATTTGATGAATAATTTAAGGTTCATAAATACATTAAATAAATAAAAGATTCATATTAAATCTATTCGTTACCAATGAAATCAATTTTAATCCTCTTTCTCTTATCTGTTTTTAGCATGACCTATGCTCAAAAGAAACAAAAAGAGCTGAGTGCCGTTGTGGAATACCACTCTTTTTACAATGGAAAACCAAATACAGAATATGGAAAAACTGAACTTACCTTCCATAACAATTTAGCTAAAGTAGAACGTGTTTATCCTTTTGAGTTATCTGAAATGTTGAAAAGGGTGACTCAATATCAAGTACTGGATTATAATAAAAATAAAACATTCACTATTGCTGATATTCAAGGAAAACGTTTCTACTCTGTTTCTGATCAATCACCACAAGGTGAAATTGAATTGACAGAAAACGACACCACTATTCTTGGGTATCAATGTGATAAGATCAAGTTTATCAGTTTCTCGAATACCATTGAAGTATGGTACACTAAAGAAGCGGGTATTAAAGGTACGCCAAGCTATTTTATCAAGGATGCTTTGGTATTGAAAACCGTTAGAAATGGCTCTTCGGTACAAATGGCCACATCGTTTAAAAAGCTTAAATCAAAAGAGACAAAAGACATGCAATTAATGCCTGACGAATTGGGTGAGGAGTTGGATGTTGTCAACCTAAGATACAAAGCACAACAAGGTGTGGTAACTACTTTAAACATTTTTGATGACGAACAAATTTCTTGGGGAAATGAAATCAAAAATCCTGAAGGTGACCAAGACAACTTAACGTATCGTTTTGGCGGTGGTACTGTGATCTTAAAGAAGGTAACACTTCCTAAACATGATGTCCCTTGTGATGTATTCTTGGAGCTGGAACAAATGTCGAATGGCGATGCTTACGATAGAACGGGTTCTGTTTTCATGATTCGTAATACTGACAAACCTTCGATGTTGGATGCCATGAAAAACGGTATCAAAACGGTGCCTAAGTTTACAGATAATGACGGCAAGGAATACCACGGTATGATCCCTGAAGGTGACTTTGAACCGGCCATCGAATTAATGCGTTTCTTCACTCCTTTTGGGGTCAATAAATTTAATGATAAACGAGTTTTGGATGGACTTACTTGGGCCAACAATACCTATTATAAACAAAGTATATCTTACTTAGAACCGATCTTAGAAGGTGAGGTTTGGATTGGTGTATTTATCGGTAACTACGATAAAGGTGGTCATAAAGTAAGCCTTAAAATGAAATACTATCCAAAAGAAAACAAGCCATCCGCAGAAAGAAAAGAGTATTGGGTGAAACCAATTTTCAATACGTGTAACATTTTGGAAATGGCAAGTCAGAACTACCCTACGATGTTTGGTGCAGGTGGTCTAAAAGTGGATATTTCTATTCCTGAAAATGTAAGCGATTTACATTTACACTATATCACTACTGGCCATGGTGGTTGGGGTGGTGGCGATGAGTTCAACCCAAAAGAAAACCGCATTCTAATTGATGGTCAGTTGGCTTATTCTTATACTCCTTGGAGATGCGATTGTGGTACTTACCGTGAGTTGAACCCTGCTTCTGGAAACTTCTGGAATGGGGAATCGTCTTCTGATTTAGACCGTTCGGGATGGTGCCCTGGTACAGTAACCAACCCTGTGCAAACGCCATTGAATATTTCTTCTGGCACGCATCAGTTTGAAGTTCAGATCCCTCAGGGTGAACCTGCAGGTGGTTATAGCTTTAGTTCTTGGTGTGTGTCTGGGGTGTTGATTGGGGAAGTGAAGTAAGATTGTGATATACTTTGGGGTCCTCCCTAGCCTCTTGCTATCCCACGATTGAAATCGTGGGTTGTTGAAGTGGGGATAATATGAGGTTGAAACCTCATATTATCTTTATAAAAGAAAGTCTCATATATCGAAATTAGATAGATATATGAGACTTTCTTTTTTTATATAAGATCGAGAAACTCAATCCCTCCAATTCTTCCATCTTTCAATACATCAAGAACTATTGTCCCTTGTTGCTGATCCTCCAAAACAATGTTTTCATCGAATTGCCATTCTGCTCCAGTTTCATTCGCATTTTCATCAGATACTAATTGTATGTACGGTTGAAGCTCCCACTTTTTAGTGATCAATTTTTCAAGATGAAAAACCAAATCTAGCCTTTGGGGTTCTTGTTCTTTGAGAAGTTTTATCAAATGATCAATATGAAATTCTGGGGTTTCCATTGAGAGTTTATGATGGTTGCTTTGCAATTTAGGGATAAATTCAATGATTACTTATCACACCTCACAAACAAAACATTATCTCCATTCCACATATCACTTTCTGGAAGAAGATGATCGTTAAATGTGATGCTACTGAAACTTAATGATGATAACATGTTGGATACATCGTTTTGAGAAAAGAAGTGAGTCCAAAAACGGTAAATATCTATATTTTCGTCTTCATCGATAATGGTGTGCTGGGATAAAATGACTTTCTCTTTTTCATATAAAAAAGATTCTGATAATGCTACATAGGGACTGCCTTTCCAAAAGCCTTCTTTGCTCGCTTCCCAAGACTTTCCAGTGAGTTTTTTCTGAAAACTTCTGTCCTTTAAAACATCAAAAATAAAAGTTCCACCCGGTTTAACTGCTTGATCTATTTTAGAGAGTAAAGGCGATCTATCGGAAGGAATTAATGCACCTAGATCAGTATAAATGAGAATCACTAAGTCGTATTCATTTTCCCCAAGATCTGCTTCTAAATAGCTTTCGTTTCTATAAGTAATATTCAGCCCTTTTTCTTTGGCTGATACTTTCGCATGTGCAATAGAATTTTCAGAAATATCTACACCTGTCACATCATGACCAGCTTTTGCTAGTAGTTCTGTATACAATCCTGGTCCACATCCTAAATCTAAAATCTTTAGTGGCTGATCTCCATTCTGAGCACTCAAAATCCAGTCAACCGTCATTTCTATGGTCGCCTTTTTTCGACTGGCCAAATCGATATCTGGATTTAAATGTACTTGCAGTAACTGTTTGGAGATATAAGGATCGGTCCACATAAATGAGGTTCCTTTTTCGTATAGTTTGGGTTGTTGGGTTTGATTTATGATTTTGGTGATGTTCATTTTGACTTTAATTTAATCTTGTAATTAATTTAAGTCGAATAAATGAATTTACAAATTAAGGAATTATCAAACCTATAATCATTAAGGCCCATTATCACGATAAGACCTCACCCAACTTGCGTTATTTCTTGTCACCCAATAGACTTCTTCAGGTATGGTATCATATGTCAAGGTCTGTAATAAACTATCCTCTTTTTCTAGAATAAATTGATGATAATCTGTTTCAGAAATCAAATTATAAGCAGAATGTTCTAAACCATTTGATTTCAATACATCGAAATACTCAATAGTCATCTTTTGTCGGTTTACACTATCCTTTTCACTATTTAAATTGATATTGAAAAGCATTAACTCATATAAATCATTTCTATTGATATCTTCATTTATATCAATTACTCCTTTAGTATAGAATGCCTTGGTTTGATTCAAAATATCGAAGACTACTACATCATTTTTTTCTACTCTTCGTCTTTCCCAAAATGACAAATAATAATTTTCCTTTTGATGTTCCTCTGAATAAGCAAGAATCAAGCTATCCACAATCATATTCAATGATTTTCCTTTCCAAGCATATCCCCAATACGCTTCATCATCCAAAACCTGATTGTATTCTTCTTTAGTCAGTAGTCTTTCTAAACCTATCTTTTTAGTCACATCAAAAAAATCTGATAGGTTATTGGGTGCTCTTAACCATAAATATTTTTGTGATGTATTATCTGTTTTTCCAGTTCCGAAATATTTATCTTCTAATAAAATATCCAATAAACGTGTGTTATCCTGAAATTGAATAGACTCTGAAAAGTCTAAAGCTTTTTCATTCCAATTTCCGATAAAAGTTCTTTGAAAAGTTTTAACAGAACAAGCTGTGATAATTATTGTGAGTGCTGTTAGAAAGATGGTTTTGGAGTTCATTTTTATCTCAATAGTTTTTGTTTAAACAGCTTTAACCTTAGCTATATTTCTAAATTTATTTTTCATATGATCCATCATAAAACCATATCCTAAATATATCAAACTACTAATCGGATATATTTCTAAAATACCAAAAATAAACTGCCCGTCTCCTGCATTTTTCGAATTGAAAAATACCCATGTATAAATTACTAATGGGTGTATCACGAAGTATTGAGCAAGGTAGAAGATGATCACTTTCCAATGACTTATAGGTTTCTTTTTAGTATTTAACCGATGAAATAATAAAAAGGTACTTACACTAAAAATAGTTGATACAACAACGAGTACTAAAAAGGATGTAAATGTATAATTATTCCCTATGTAACTTCCAACATATTCCATTGGTAAAGCTATAGGTAAAAGTGAAATAATTCCCATTTTAAATAAGTAATCCAACTCAATAGAGAATAGAGATAACATTCCGGGAATTGCTAACAATAAACCGATAATTGTGGCTGAGTATTTAGCTAATTGAAGTTTATTCATCATTATCAAAAAATCCTTGAAATTATACTTTTAGTTAATTTTGATAGGTAATACCAAGTAAAAAAGTAGCCAAAAATCTACTAAAGTTTAATTTTCGACCATTTTTTATCTATTATCTTCAATTTTAGTGAAATTGAGTTTTTAGCATTTGTGTCATTAAACTACTTCTTCACGATCTAAAGAGAAGACCTCATTTCCTATCTTATTTAATCTATGAATGATGTCGCTTTTGTCATTTTCCATCACAAACTTTCTCTCTTTTTCTGATATAGGCACCATCCAAAGGAAGTTCACTTTTGAGCTTCTGTAATCTTCCAATTCAGGTTTGGGTAATACATCTAATTTATTGGTTAAAATGACAGCATTAAAGATAGAATTTTGAATGGGTTTAAAGTTAATGGTATGTCCTTCTCCCAAGAAAGTGATATTGTTCCAAGGTAAGGAAGATTGACCACTTATATAATTGGCAGTTTCTTGGAGGTCGCTTTCTGAAATGCTTGTATTTAATATCAACCCTAGTTCTATTCTATTTAACTCATGAGACTTTTCGAAATACATTTCAACTGTAGGCATAGGTACCAATGAAACACCTACTGTTGCAAAAACATTTTTAGATGTTCCTTTTCTTAAATACAATCCCTTCGGAGGCCATTCACCTCCATCGATAGCATAGTATGTATCTTGCTTTCCAAAAGTTTCTTCGTATATCTTCAGAATTTGAGGTTGTTGAATTTGGAATGGGTTCAAGTCATCTCCCCAAGATTGCCAGAATTCCTTTGCCTTTTCGATTCTTTCTAAAAAGACATTTGATGTTCCAATTTCCCAAGCCAAGTTACTTTGTCCAATAACATCTCTTGCATATCCATGAAAATCACCTTCACCTGACCAACTTGGGATTATTGCAACTATTTCTCCTTGATATTTCAGAGCAGCAGCATCTCCTTCCTCTGTCCAAATAATTTTAAGATCATAAGCATCAAGAGGTTTCTGTCCATTAGGGAATTTACAGAACTGTTTAGGCATCAATGGAGCCTTGCCATTAAGCATTGTTCCAATTTCAGATTCATCAGGAGCCTCAACCAGATTTCTAACCCAACAAGATTTCATACCAAAATTTGAATTTTGAGAGGCAAACAAATAAAAATAGACTACTCGATGGTCTTGTTCCACAATGGCTGTGATCGGACAAGTAGGTGATTCTTCTTCTAGCAGAATTTCAGGTTTTTGAAATTTATCTTTGTAAGAAGTAATTAGCTTTTTTAGAAAGTTCATAATTAGTCAGTTTGATACACAATAGTTACTTTTCTAAATGTAAAACATTGGTTTCAATCTATCAACTTAATTTTGATTTTAGGTAATGAGTCAATCGGTCAACAGCTTTATTATTCATAGTTGATGAACTTGATAGTTTGTACAAAACAAAAAACACTGAAATTATACTTTAAGTTAATTTCAGTGTTTTTTGATAAGACACCTAAATTAAAAATGAATCAAATATCTACTTTAGTTTAATTTTAAGATTTTTAATCAACAAAAAAAGTCCAATAATCTTCAACTGATTATTGGACTTTCATCCTATTTATATTCGCACTATAGTGTCTCTACAAGTTGGATATTATTCCCACAAGTATCATTAAATACAGCAATCTTTACCGTACCCATTTCTGTTGGTTTCATGCTGAATTCAACTCCCAACTCCAATAATCTATCGTACTCCTTTTGAACATCTGAAACATCAAATTGTGTGTAGGGAATACCCGCCTCAAAAAGTGCATTTTGATATACTTTTGAAGGTTCAAAATGCAATGGTGCAGGCTCCAATAAAAGCTCAGGTCCATCTTGTTGTTCTTCCGAAACTAAAGTCAACCATCTATTTCCACCACCCACCGGCACATCTTTTTTCTTTATGAAGTTTAACTTCTCTGTATAAAACTGAAGTGCTTTTTCTTGATCTAATACAGGAATGCTTATTACACTAATTTTCATTGTTTTACTGTTTAATGTGATTGAATGATGCAAAGATTCAAATTAAACATTTCAATCATTTATCGAAAATTGCTCTTTTGATATTCGCTTGGAGAAATGCCTGTTTTTCTTTTGAATAAGGAGCTGAAAGAACTTAGACTTTCGAATCCCACTTCATAACAAGCATCTGATACCGACATTCCTTTTTTGATGTATTCTTTGGCTTTTTCCACTCGTTTATCCATCAAGTACTGATTGGGAGTAAGACCATAATACTTTTTAAACAGTCGAAGAAGATGGTATTTGGAAACAAAGCGGATCTTAGAAAAAAGAGTCAGATTCAACTTTTCACTAAAGTTGATATCCATGTAATTCTTTAGTCCGATAACAGTATCAATTTGCCATTGGTTGGAATATACATCGTCTTTTATTCTGGATACTTCTTTGTTGTAGTGGTTCATTTTTTAGTGATCTAATGAAATGAGACAACTCATCAATGATTCAAATGCATACTTTCTTCATTAGATTCTTCAGCCTCCTTTTGTTTTATCTTTTTAATAGCTCCAAATCCTCTAAACAAAGATATTGAAAGAAAAGCTTTAAATATTAAACCTCCAATTGATTTACCCGGCATGAAATAAATCGTCAAAACAACATCAAGTAAAATGAAGAAAATTGATACTCCTAAAGCAATCATGGAACGTTTCACTTTAATGACATAGCCCAATGCAACATAAAAAGCTCCCACTATAATTGATCCAATTCCAAGTCCTAAATTGACTAGAATTTCCATTGATGTTACCTCTGCAATTATTCCAAAGAATATGTTTAACCCAGCTAAAAGAAATAATATACTGTAAGCTGTTTTTAATTCGTAATATGGATCTGATGAACTACCTTTCACGGGTTCATTATTTACTAGAACTACTAATTCATCGGTACCCATAAGTTTATTTCTTACCAACTGAATGGATAGTTTTCTATCGTTATCAATTTGATATTCACCACCACTTTTAACGTCTTTCTTATCTTGGAACTGTAAGATTTCGTTTCCGTTTAAAGTAACTTTTGCATTTTTAAAAAATGGTTTGAATTCAACTACTAATTGCTCCTTCTTTTCTGTATCTAAATAAAACTTTTGTCTCGGCATAATAATTTTGTTTGCTTTTAAAAAATTAGTTTAACTCTCTTGATTTATTTTTCTTCAATCAAGGTATTTAATTATTAATGTGATTGAATATTACAAAGTTTTAATGAAAATTCCTCAGCAAACTCCCTTTCAGTATAAATCTCATGGTGCTTATTTGGTATCACTTCGAATTTCACATTCTGATTTATAAACCATTCCATTGGTGGTCTATATGCATCTTTTTCCCCAAAATATAGCTCAATTTCTCCTTTAGGTTTATAAACTTCCTTCCTTAATCGAGTTGATGATATACAAATTAAAGATTTAATATTTCCGGTAAGCAGACCATATCTCCAAGCTATCAACCCGCCAATACTAAAAGCTAATATTTTTATTGGATTTTGCTCTAACTCTATCAACTGTGAAATAGCTTTTCTAATTCCACCTTCAACAAATTGTTGATGAATTATTTGCTGATCATTACTTGATGTATCAACATTTCCTAGCTGACAACTATCATAATATACTAGATCATATTTTTGATTTAAAATATGTGTATAATAGATCAACCAATCCGATTTTTCGCTTCCACAAAGATCCGAGAGAATAATAAGTCGTTGTTTCATAAGTGGAACAATTTAAAAATACTCAATCTTTCGTTCATCAATTACTATTGGTTTTTCATCTCGATACATGATTTTCTTTATCCAATTTTTATTTTTATCGTATTCATAAGAGTATTTAGACTCTTCAATTACACTTCGAGAAGAGTCATATGTGATCTCTTTAATAAGGTCGTTTTTCTTATTGTATGTATATTTGGTATCTCTTTCTTGGGTTGTAAAGTTTTTATACTCTCTATATCTTATTAGCCTTCCCTTTTTATCAAAATTTCTTTTTATTAAATGCCATCTAGTCCCATCTATTTTATAATCTTTTTCTGTTTTTTCATTATCATCAGACTGAAAATCGGTATATAAATGAGGTGTTTCCCAATCCCAGTAATATAATTTTTTGATTAATTCTCCATTTGAATTATGAGTGTTTTTTATTTTTGTCGAATCCCCATTTGCTCTGTATATATGTTCTTCATAACATTGTCCCAATGAGTCATTCTGATACTTCTTTTCATATTGAAACTGACCGTACTTAGTAAGAAACTCATTCGTTAAATATCCTGAAGAATCATATACGAGTTTTTTTTCCTCATCAGCTAATCCACCATCTTCTTTGAAATAAAGTAATTTTCCGTCTTCATTATAGACCTCAACATATTCTAATATTTGACCCCTTTTATGGATCTTATTATTTTCAACTTCAGCTAAATAACTTTTCACAGTAACTGAACGTATAGCATGTTCTTTATTCAGGATACAGGAATTCGTAAGTAAAATTAAGCTTGTTAAGATAAATGCTATTAGCTTTTGAAAATTCATGAGTTAATATAGGTTTTAGTTTTTTCATTAAAATTAGAATTTTGAGGAGTAATAATCAACGAAATACGAAATAAATTAAATTACCTCTTATTACTTTAACCATTACTCTCTGCTAATTCTTTCAATTTGATGTTCATCGATTCAAAGCCTTTTTTTGTTTTTTCAAGATTTAATAACCCTTTCAAAATACCTTTAAACTTCTCGTTGTGTTTTAAAGTAGTGGTATTGTTTCCATTATCAATTAATAGAAATTGATGTTCACCATCAAATATTCCTGGGAACAATAATCTACCTATCCATTTCAATTCCCTGTTCTTTTGGAAACTTAAAACCTTAGATTGAAATTTCATTCCTTTTTCATCTTCAGGTTCTATTTTCACTTTTATCTGATTTCCTTCTTTTACCTCACCCTGTATATATTTTATAAAAGGATTCCATTCTGGATATTTATCAAAATCTGTTAGAATTGACCATACTTTTTCAGGTGTAGAATGAATTAGAATTTCTGTTTTAATTTCCATTGTGTTTAATTTTTGGTGATATAAACTTCCATTAGTTTTTGTACATCACAAAGTTCTTAAACTACTATGGGTTTGCTCTTGATAAATATCAAGAATTTATAAACTCTGCTTTTTTCGAATTCTACTGAACGTTTCAGGCGTCATCCCTAACATCGAAGCAATGTATTGTAAAGGAACTTGATTGATCAACTCTTTATTTTGATCATAGAAATATTGATATCGTTCCTCGGCGGTCATGGATAAATGACTAAAAATTCTGTCTTCTAAAATCGTAAAACACTTTCCAATAAATAACTTTTCCAACTCGTGCCATTCTGGAATCAAATCACCTATTCTTTTATAATCTGATCCGCTGATTGTGTACAGTTCTACATCAGTTAATGTCTGAATATTCCATCGAGCAGAAGATCCAAATAATAGACTAGAAAGGTCTGTCACAAAATATCCTTGGGTAGCAATCCATTGTGTGACTTCTTTATCTTCTGTATTCTTATATATCCTCAAACAACCCGATTTAATAAAACTAAGCTGTTCACACCTCCTACCTTCTTCGAGATAAAACTCTCCCTTTTTGATAGTGTTAGGATGAAATAGAGAACTAATCATTTTCAATTCTTGAGGTTGAATAATTCCGAAATAGGATTGAATATTTTGTTCTAGTTCGTTCATGGGATTTTATCTAAGTATTGAAAAGTTCTAGTTACAAAAAATTGAACCTAAATTCAGCAACTCCTAACTCCTAATTAAAAAAAATCCCCTGCCTCGAGGATCTCAAAACAGGGGAATCTTTATTTATACTTTTAAACCTTCAATATCTTGTTGGAATCTTTTCAGAAGTTCTTTGGAGAAGGAATCCATTACTTCTGCTTCGTTATCGTCGATCCCATCGGATGCTTCTGCTACCACTTTCATGGCATTAACGAACTCTTGGTACTCTGCTGTGGGTCCGTAATGTTTACAGTAGTCCAATACCTTATTGTAAACTTCTTCCATTGGTGTGTTTTTCTTGGCTTCATAATTAAATGACCATTTGATGTCCTCACCGTAAGGATGGTTTTCGATGTACTGATCGATTGCTTGTCTTTCTTCATCTTGGATGACACCATCAGCTTTGGCTACAACGAATAAAAGTTCTCCTAAGATCTCGTATAATTTTTCTTTATCAGACATGATTAGATTTGTTTATGTTTAAATAGTTTACTCACTCAATATCTTACGAACTTTGATATGAGGTTAGTTGTGTTTTATAACATTATTTAATAAAGTCATCAAAACATCAATTTGACATCAAAATTATACTTTTCTTTAGTTTTGGTATCTAATATACAGTTAATATATGCTCAAAAATCTATTATAGTTTAATTTTTGATGATTTTTCTGGTATATGTATCACGAGGTCGGGAGACCTCTAACGTTAATGGGCACAGATGTCGCTATCGCTTAACATCTGCGCCAGTTATTCCCATCAAAAAAATAGAAGAATTTTATTTAGAAAATACTCCAGTTTTTTTTCTAGAAGATGATTCCTTAGATACTGAAAGCTTGGCAGAACTAGAATACTCCACAGCACTTAATTCATACACCATATCTTCTTCTACAATGGTTAAACTATTTGATGTTAAATTTCTAATATCGACCAACCCTGGTGATTCCCAATCTGGAGTTTCTTGCCAATCGTATTGTATTTGTTCTTCATTTTTGTTTGCCCATCTCCAATGTGCAAGTCCGCCTTCAAAATCTTCTGAAGAATATTTAAACTGAACTAAATAGGTTCCGGCTTTTGAAAAAAGAACTGTTAGATCCATTTCTGTACCTACAATACTTTGACCATCAATTGATACCAACTTCCATGTTTTACAAAGTAAAGAGGTTCTTTGGGTCGATTCCATTTCCTCTGCTTTCGATGCTACAAGTTCAATATCAGTTTCACTATTGGTCTGTCTTAAAGTAAAGCTGATTTCATTGTTGCTCAATTGTACATTAGATAGGATACCATAACCATGTAAGTCTATTGTCTCTTCATCAATAATCTCATACTGCCCAAAATAGAGGACATCTTCTACATAATCAGCTGGAGCAATTGTTTGTCTGATGATATAACTCCCACTTTCATTAAACTCGAAAGAAGTGAATTCACTTCTATTGTTGATTTCCCACTTGGCACTGATTGTCCCTGGTACTAATCCTTGATCCGAAGGAGATGTTTCATCGTTGTCACATGATGAAAAGACTATTAATGATATAATAGCTAAACAGAATAGTTTTAAGGTTTTCATTTTAATTATAGTTTTAGTTTACTTGATTTTTATTGATCTATTTCAAACTTTAGGATATACTTGATAAAGGTAATTTTACCATTATCATCTACAGTAATTTCAAATCCTTGTTTTTTGTCGAAGAATTTATCTCTTAAAAAATACCACTTCCCATCTTTTTGCAAAAATTCTTTGTGTTGGCTTTTCCAATCTTCTACCGGATAGATTTTATCGAGCAAATCTTGAAACATTTGGGCGGTTTTCTCATTTAACACAAAGTCATCCTTGATATAACAAAGAAATTCTGGCATATCTGTATTTGTGTTTTCCCACTCAAATCTCTTTACTTTATCGCCTATTTCGATAACAATAAATTCGCTAGTGTTAAATCCAGTAATATTATACATCCCTTGTATTCTCATACTGATGAAATACACTTTATGCTTCAGAATTTTAGAAATAGCCTCTCCCACAATTTCCTTGTGAGTTACTTTGGTATTTTCCTCTAAATACTGATCTAGTTTCTTTGAAGTTGTCGCATCAAGTTGAGCAAATGATGTCATTGACCATAGACAAAAGATGAAAAGAGTGATTAGCTTTTTGGTCATAAAAAATTAGTTTGTTTTTGATTAGTGAATAATTAGTTGGATAAATATAGATCTATTTATTTCATAGTCAAAGAAATAACTCTTACGAAATTTATATCTTAAATTTCTTTTTCTTGAGATAGTATGCTAAACCAATCCCAAGCATACCCAATATAACACCTGGAATAGTGGTCTCCAGTGGCCTACTTTGACTACCTAAAACTGCATAAATGAGAATAGCTCCAAAGATAGAAATTGAAAAATTCATTAAGTACTGTCCTTTCTTTAACTCATTTTTTCGAAGTCTATTTTCTCTTTTTATCCTTAAAGCTATATCGTAGGGAATACCTTCTTTTACATCAATTAGATGCTTTAAAAAGCAATTTTTAAATGTTGATGGTTTTTTAAATAATAAAAAGAATGCTCGAACACCTGAATAATAACTTTGAAGTAGAACTTCGTTTCCATCTATCTTTAATAAATAATCTTCAGTATATCGAAAACCTATCATCTGAAATTTATATAAAGTATTCGTCACCTTATTTTGATGTACATCATATAATTCTTTTGTGACTCTTTGCATCACTTCAAGTAACTCTTCTCTGCTGATATCTAATGAAATTCTTTCAAAGGCTAATGCTTTTCGAACTCTAAAATATGCTAGTATTAATAATACTATTCCAAAGGGAAATATCAATTCTTCCAAATACCTTGATAACGGTAAACAGATGAATAGTATCGGTAATAGAGCTTCGACATAAATAAAGTTTGATGCTTTGTTTTGGTTTAGTATTTCCACAGAATCTTGGCTCATATTCTTATTTGACCTCTACTTTCGCTTTAAGTTCTTGATTTGTGATACTAATTACTTGTATTTGGATGGGTTTTACAAGGAGGATTGGGGATTATTATTCTGATGTTTGGGTTGGGGAGTGTATAGATACTGGGTGGGAGCTTCATACACTGATAGAGCTAGAGGGGTTGCACCTCCTCCTTGGGGAGAATGAGTTGATTTTGGGTTAGTTCATATAGAGATTTTATGGAAGAAGTTAAGATTTTAGGTTGAGAAGACGGAGAGTTTACACCGCCTCCTTTGGATATGGATATTCCAAGCTATTCTTCGATGCTGCTTGATTATAATTTCAATAATTGATTTTGGTTTTTAGGGTATCCGACTCGGGATTTGTCCTATTCCATTGCCTTTTTGTACAATTCGAGTCAGTTTATGGATAGTTTTATTATTATTACAACATAGACTTTAGCCCTTTTGCAAATAGTAAACGAGGTCGGGAGACCTCTAACGTTTATAGGCACAAATGTCGCTATCGCTTAACATTTGCGCAAGGCGGGCATAACCTCTTACTTCTTACCTTCAAAAAAGCATCCCCAGGATTAAAATCCTGGGCTTTTGATACTCTCATTACATCCGACTCTCTTCCAAAAAAACGAGCGTTAACTTAGCACCTACTACCTGCTACCTACTACCTATTTAAAATTAGTCTTCAATATAAATCACCTCCCCGCTTTCCAACTGATACGCCGTACCAATCTTCTTGCCTTTGTCTCCAGATTCTTTTTTATCTTGGTTTTCTGAGGGTTTATATTTCGTAATTTCTTTTCCTTTCTTGGTGATGATTTCCATCTGTTCCTTTCCAGGATTTTTTACGATGGTGAAGTCTTCGTCGGTGAAGAATTCTTGCATGTTGAAGCGGGTTACTAATGCAATCATGAGGGCGACGGCGAAGACCATGGCAACATCAAATAGATTGGCTACTGATGCTACCGGATCGATATCGTCTTCGTTATTTAAGAACGGGTTGTTTCTTCTTCTCATTTTCTTCTTGCATTAAATCAACAATAAAAACTAAGGTAGCGTAGTCTTCGGCAAACCATCTTTGTTGGAAGTTCTGAAGGACAAATCCGATCCCTCCGATGATTAATCCGACTACAGTAGTGGCGAAGGCCATTTGCATATTGTTGGCCATCGAAGCTATATCGCCAGAAGATAAACCGACTAAGGCTGGTCCCATAGGAATAAGTGTTCCCATTAGTCCGACTACCGGTCCCATCTTGGCTAAGTTCTTTAGGATACTTAATGATTTTCTCCCTTTGGCTTCGAATTCTGCCACTACTCGCTCTCTTCTTACTAAAGAGTCTTGGAATGTGAACAACTCTTTGATGCTAGACATCAAGATAGAATTTGATTCGAATTCGGGCTGAACCAATGATAATTTTAATTGATCTATATAAGGTTTTATCACCTTCTTTTGTCGTACTCTCTGAATAAATGCCTGATAGTTTTCTCCTAATTTCACAAGAGATACGACAAACATAACGATAAGGGCAACGACGGTTGGAAACATCAATCCTGATGAGATCCAAAACAATATTTTATTTACGTAATCCATAACTTTTTCTAAGTGATATTAAGAATCCTACCAACGCGAATCCTAAGAATAATAATAGGACGATGAGTGAGGATTGTACATCAAATGATGCGTTTACGCTGTTTTCTAATTTTTGTGGGTTGATTAAAGTCGAGATCAATAACAATTGAAGTATACTAAATACCGTTACGATCACCGATTTTAATTTATTGATTGATTTGTGATTTCTGAACAAAAAGTAAGTACCCACTCCAATAAGCATTAAGCTGATGGCATAGGTGATACTTACTGCCTTAAAACTCCAACCATGTACGGCATCAAAGACTAAAATTTCTATCAATAGAATAGCACAAATAGAGGTGGGTCTTGGCACAAAGGCGAATAATTGATGTACTTTTTGAATGATGCTATTGGACGAAAATCGTGAGAAAAGAATTCCTAAACCCATTTCGATGATCAGAAAGGAGAAGAACATCAATACCCATTGTTCGCTCATCATTTCCTGAAACCAATGGCTTTTACTCTGACTAATAATTGTGTTAAACGACAGTAATGCTACGGCACTGATCATAAAATATCTAATGACCAACGGCAGCGGTCGAAACTGCCATCGGTCTACAATCATTAGAATAAAACTCATGGAAAGTATTAAAAAGAAAACCCCTTCCATAATTATTTTTGTTTATAGTAAATGCCTATTAAAAGAAGAAGTAAAGCAAGGACTCCTAAAGTGATTCCGATCTCGGTCGTGGTTAAACCTTCTTCGATTTCCACTGAGTTATCCACAGTTTCTTCTTGAATCACTTCTTTTTCAAGTTGAATGCTCTTCTTTTCTTTCACATCAGTGGGCTGATTTGTTGGCAACTCTCTGATTTTTGCAATTTGCTGTTGATAACTTTCTTTCAATTGTTGATTGCTAGAGTTTTCCACTATAAAATCTTTCAATTTGATGTTATCACACACAAACTCGCTACAGCCAGCATTGTGCTTGTCAATCATTTCTTGATGCACATCGATCAACTTCTCAATTTGTTCTTTGCTTGCTTTCCAATAGCCTTTGCGAATGGTTTCCAACATCACTGCAGTCACTTCTTCTAAGGCATATGGATTTTCTCTTTCAAAGAACTCCTGTGTTTTTAAGTTGTATTTATCTTCTACCAATACTTCCATTAAATCATCCCAAAGGTGATTATCAATTTCTTTGGGTTTCATAACGTTCCAACCGTAGGTATTTCTAATGGTTTCGGCTACGTTTTCGGCACTTGTTGCACCTTCTTTCATCATTCCTTTTAGGTATTTAGGATTCAGTAAAGTGGAACGTGCTTCGACCATCAAGGCTTCTTTTACACCTTGGATCTTTACGTTATTGGCATTTCTGTAATCGTTAAAATAAGCATCCGGATCTTTACCTGTAGTGTGTCTTACGGCCATACTTAATCCACCCATAAATTCGTAGACGTGGTCTAAACTTAAACCACCCCACGTATTACTTTGCCTTGGCTGAACCACTACGTCTGTATTTTGAAGGGCTGCCTCGAAAATACCTTCGGCAAATTCTCCCCAGTCTTCTTCTCCATAAACCGCACCCATGTTATTGATGTAAGTCGTGGCAACCTCAGCTTCCGATTCCCAACGATCTCCTTTTTCGACCAATCCCATGATGTTCGTTCCGTAGTTTCCATTTACTCCACCAAAGACTCTATCGGCTGCAAAACGTTGTGCTTTTTGTGGCGACATTCCTTTTTCTTTTAAGTAACGTTCGGCATCAGCTACACCTGCTTTTACATAGTTCTCTACGATTTCATCTGCATTGGCTGCCAATTTCACGGCCTTATTGATCAAGAACATTCTCGAAGCGGCCAAGTCTCTAAACTGACCTGCGGTTTGTACCACGACATCCACTCTTGGGCGATCCAATTCTTCTGATGGAATCAATTGCACATCCATCACTTTTCCATAAGGACCGCGAACGGGTTCTACGCCTAATAGGTAAAGAATTTCGGCAAAAGTGGCGCCTTCTGTTTCTATAAAACTACTTGCCCAAAGGGTAAAGCTGACTTTCTTTGGATACTCTCCATTCTTTTCAAAATGATGATCCAATAGTTTTTTTCCTAAAGATTTACCCAACTCCCACGACTCTTTCGATGGAGTGGCTTCGGCATCGATAGAATACAAGTTTCTACCTGTTGGCACAGCATAAGCATTCGCAATTGGATCTCCTCCTGAGGTAGGTAAAATGTGTCCACCTTTCACTCCGTTCACCAACGATAATTGTTCTTGTTTTGTACTGATCTTTAAATTCTCTTTTGATTTCAAAAGGTTTTCCAATCCCACAAAAACGTTTTGCACATTTTGGGTATAAAGCATTTTCTTTCTTGCTATCGCCCCTTTCTTTTGTGCTTCAGCTCTTTGTTTTAATAGCTCCTCTTTCGGAATTTCTAATTTCTTTTTGACTTGCGATGCACCACTTTTTCCATCTACTTTTTTCTTCTGATGTTTCTTCGCGTGTGCTTTTGCTATCGCCTCTTCTTTCTTCCAACCCTCGATCTTAGCCAATCTTTCTTTGCTAATCATCTGATTTTGGGCCTGAGTTAAAGTGACTCTGCTCGTCAATAATTTTTTCAAAATACTTTTTGATGGTTGACGATAATGCTTATCAAAATAACGAGCATCTTCCGCTTGTTTCTGATCAATTTTACCATCTGCCACATCCAATTGTGCTAAGCTGTAAGCAATCGGATCCAACGACATCAATAATGATGTTTCGTTCAGTTGCTTTTCGGTATAAGGTCTGCCTAAACTGTACAATCCGTTGGCTACTTTTGAGTTGCCAATTTCCTCTACATATTGAGAGATCGCAAATAAAGAAGAATCGCTTACCTCACCAGAAAAATCCAGCTGTAAGTCTTCATCAATCTTCATTTTTTTCGCCAGATCAATTGCCGACTTTTTATATTTCGCTTTCAAGTTAGCGTTCTCTACGCTGTAGAATTTATCTAACTTTTCTTCCAAACTTTTCAACTCATTGTGTACTTCACCTTCAGTAAAAGGAGCCGTTAAGTGAGTCACCGTAGTGGCATAACTTCTACGCTTGGCAATAATACCTTCTCCAATATTACTGATAGTGTACACATAGAAATGCGGGGTGCTTCCAATCAAGGCATCACTCCAATCATTCGAAGATAAACCAACTTGTTTTCCCGGTGTAAACTCTAAACTACCGTGGGTACCAAAGTGAATAATGGCATCGGCTTTGAAATCGTTCTTCGTCCACAAATACGACGCAATGTAGGGATGAGGAGGGGCTGCTTTCGCTCCATGTACTAACTTGAAGCTATCGTCACCTAGTCCGGGCATAGGTTGAGGCAACATGACTACATTACCGAAATCCAATCTAGAGACAGCAATGTAGGCATTGTCTTTCTCTTTCACCGATAGATATTCGCCAGGTGCATCACCAAATTTCTTTACTACTTCTCCATAAGCACTTTTTGTTAAGTCCTTGGAAGTCCATTGTTGGTAACTAGCCGTATCGACCAAAACAGGATCTGCTGTTTTCACAAAATCATTAAACTTCCCTTTGGCGTAAGGTCCCAATACCAATCCGTTTTTCTGAATTAGTTCGTGAAAAGCTTTCTGATCTTTTGGCATATTGTCCACTTTAAATCCTTGTGCTTTTAGCATCTTCAAGGTATTATAAAGTGATTGTTCTACTTCTAAATTCGAAGCGACCATGGCGTTCATACCAGGTCCTTTGAAATAATAAATCGCTATTTTCTGTTCCGATTTTGGCTTCTTTTTGATGTTGACATAGTTCTTACACATGTCTGCCAATCGGTCGATTCTTTCTGGAATTCCTTTAAACTTTAGGAAGCCAGATTCGTCTTTCATTTCTACTGCAAAAGCGTATGGAGCAACAGCACCGTCCAATTCTGGTAGGACCACGTTCATGCTCAACATTCCTCCAGACATACCTTTCTGAGAGTTTTCCCAATCTTCTTTCTTTTGGAAAATACTCAAAGGCGACAACACCGGAATATTGTGTTCTTCCAACCATTTCCCTACGTCTTCTCTAGAGTGCCCTGCCAAACGACCATGCGGCAAATAGACGACAAGATCCGGAGCAGTTTCTTTCATCATCGCCACTCTATTCTTGTGAGAAGTGATGGTAATGACATTCAGTCCTCTTTGGAACAATGCTTTTTGAAGATCGAAAATATGATCCGGGTTGGCATTGAACGGTCCCGGTACACTCGTTAAAAGTGCCACCGTCGGCTGACCATCCACATAGGTTTTATTCTTCTTCTGATCATCAATTACTTTGTCCAACTCAGTAAATGCTTTTGTGGTACCCATGCTTAAATAGGCATCTTCAGGGATAATCTCCGGTGATTTCACTTCTGGGAGGAACCACGCTTTCTTATCAATATTTACTCTAGAGAAGTTTAATAATTGATGATAGTTTTCTTCGCCTCCATTATCCATGTAGGCATCAATTTCTATTTTGGACAAAGAATCGACATTACTTAGCATATTGTAATCATCATTTCCTGATGCATACACATATACTTTCGTTCCCATATGTCCTGCTTTCATTAAGGCTCTTTGTTCATCGGCAGATAGTGATAACCCTCGACCAAATAGGTAAATCACGTCATAGCTCGATGCCTTATCGATGTTCTTTTTTGAAAGAGAATTGATTTCTATCCAATCGTTATCGTTTACTTTGTTGATTTTTGATAACTGAAATTCGGAGAAATCAATAAATGCGATTTGCGTTACACTCACTTGAGTGGCATAATACAGATACACCAAAAGCATCCCTAATAAGATGCCTGCTGATGATAGTATTTTCTTTTTATTCGCTTTGATGAATTTCATTCTAATGAGATTGTTTGGTGTTTAGTCTATAGTAAAAGGATCTAAGTAAATTATCAGTTTATCCTATTGATTAAACTAAAGAACGACGGAGAAAATCCCCGCCGCTCAGAGTAAAATCTATACTACATTCTAATTATCTTGAATCAATTGATATTCAAATGTCGGATAGCCATTTTGACCATCTTTAGAATAAGTAAGGAATCTTAATTTGTAATTATTTCCTTCCTCATCGTTTACTACAAATGTGATATGGCTATATACTTTGTACACTCCATCTCTATGTGGAGTCTGAATATGGAACCACTCTTTTCCGATTAAATTACCTTGAGTAGTCATTTCTAAATCACCAACTGTAGAAGGAGTGATTTCTTCGAAATTACTGTCCTCAATAGTTAATAAGTTGATTTCGTGTTCTGGATCATCGTTTGGCTCTAAATCAGGATAGTTCGATGTTTTAGCACCTTTAACTGAACCATTTTGGTTGATGATAACCGAAGCATTTAATCTCATGATATCACAGTTGATACCTGGCATTGCTGCATCACCCATTGTAAAACACGGAGCACCTGTTCTAACAGTCACTGGCTTTAAAACGATGTCCCAATTGGCAGGCTCTACTTCATTCACTTTATTCTCGATCATAGAGAAGTACACAAAACCACTACCTTTTTCTACTGTAGTTGTTTGCTCATTTTCACCATTCAAGTCAGCAAATTTGATCACTGCTTGTGAAGAAGAATTTTCAGAAATGATGAACTTTTTAAAACCTAATGATTTTCCTAAACCATCGATACCTAAATCTAAGATATAAGGTGTATTCAACTCAAAACCGTTTTTGTTCCAAGCTGTTAACGTCTTGTCAGCCGATTCATCGTCGTAGTACAACTGAAGACCTTGTGCACTTTCTTCATTGATAGCATCGAAATCAGTTTCTACGGGCATAGCTAATGCTACTTTTTTGCCTGAGTTGGAAATGATTGTTCCGTTTTGATCAAATGCTACTTCCCAAGTGTTTACTTCAGATGTAACTGTTTCACCAGTGTTTAAATCAACATAAACTTCATGCGAAAGTTGACCTGTTAACTCTGCTGTAATGATTTTGCTATCCACATTATCATCTGGAATAGTTGTGTTAGTGTCATCATCATTATTACAAGAGAATAATGATAAAAGTAAAAGGCTGCTGAAGATTGTTGTGTTAAATAACTTCATTATGGATAATATTAAAATTGATAACCTAGTTTTATAAATAATTGCGTACCGTAGTCAATAGGTCTCTCGCCTGTTCCGATACGTGATAAAATGCCTTTAGAACCGTCTCCGTAAATGTTCACCTTCGTTACATTCAATAAGTTTTTAGCACCAGCTGTTACCAATAGTTTTCGATTAAAAAATGGCTTAGTAGCTGTTAAATCCAGTAAACTGTAGGAATCTAATGTTTGTGTTCCTACTGTTCCATCCGCCTCTTTAGCAAACTCTGCATAAGGACTATTGAACTTATAGAAAAGGTTGATTCTTGTATCGTATTTACGAATTAAATAGCTTGTTCTAAGTGTAATTTCATAGCTATTAAAGAACTGATCTGAAGCTTCTGAACCTGATCTTGCCAAGAATGAAAATCCAGGATCAATCGTTAATCTTGATTGATATTCTGATGCCAAATTGATAGAAAAACCTGTCGACACAAACTCTTCGATGTTATCATATGTTCTCACTACAGGAGTGTTTTCTGGAACATCAGGAGGCAATAGTGAACGGTCCATTTCCATCATTTCGATCTTATTTTTTATGTTATTATAAAAGACCGATGTATTTACAGAGTATCTCCATTCCCCAACATTCTTTGAATAAGTAGTTTGGAAATTTATGTTATCTCCAACCTCTGGAGTAAGATCAGGATTACCAACGATATAATGATTTTGATCTTGCATATGATAGAACATTTCCCTCATAGACGGGACTCTGTATCCTTTACCATAGCTCAATCTATATTGCCAATTCTCTGATGGTTTGTACAATAAATTAAAGGAGGGAACCAATGGTATATCGGTACCTAAAAACTGTACTGCTCCATTATGGAAATAAGTATTATAGGTATATCTAAATGCGGTTTGAAATGCCCATTCATTAGAAATTTGCCACTTGTAAGCCGTGTAAGCAGAATACTCATCGTAGCCATCTGCAGAACCCGATTCTACACGACCTCCCGCTGCTCTATTTACATTGGCTTCATAACCTACCACCCAAGTCGAATTGTGAGCTCCAATTTCTGACAACACATAACTTCCTCTAAAAGTAGCTGTCATAAAAGAAGTAGTATCATGGTCAGATTCGGTTTTACTTAACCACTCCATATTGTAGTCTAAATCTCTTACAAACTTTTGGGTTTGTTGTTCGTAATACGAGATGCCGTTCATAAATTGCAGCTGACTTCTATGATTTAGTTTAGCATCGATATTTACTCCTCCATTAATTCTATGAGTGGTAAATTCGTTATCTCTTGCCATTTGACTCACTTTATTGATTTGTGAGTTTAATCCTAATTGAGATTCTCCTAATCCTTGTGCTTGTTCATAAAATTGTTGATAGAAACCTGAAACAGCTACATTTTTAATCTGTTGCTTCACTCTCATGTTTCCATAATATTGAGTATTTGGTCGCCAAAATTTTCCTCTTTTATTGGGATCTAAGTCATACCCTAAAAACTGATTTCGTCCCCCACTTAATGATAAAGAAGTATTTTCCCATCCTTTTCTTAGGCTAGCATCTACATTAAATTTACCTACTGTTTCTGCATAGGTGTTGACTCCTCCTCTCCAAGGTTCGTTCATTAATGGCTTCTTCGTAATCAAATTAACTGTTCCAGCTAAAGCATTACTTCCGTATTGAACAGACAATGGACCTTCGACTACTTCGATTCTTTCAATATCATTTAAATTCAATTGGTTTAAATCGATATCATCTCCACTTCCACTCACTAACGGTAAACCATCCATTAAGATTTTGACATTCACGCCAGATAATCCGTTAAGGATAATTCTACTACCTAAAACGTTATCATGAATTACTTTTATGTTTTGCTGTTGTTGTAAAAGGTCGCTCATGTTTACAGCACCTCTCGCCTCTACTTCGTCTACACCAATTCTTTTTACATTATACAATGATTGGTTTGCTTTTGTTGGGACAAAACCTCCCGTTACAACAACCTCATCTAACTCATCAATTTTCTCGTGTAAATGGAATATATAACTTTTATTGGGCTTGATAGTTACAATCAGATCTTCAAAACCCAAGGCATGAATCATTACAACAGTTTCCTTTCGAAACGAATTTAATATCTCTCCTTTTATAGATGTAGTACCAATTAACGTATTATCTTCTACCACTGAGATAGATACCGCTTGTAAAGGCTGATTACCTTCATCAGTTACTATGATTTTATTTTTTACTTGCGAATAACCATTAAAGGAGAACGCTAAAAAACCAATTATTGCAACGTATAGTAAATTACAATTATCAGGTAAATATTTATTAAGCATTAAATAAATGATTTAAAGTTCAGCTAAATGCGACAATGTCGCATATTTATGTTATTGATGTTTAATCTGAGTTTATAGTTTTATTTCACGCTTAGCTGAAATTGTTTATGAAATGAATAACTTTTAGAATGCATGCAAAGATAGTAAAGTATATTACATTTATGCAACACAGTCGCAAATAAAAGATAATAAGAGATCTTTTTATCTAAAGCATGTGGATAAGAGGAGCAGATATTTAAAATTCAGTAGTAAACAAGGTCGGGAGACCTCTAACGTTTATAGGCACAAATGACGCTATCGCTTAACATCTGCGCCAGGAGAGCCTTACCTTTTACCTCTTACTTCTTACCTAAAATGAAAAACATCCCCATGAATAAATTCATGGGCTTTTGATACTCTCCCTCTTAGTTCCTTAGTTTCTTACTTCCTTAGTTTTCCCATCTTGCATCTCACATTATCATCTACTATATTTCTCGCTGAAAAAACATAACCCTATAATGAAAGCCATAACTTATCAATTTGAAACAGATCAGTTTCATTTAAATGAGATTGATATTCCTGAGATTGGGAAAAACGAAATTCTAGTTAAAGTAAAAGCCTGTGGTATTAACCCTGTAGATGCGAAAATTAAATTTTGGAAAGGAGCAATTCCTGAACCTGTCCCCTCTCCTTATGTCGTCGGTTTAGACGTTGTTGGTGAAGTGGTTAAAATGGGAAAAAAGGTAAAAGGTTTTGCTAAAGGGGATGAGGTGTTCTATCATGGAAATATGTTTAAACCTCATGGTGGTTTAGCAGAATATGCAGTTCACGACTACCGTACAGTTTTCCACAAACCTTATAGTTTAAAAAATAAAGCAGCTGCTGCTGCTCCTTGTGCTGGATGGACGGCTTGGAGAGCATTGGTGGAAAAACTAAAGGTGAACGAAGGTGATAAGGTGCTAATTATTGGTGCTGCCGGTGGTGTTGGATCTTATGCCGTTCAAATAGCCAAACATGTTTGCAAAGCCAAAAAAGTGATTGCCGTAGCTTCTTCTCAAAAGCACGATTATTTAAAAAGCTTAGGTGCTGATGAGGTGATCGATTACAAAAACACTGATGTAGTCGCTAAAGTAAAAGAACTGACCAAGGGCAAAGGGGTTTCTAAATCTTTCGACTGTGTAGGTGATGATAACGATATTATTGCGGCAAACTCTTTAACCTTTAATGGTGAAATGCTGGAACTCGTTGGTGTGGTTCGCCCAGATAAATACGATAATGTATTTTCTAAAAACATCACTTTTCATCAATTGGCTTTGGGGGCTGCTCATGGTTTTGATAAAAACAGCTTAAATACCATCATCGATGCTGCGAATGGTTTAACGGATGCAATGTTGAACGGGAAAGTCAAAACTCCTCAATTAATTACTGTCGATTTTGAGGGGGCAATAGAGACATTAAACTCAATTCTTGATCGTAAAATCACAGGGAAGGTCGTGCTGAAGATCTGATTTTGTAGAATTGTCAAAAAATAGCCGAAATTATACTTTACTTTAATTTCGGCTATTTTTTTAACTATACCTATTTATAATTATAGAGGAATATCTACTTTAGTTTAATTTTTCATTTAGAAGGATTGATGCTAGATCACGTTGGATTTTCCTCAGGTTGAAAAAATAATTATACCTATCATGATATATATATATATACCCCAGGTTGAAACCTGGGGGTGGAAATAATTATACCTATTGAGACTGAAGTCTCAATAGATTTGGACGAGTCTTACCTCTTACCTTATACTCCTTCTTTCTCTTTCATTTTCAAATCAGTAAAAGTTATGTTAACTTAATTTATACTTAAAAAAAACTAATCTCTTCTTATGCAGGAACTCAAAAATATGCTAATGCCTTTTGCTCGCCCTTTTCTTCAGGAAATGAAGATCAGACAATTTAAAAGTGATGTCAAACAACGAAAAAAAAGTAATCAACCTTTAAAGGTGGTCATCGGTAGTGAGAATATTTTTGATGATGGTTGGCTCCCAACAGACATCTATATCATTGATCTTTTAGAAGAACGTACTTGGAAAAAATTCTTTGATGAAAACGATATCGATCTTCTATTAGCAGAGCATGTTTGGGAGCATCTCACTTTAGAACAAGGTAAAATTGCTGCTAAGAATTGCTACAAGTTTTTAAAGAAAGGTGGGAATATACGTTTAGCCGTTCCGGATGGTTATCATCAAGATGAGGATTATATTGACTATGTAAAACCTGGTGGACATGGCATCGGTTCAGACGATCATAAAGTTTTATACAACTACAAACTCTTTCAATCCATTTTTGAGGAAGCTGGTTTTCAAGTCAAATTATTAGAATATTTTGATGAAGAAAAAGAGTTTCAATGTTGTGATTGGGATACTCAGAATGGGACGATCAACCGTTCTATTCGATTTGATTCTCGGAATGTCAATAATGAACCAAAATATACTAGTATTATTATTGATGCCGTGAAGTAAGAAATATACCTTTTGAGACTATGTGTACCAACCCAGGTTAAAACCTGGGGGTGGAAATAAATATACCTATCGAGACTAAAGTCTCAATAGGTTTGGACGAGCTTTACCTATTATTTATTACTTATTATCTATTAGTTAAAACGAGCGTCAACTCAGCAAACTCCTACCTCCTAGTTCCTAACTCCTAACTTTCTTTTTTCATCAAAATAAAATTTATTCCACCTTAGAATAGGGGTCACCCCTCCCTTCCGTGTCATCATCATGTAAAGCAAAATTTAACTCTCTAAAAAATTAGAAACATGATGAAAATAACTATTCGCTCATTTCTGCTATGCATGCTTACTATTCAAGCTTTTGGACAAGATTTAACTCAGGTAATTCGTGGACAAGTAATTGATGCTACATCAAAAACTCCCCTCCCTTTTGCTACAGTTATGGTTACTTCTGTGGATACTCCTTTAGGCGTTGTATCTGATGAAAATGGAAAGTTTAGAATAGAAAATATACCTGTTGGGCGACATGATTTAAAAATCTCACTGATGGGATTTGAGACGTCGTTCGAGAATAATCTAATGCTTACTTCAGCTAAAGAATTAGTGCTTACTATTTCTTTAAAAGAAAGTGTTACAGAAATGGATGAAGTGGTGATTAAAGCAACCAACGGAAATGGGGAACCGCTAAACGAAATGGTAAGCGTCAGTGGACATTCATTTACGGTGGAACAAACGGAACGTTTGGCTGTTTTTGATGACCCCGCCCGATTAGTGGCTTCGTATGCGGGTGTGACTACCGGAAGTTTAGACGAGAACGGTGTGGTGATTCGAGGAAACGCTCCCAAAGGTGTTTTATGGCGATTGGAAGGTGTAGAAATTCCCAATCCCAATCACTTTGGTGGATTAAGTTCTTTTGGTGGTGGTGCAATTTCGGCTCTAAGTGGATTAATGTTGGGCGATTCTGATTTCCTCACCGGAGCCTTCCCTGCCGAGTACGGTAACGCTATGTCCGGAGTATTTGATATGCAATTCAGAAATGGGAATAACGAGACCCATGAACACGCAGTGCAATTGGGTGTAATGGGATTGGATATTTCGTCGGAAGGACCGTTTTCAAAGAAGAACAATGCTTCTTATTTATTCAATTATCGTTACTCTACTTTGGCTCTGCTCAAGCCTTTATTACCTGTAGAAAACAGTGTTCCTACCTATCAGGATCTAAGTTTTAAAATCAATGTACCCACCAAAAAAGCCGGTGTATTCTCTCTTTGGGGATTGGGATTAATCGATGATATCAATGCTCAAGCTTTTCAAGATACCACCAAATGGGAATCAAAATACGACCGTAATAATGAGTTAGGTACCTTTAGAACTGGCGTGATTGGTTTGACGCATAATTATTCATTCAGCAATAAAACCTTCTTGAAAACTTCGGTTGTTGGATCACAAGAATATAAAAGATATGAATCCGAAGAACTTGATTTTAATTTAACCCCTTATCCTTCATCAGATATGTATGTTGAAAACAATAAGTGGACGGTTTCATCAGTTTTACAACATAAGTTTAGTGCCTCTCATTTCAACCGCACTGGAGTGATATTCAATCAGCTAGATTATCATTCTAAATTACGTTTTGATCCTGACTTCAAAGATCCTCTTTTTGATTATGTCGACGAATCAAGCGACATCAATACAGTACAGTTTTTTACCCAATCGCAATTCGATTTAACCTCACAATTAAAGCTTAGCGTAGGTATACATTCTCAGTATGTCAACTTTAATAATGAGCTCACTTTCGAGCCAAGAGGTAGTCTTAAATATCAGATGAATCCGATGCACTCTTTAGGTGTCGCTTATGGCAAACATTCTAAGGTGGAACCTCTTCCTTTGTACTTTTCAAAAGTGGAAGAAAACGGAGTAATATCTCAACCGAATACCTCTTTGCCATTATCAAAAGCACATCATTTTGTAGTGTCTTACGGATGGCAACTAAATGATAAATTACGATTGGATATTGAACCTTATATGCAATTCCTTTATGATATTCCAGTTACTCCCGACAGTTCTTATTCGGCCATAAATATTGATGCACAATGGTTATATGAAGATCGATTAGTGGGTACGGGAACAGGTAAAAACTATGGGGTAGACATCACTTTATCTCGATCGTTATCAGATGGTTATTACTACATGTTCACTAGTTCAATTTTCGATTCTAAATATAAAGGAGGTGATGGAATTGAGCGTAATACACGTTACAATCGAGGATTTGTCATCAATGCTATTTATGGTAAAGAATGGGTGATGGGAAAGAACAATAATAAGATTCTAGGACTAAGTGGACGATTCAATTTCATTGGAGGAAAATATGCTACTCCGGTTAATGTTGAGGAGAGTATTGATGAGCAGGATATCGTCTATGATGAATCAAATATTTATTCTATAAAGCAAGATCCGAATTATCGTTTGGACATCTCGTTCTATTGGAAAATCAATAAGAAAAAACACTCGGGCACTTGGAAATTTCAGTTGCTGAACGCTTTAGGAAGTATGGACCAATATGGGTATTTGTACAACTATAAAACCGATCAAATAGAAAAAGATCAAGCACAAGTGATTATTCCAAGTATTGCTTATAAAGTGGAATTTTAGTTTTTGTAAATAGATCTTTTAAGTATACCTACTTCTTGCCCACGATTAAAATCGTGGGTTTTTTATTGATGATTTTTACTCACACAAAAGTGGGAGTAAAATTTGGAAACAGATTAGTGTTTTCAATTTTTATGAGTAACTTTCAATAACAAAAAACTAGATATATGAGCAACGATATTATTAAGGGATTGGAAGACGCCTTAGCCAACAGTCCCTCGAATATCCAACTAAGAAAACTATTAGCGGATACTTTACTTGATCACAATAAATATGAGGAAGCATGCCTACACTATCAAATGATCATCCCTCATGCCGATCAGTTTCCTGATATTTTATACAAATATTCTATCGCTTATTACCATACCAACCGTATTGATATGGCCATTGTGATGTTAGAAGAATTTGTAGAGAAAAATCCAACAGATTTGGATGCCTTGGTGTTATTATCAAAAAGCTTTATTAAAGAGAATAACATCTCTGCGGCTATCGATGTGTATCAAAAAGTGCAAGCTATCGATCCCAATTTTTCTGATGAGGAATTAGATAAACATCTAAAAGTGAGCGATAACGCTTTGGATGAAATCAATTCAATTTTAGAAGAACCAACAAAAGCATCGGTTACTTTTAAAGATGTTGGAGGGATGCAGAAGGTGAAAAAGGAGATTGATTTGAAGATCATCAAACCTTTACAAAATGCTGATCTATATAAAGCTTATGGTAAGAAAGTCGGTGGAGGTATTCTATTGTACGGCCCTCCGGGTTGCGGAAAAACCTTTATTGCCAAAGCTACAGCAGGAGAAGTAAACGCTAAATTTATTCACGTTAGTCTAAATGATATTTTAGATATGTGGATGGGAAATAGCGAAAAGAACCTTCACGAAGTATTCGAAAATGCTCGTCAAAATACGCCATGTGTTTTATTCTTTGATGAAATCGATGCATTAGGAGCCAACCGTTCCAACTTTAAAAATACGGGTGGTAGAAATGTAATCAATCAGTTTCTTCAAGAACTGGATGGAGCAGAAAATGATAACGATGGCGTACTAATTTTAGGGGCTACCAATACACCTTGGCACCTTGATCCCGCTTTCAGAAGACCTGGTCGTTTTGATCGTATTATCTTTATCCCACCTCCAGATACAGAGGCAAGAGAAGAAATTCTGAAGTTAAAATTAGACGGAAAACCAATTGGGGATATCGATTACACTAAAGTAGCAAAGAAGACCGAAGAGTATTCTGGTGCCGATATGGAGGCAATTATTGATATTGCCATAGAAAAGAAATTGGAAGCTTCTTTTGAAGACGGCATTCCAAAACCAATAGAAACAAAAGACCTTGTTCAAGGAGCTAAATCTCATGCACCAACTACTAAAGAGTGGTTTACCTCGGCTAGAAATTATGCCTTATTTTCGAATGCAGCAGGTATTTATGATGATGTATTGGACTACTTAAAAATTAAAAAATAATGGAAAGCGAACTGACCTTCTTACGGGCTAAAACTCTTTTTGATCATGGTAAATACCAAGAAGCTGAAAAAGAGCTTCAAATTCTGATGGGGCAAACGCCTGATGATATTTTCCTGATCTTACTCTATGCAGAAACACTCATTCAGTTAGATAAAACAGAAGAAGCTATCCAAATTATAAATCACGGTCTAAGCATAGAAAGTGATTCTGATTTGTTGCTATACACTTTAGCAAAATGTCAGCTGATAGTATCAAAAGATAAGGAGGCTAGAAAATCTATTCAGGCAGCCATAGAATACAACCCGGAAGATGCCGATTATTTTGCACTTTTGGCCAAGATTCATTTATCAGAAAAAGACTATCAAGAGAGCTATGATGCCGCTAATCAGGCCTTAGCTTTTGATGCTGAAAATTCATTGGCTTTGAATGTAAAATCTACAGCTTCCATCAAGTTGGGATTAAAAGAAGAGATGACTCAAACGATTGAAGATAATCTTCATAAAAATCCAAATGATAGTCATACTCACGCCATTGTAGCCATGAATCTCCTGGAAGCTAAGGAGTATAAAAAGGCACTTAGACATGCCGAAGAGGCGATGATGATCAATCCCAATGATGAGTTAGCACAGTGGGTAATTTTAGAATCATTACGCTGTAAGTATTTCATTTACAAGATCTTTTTCGCTTTTCAAACTTGGTTAGGTAACCTCAAAGGTGGACAACAATGGCTGTTCATTATCGGGTTTTATTTTGGTGCAAAATACCTAGGAAAATTTAGTGCAGACCATCCTGAGTATGCTCCATACATCGATCCTGTTATTTATATATTGGCACTTTTTGCCTTCTCCACTTGGATCATTCAACCGTTATCCAACATGATATTATCCGTTAACCGGTACGGCAAATTCTTGCTTTCTGATCAAGAAAAACGGGTAGCAAAAATCAGTTTATTCCTCATTACAACAGGATTAATATCCCTTGTTATTAGCCTTTTTGTTAAAGCAGAAGTATGGCTAAGTATAGGTATTTTTGCTCTTCTAATGATGATTCCAACAAGTCGATATTACGACAATATCAAAGGAAATTGGCTCATGATTATTGGCCTTGTCATCATTATTGGACTTGGACTAATGAATATCATTATTGGAGCGATGGTTAATGTTGGCTTCTCAAAATACACTGTTTACTTTATCTATAGTATTGTTGCTTTCCAGTTTGGAGCGAACTTTTTATCGACGAAAAAATAGGAAAGGGAGCAAAGTTAACGCTCGTTTTAACTGAGAAACTAAAGAACTAAGAAACTAAGGGTCTACTACTTTTTTAAATTGAAAAAGTAGTAGACCCTTATTCTTTTTATAAAAACGTAATTCCAATTTTTCACTACTCGTGCTCGACGTTGTGAGGAGCGTAAATTCAATACTTGCTACCTGCTACCTAAAACGAGGTCGGGAGACCTCTAACGTTTATGGGCACAAATGTCGCTATCGCTTAACATTTGCGCCATTAATCTCCCCCTAACCTATTACTTCCTTTCTTAGTTCCTTAGTTCCTTAGTTCCTTAGTTCAAAAAAATCACTTTTCACTTGCTCTTTGGTCTACCAACCCCATTTCAATTCTCTCATTTTATATTTCATTTTCAAATAAATATTTAGCAAAATTAAATAATTAAAATACAACATATTAAATGGTTTTAAAGCAATTTTTTATTATTTTTGTATATAAGTAATCTTATCCATTAAAGTGTGCTTTGTACTATTAAATACTTCTTTTTATATAATATTGCATACTTTTGATATCTAGCAAAACACAAACATTTTCTTCAATTATAGAAAGTTAATTCATAAACCAATTGTTAGGCTATTTTTCAATAGAAGTGATTAGAATTACTTCATAAAATTTATCTTATTATTGAGAACTACTCGTTAACCAACGACTAAAAATATTAAAAATGGAATTTGAAATGGAGAAAATACAGGTGGAGAAACCATCTAGTATTATTATTCGAAAACTAAAAGAGATGATTGAGGTAGGTGTATTAAAACCTAACGATACGTTACCTCCTGAAAGAAAACTGAGTGAACAATTTGGTGTCGGAAGAAGTCATGTGAGAGAGGCCCTAAAGAAAATGGAATTCTTTGGTTTACTTAAAACACAACCGCAAAGTGGTACTGTAGTGGTCGGTCTTGGTGCAAAAGCATTAGAAGGACTTATTACAAATATCTTAGAAATTGATAATAACGATTTCTTCTCTCTAATTGAAACTCGTATTCTTTTAGAAGTAAAAATTGCTGGTCTTGCGGCACAAAGAAGAGAGGATGCAGATTTAGAATTTGTAGAAAAAGCCCTTGAAGAGTACGAAAGAGCAGTTTTAAACAATACGGATGATATCTCTGAAAAGGATTTCATGTTCCACCTTTCTTTGAGTAGATGTTCTAAAAACTCAACATTAAAGAGTTTATTAATGACGATCACTCCAGATATTCTAAATCACTTCGAAAGAGAGCGTGTTTGTTCTAAAGAAAGTAGATTAGAAGCGGTAAACGAACATAGAGCATTGTTCAATGCGATTAAAGACGGAAACGAATTCAAGGCACAAAAGATTATGGAAGGTCACTTGAATCCAATTCTTGAATCGGCGAAGAAAAAATACAATTCGATTTACTAATCGATAAAAATATAAATCATAAAAAAGGATCAGTTAAACTAACTGATCCTTTTTTTATAGGTAAATGCTATTAAAAGTATTTCAAAAAAATAATTTTACATCAAGTAGTACTACTTAATAATAAAACCTGTCTGAAACCTTTCGATCTCAGACAGTTTTTTTGTCGGTTTCTTATTGTTACCCCAAGTAATTGATATCACTTGGGGATCTTAGTCTCTATTGATTAGAAGCAAAGTAATTTTGCTGATTCCTTGTTGCCATTTCTATCAATTGCAACAAGAATATATGTTCCTTTTGGTAGATCTACTTTTACTTTTTGAGCGGTGCCTGAAACGATCGTCTGACCAGTCAAGTTGTAAATTTGATACGATACCTCTGAAGTAAACTCGATGTTGATATCACTTACCGCTGGGTTAGGATACACTTTTGAGATTAACGATACTCTCAAGTTATCATCAGCTGATAATGGACGATCGGCAGTTTTTTCCGTGTGAATTTCTGATTCTTCTGACAAGTGACCTGCGCCATCTTCTGCTCGAACCATCATTTCGTAAGTTACACCCATATCCAAACCTTGAACACTGTAAGAGAATGTACCGCCATTCAATTGAGCAACCATTCTGAAATCGCTTTCACCTTGTGCTCTTAAGAAGACATAGTATCCTTCGATTCCGTTTAAAGAGTTCGATGGTCTCCATGATAAAGTAAATGATTCGTGAGTCACCAATGAAGTTGCAAGATCATCAACTTTACTCGGACGATCCGTTAACTCATCGTCTTTATCTCTTGTAGTGATTTCTAAAGGATCAGATTTTTCTGAAACGTTACCCGCAGCATCATAAGCTTCCACTTCGAAAGTATATTTTGTCGATACATTCAATCCAACTACTTTATATGATGTAGCTGTTGTTGTTTGGATCTTAATACCGTCTTGGTAGATGTTGTAACCCAATACACCAACGTTATCTGTAGAGGCAGTCCAGCTTAAAGCAACATTAGTACCTTGAACATCGATAGCAGCGAAGTCCATTGGTTTTGATGGTGCTTCAAAATCAGGTTGACTTTCAGGAGATACACCCGCGAATCTTGTAGGAAGTGAGAAACTAATTGCTGATTTCGAACTACCTGTTCTAAATAAGTGACCAATTTGAACGGTTACCGTTTTTGGACTTGCCAATTGATCATAAGGAATTTTAATGAAGTTATCCTTAATTTCTACTTCTGACTGTCCTTCTACTCTTACTTTATAAGTGAAATCAGGTGTGTTGTAACCTTCACCATAGATATTCATCTCATGATCATACAATACATGTTGCAATACTGGAGTATCCCATGATACAGTTACAGAAGAACCATCGTTATCTTGAATAAATACTCTCGGTCTGTTCATGATTGGCACATATTCTTGTGTTCTTGTAAACATGAACTTCGCGATTTTAATATCAGGATAAGCTTTAAAGATTTCAATAGTATTTAACTGTCCGTCTTTTGCAATTGATTGAACATTGTAACCAATTTGCACCCATTGCCAGTGACCTTCTGCTTCTTCTGATACTCTAGATCCAAAATCAATACCGTATTCTCCAGCTGTTCGAGCTGCTGCACAAATACCATTCACATCAGCATAGACAGTACCTGAGTGCTTCTGACCTTGATTAATCAAAGCCCAAATATATCTACTTGATGAAGCATCAACATCTGCTAAGTTATAAGTAAGACTAGGAGATTCACCTCTATCTGCTGATACTTTATTAGCGTTAGTTGTTGTATCTGTATTCGCTAAGTACACATATCTACCTACTTCCGGATCCGCACCAACTAACCATCTTTCTCCTTCGAATGCCCCTGTACCTGCATGATTAAAATCGAAGTCAGTCGCATCCCAAGAATAGATTCTATCTTCATCTGCCTGAATAATGATACCTGTACCATTGCCATCACCAGGATTACCTGCTTCAGCAGTAGTTACTGTAATTGCATCAGAAGCATCAGATTCGTTACCTGCTGCATCGTATGCTCTTACTGTAAATGTATATTCAGTTTCAGCAGTTAAACCTGTTACTTCCATTTCATTGGTAGAAGCAGTTGCTGCCAAATCAGTACCGTTTTGTGTTACTTTATAACCTGCAACAGCAATATTATCTGTAGAAGCAGTCCATGTTAATTTCACAGAAGTAGCAGTTACGTCAGAAGAAGCTAAATCTGTTGGTTTAGTTGGAGCCTCTGTGTCTTCATTACCACCTGGTTGAGAGTTTTTGTCTACAGTGATATCACCTTCTAATGAGTAAGTCATATGTGTAGAAGATGAATTCTTTTTGAACTCATGACCTACTTCAACAGTGACTACTTGAGGAGTTTCTAAATCTGTAGCAGCAATTTCGATATTTCTTGTAGTGATGTCATCACCAATTACTGTATCTCCTAATTTTACTCTATAAACAAATGCTTTGTTAGTAAAGATATTATCACCATTATCATATAGATCACCAGTTAAAGTTGGTTCATCCCATCCGATCGTTACTTTAGTACCGTCATTTGCCGTTACTCTTGGCTCAGGAGTATCAATAATTAAGTTGATATCTTGTTGAGGCGTGAAAGCAATTTTAGCGATTTTGATATTCGGTCTTGCTTTAAAAAACTCAATCAAGTTATCACCTGCTTTTACAACACTGCTGTTTGCTTGATTATTGATCAAGATCCACTGCCATTGACCAGCCATCTCTTCTGAAATTCTTGAACGAGCAGCTGAACCATATTCATTTTCAGCTCTTTTATCCAAGTCCAATCCATTCATGTTCGCCCAAACACGACCACCATCTTTAGAACCTTCATTAACCAATGCCCATACAAAACCTGTTTTAGCTTCAGGCATATTGATTTTATACACTAATGATGGAGAAATATATCTTTCTGCTGAAGTTTCGTTTCTGTTATCAGAAGTTGTGTTCTCTAAGTACATGTATTTACCTTGAACAGGGTCGTTTCCAACTAACCATTGCTCACCATCAAAAGCTGCAGTACCTGCTTTGCTTTCTAAGTATTTTGTCGCTTGGAACATATACACGCCATTTGCATCTGCTGTGTGTGCTTCGTCTTGTTGCTCGCCTTCTGTATCACCTCCGTTATCACCACCATTACCTGCATCATTAGAATTAAAGGTAAATTCAGCAACAGCAGACTTACCAAGAATATCACTACTACTCGATTTTCTAGTAAATTGAGCTAATTGTACTGCAATTGTGTTATCACCATCTTGCAAATCTGATTTATTGATCGTGATTGAATTCTCTGTATGCTTTTCTGTTGCATCTACAGTTGGTTCTTCAGTGATTGCGTTACCGTTTAAAGACACTAAATAAGATGGATTGAAAGCTCTCTCCGTATTATTATCTTGCTCCATTACGAAACCAGTCTTTGATGCCACAGACCAAGTAATTGTCATTGTAGATGCATCATTAGAAGCAACCGCAAAATTTGTTGCTGCATCCAATACAGGGAATACATCCTCAGATTTTGCTAGTAATACACGACCTATTTGTAAATCACTTCTGTAGTGATAGATTCTAAATACATTAGTACCTTCCAACAATAGGTCTTTTACATTGTTTCCTAAACGTACCCATTGCCACCCGTCTGAATCAATTCTTGATCTTAATTCAGCATATTCGGTATCATTTCTTTTATCAATACATTTACCATTCACTGAAGCAAAGAAACGACCTGTAGAAGTTGTTGGCGTTTTTAATAAAACCCAAACATAACGACTTTGGCCTGCTTCTGAAGTAAATTCATACGATACAGAAGATCCATAATTTGCAGAAAATGGATGATCTGCATTACTCGATAAGTTTTCGTTTGTTGTTGCTAATACAGTACCATATGGAGCTGATGCGTCCGAAGTTACTGTCCATGGAGTGTTGCCTGCATAATTACCAGCACCATCATGTGCTGTGTAATCTTTGGAAATATCTATATAAACATTCCCGTCGCTATCAGGTGCGTTTTGAGCAAATAGGTTACCTACCGACAGCACAGTAAGTATAAATGCCCCAAACAAATAGTTTAAAGTTTTCATATTCATTTACCTTATACCTTTTTAATAAGTTTCTTTTAATTCTATAGATTGAACTGCCACCTCTGCATAAGCATCATTTGGCTCGTCTTGATCATATTCTGGTTTTACTTGAGAGAGGAATTTTGTGGATTGTGTATAGCAACCCACTTTAAAATATCCTGTTTGATCTACAGAAGTATAAGTTTTGTTGTAACGTTGTCCGTTTTCTAAGTTTCTGATATTAACAGTAATATCCCCCTTATCAACAATCACTTCTACTTCTAGACGATCTCCCATTTTGTATTCAATATTTGTTCGTTCTTTAAAATTCTCGTTGTAAACGATGTGTAATCCCCAAGGGGTAGACGAACGTGTACTTTCCGAGTATTGCACTCTCAGTGGTTCATCCTGAGGCCCGTGGATCTGTACCATGGAAACCTCTGGCTTGACCACCGGTAAGTGTGTTACTCTTAATACCGTTTTTAAATATTGATACTGTTGAACACTCCAATAATTGTCTCCACCTCCAACACGTTGTCTTAACTCGCAACGTGGGTAGTAAGAACCTCTAGTGGTTGTTCCTGCACAATGTCCTTTAAATAATACTTCGTTATTTTCTGCGTGGAAGTAAGGAAACCATTCGTAATCGACTAAATCACCATCTTTGATTTCTAGTGGATTTCTATTTCTCAATTCCGGATCAGTAACATATCTGTTATCATTTCCATCTGCGTCTACTGGAAGAGTTACTTTCCATTGTACTAATGATGGGATAACATCCGTAGGTTTCTGATCGGCATCTGGCACTTCGCCTTCTTTGTATTCTTCAATAGCAAAATCGTCGAAACGTCCTTCTTGAGCATAGAATCTACCTCCAATAGTGACCAAAGAATCTGATGATGTAAATCGAACAGAAGACTTCGAATACTCATCTGTAGTTACTGATGAGATCACTTCACTTTCATCACTTAGCTTTACAAATAGTGTAAGTCCACCTTTTACATAAAGTGATAGTTGGTATTCCACACCTGGCGTTACACGAATCACTTGAGATAATTGATCACCTTCTGATGTCACTTTAGCGGCTCTATCGCCAGAATTGACATTACTTTCTCCTGTAGAATTATTCACCGTACCCTCATGATCCCAATCTGGGAAACTTTGTTTCTCCAAGCTTGGGTCAATAATAGTCAACAATTCGAGTTCGGGTTCTTCTTCCGGAGTTTCGTTTTCATCTTGATCCTGATCTGGATCAGGGTTCGATGGCACTTCCTCATCTGGTTTAGAAGTAATCTCGTCCTCCTCTTTATCGTTGGTACAGTTCACTAGACTGAACAGTAGAAAAAGGAAACCAATTATTTTAAAAGTCTTACTCATGTAAAGCGAATTGAAAATAACTTTGCCATGGGATAGACTAAAGCCTATCCCATTGGGGAAAAAATATTGATTAGTAACCAGGGTTTTGTTGTAACACCCCTTTACTTGTATCCAATTCTCTTTGAGGAATTGGAAGTAATAAGTGGCGTTTATCAAAACGTAAACCTTGATCTCTCATGAAGTTGGTAATTGTAGCTTCCAAATCACCTGTTCTTTCTAAGTCGAACCAACGTTGGTTTTCGTAAAGGAATTCTTTACGACGCTCGTTCGCTAATGTAGGCTTCGTGATGTTTTCTAAAGCATCCAAACCTGCTCTTGCTCTTACTTGGTTAAAGTAATCTAAAGCAACTGCATCGTTTGTTTGGAAGTTGTCGCCAATTACAGCTTCAACATAAAGTAATAGCACGTCAGTATATCTAATCAAGACATAATCGTTACCAGCTAGTCTAATATTATTGGCTTGTGTTACAAATTTACCACAGCCTTTACGTACACCTCTTTGATCGATAATATTGGCAGTATATCTTAAATCCTCTCCGCTAACACCTGGCTGAGACTCATATAAATTGATCATATTATCTGTAGCATAGTTATGCGAACCTTGCTCGAATAAGAAGTAATATGAGAATTCTTGAGAGTTTTCTGTGTTATCATCAATGAATTGGATTGGGAAAATAATTTCGCTACCTAATTCTTGATAGAAAATAGTACGGTAGTCAGGAGTAAGTGAGAATTGACCAGTATTAATCACATTCTCTAACATAGTTTTTGCTTCATCATATCTTTTAAATTGTAAAAGATATTTTGCCAACATTGTTTCTGCAGATTCTTTGTTTGCTCTTCCTAAAGGAATTTGCGCTGTTGTTGGTAAGTTCTCTGCAGCAAAAGTTAAATCAGATTCAACTAAAGCATACACTTCATCAGGAGCGGCTTGCTTGTAACCTTCCGTATCTCCTTCTTTTACAATTCTATCTGCTAATGGCACATGACCAAATAAACGAACTGCATTGAAATGTAAGTAACCACGAACAAATTTAGCTTCTGCTTCAAATTGTTGTTTTTTAGCAGGATCTACCACGTTATCGATGTTCGCTAACACCAAGTTACAACGATAGATCGTCATGTATAACTGTTTCCAGTAGTTGGCAACTACAGAGTTTGTTGTAAGAATAGTAAATGTCTCGAACTGTGCCCAGTCACCTACACCACTACGTGTACCTGCGTTGTCAGTTCTCATTTCTAAAATCGCATACTCTTGTTGTACTACTTCTTGTAAACCTGAGTAGATACCGATTACGGCAGTCTCTACTTCGTCGTCGTTTTTCAAGTAGTTATCAACAGCTACTTCCGAGTAAGGATATTCTGTCAAGAAGCTATCACAAGCAGTAAAGCTCATCAATAGTAAGACAGTGAATATATATTTAATTGAAGTTTTCATTTCTAAAGTGAGGATTAAAATTCAGCGTTGATACCTAAAATAAATGAACGAGGAATTGGAGCAGAACCTCTTTGATAACCATAGTTGATTGGTCCTTCATCGCGAATACCTTCTGGGTTGAATGAAGTATAACCATCTGACATGATGTATAACAAGTTGGTACCTGAAGCGTAAACTCTTGCCTTGTTAAGACCAACTTTACCTGCAATGTTAGTCGGTAAAGAATAACCCACATTAAAGTTTCTCAAAGCAATAAATGATGCATCTTGTACCATATCGTCTGTAAGAATTCTTTCTCTAACGTATGGCATATCCTCGAAGAATTGAGTGTTTGGTCTTTGACCTTGCATTGTTTGATATTCATAGTACTGAGGGTCGATGTTCAATACCTGACCACCCATAGAACCTTGGAACATAAACATTACATCAAAACGTCCGATTTGGAAGTTGTTAGTTACCGACCAGATGAAGTTAGGATAAGGTGAACCGATAATTGTACGGTCATTCTCGTCAATAACACCATCGCCATTCAAGTCTTGTACATAACCCATTTGAGAAGTACCACCGATTGGCCAGAAACCTTCGTTTAAGTATTCGAAAGGTACCTTACCGTCATCTCCTTTTGATCTGTCGATTTTATAACCGTAGAAAGATGAAATTGGGTGACCTGTTGTTGCAATCCAGTTGGCAGGACGCTTATCATCTACAATAGTAATTAAGCTATCCACTCCTCCAAATTCTAACAATTTGTTTTCGTTAGTGGATGCATTTGCAGTAAGTGTCCATTTAAATTTATCTGTTTGGATAGGCTTAACATTGATCTCGAATTCCCAACCTTGGTTTTGTACTTGACCTAAATTGACAGTTCTTTGATCGAAACCTGTTACCGAAGGAATTTGCTGAGTTAACAATAGATCATTTGATCTACGACGGTACCATTCGATTGAACCGAATAATCTGTTTCCGAATAATCCCCAATCTAAACCTGGGTTCAATTCCACTTGTTGCTCCCAACGTAAATCTGGCTGAGCAATGTTTGCAGGATTATAACCTGAAGAAATACTTCCGTTAACTACAGATGATGAAGGATACATTCTACCCAATGCATCGTAAAGACCAATACCTTGGTTGTTACCTGTAATACCATAAGAGATTCTTGGTTTTAAAACTGATACCCAATCCACTCCTTTCATAAAGTTTTCTTCCGTTATTCTCCAACCAAATGAACCTGCTGGGAAAATACCGTATTTATAGTTCTGACCGAATCTAGAACTACCATCCGTTCTCATTGATACCGAGAATAAGTACTTATCGTTGTATGCATAATTCACACGAGCAAATACAGAGTGAAGTGTTTCTACTCCGATGTATTCATCACCAAATGCAATTACAGAAGCGGCATTGATTGTTTTCACCGCATCGTTGGTATAACCAGTACCAATCGTCTCTGTAAAGTGCGATTGACGTCTTTCGAATGACATACCCAACGTAGCATTGATATCATGCAAGCCGTTGATGTTTTTATTGTATGTAAAGTAGTTATCGTTAATCCAGTTAAAATCTCTGTACGTTCTATTACGAAGTCTAGCATCAGAAGCACCGTTACGAGTAGCTTTTGTACCATCGTAGTAGTTACGAACACGATCTCTATAAGTCGCAGTGAATGAAGTACGGAAGTTTAATCCTTTCATCACTTTATATTTTAAGTACATACCTGTATAGATACGGTGTGTTAACTCTTTATGGTCTCTTTCTACGATGTTCGCATAAGGGTTGGAGTTGTTTGTTACCGAAACGTTTGGTAATACTTTAGTAGGATCGTTTGGATCAGGATAGTTGTTGAAGTGTGATTCTTGTGCATAATCTCCTACAGCAACATTAGGGAAGTTGGCTCGGTCTACAAAGTTAATCGTGTGCTCATCATGTTTGATAGGTAACCATGTAGACTGACGAAGTGATTCGTGAAGAGAAGTTGGGAAAACCTGCTTTTGCTCTCTTACTGGGTTAACGTTTAAACCTAACTCTAAACGTTTAGTAAGCTTACTTTTTAACTTGAAACGTAAGTTCATTTTTGAATACGAATCGGCTAATAAAACTCCGTCGTCTTTTAAGTAAGCACCCGATACATTAAAGGTGGTATTATCAGATCCCCCTGAAGCAGCTAACGAATAAGACTGTATGTTTCCATCTTCAAAAATGATATCCTGCCAATCTTTTTCAGGAGCATCTCCTAAGATGTCCTGCATGTAGTTCATTCTCGTTAATGTAGTGTTTGCTTTACCTACTACATAATCTCTTTGATCAGTAGGTAAATCTGCTGGCCAATTTTGATCGATATTGGCAATATAATTTTCGATGTTGGCTTTGTTCTCTGCTACAGTTGGACGGAAGTTGTCTCTTTGGTAAGACCATTTACGACCATAGTAAGTATTGAAGTTGAACTTAGTGTCTCCAGACTGTCCTGATTTTGTAGTAATCATGATCACACCATTACCACCTCTGGAACCAAAGATTGCTGCAGAAGATGCATCCTTTAATACTTCTATTGAAGCTACATCGTTCATATCTAATGAAGCCATGTAATCATCTTCTACCAAAACTCCATCTACTACGATAGCAGGGCCAGATCCGGCAGCGATTGATCCTACACCACGAACTTGAATTGTTGGAGCTTCACCCGCTTGAGGGTTTGTTTGTTGAATGTTTACACCTGATACTTGACCAATTAAAGCATCATCCACACGAGATACTGGCAATTGATCCAGCTTTTCGTTGGTTACTTTAGAGATTGCACCAGTTAAGTGAGATTTCTTTTGTGTACCGTAACCTACAACTACCACCTCATTGAGTTGTTCAGTTGATTCAGTTAAGGCAACATTGATTGAAGTTTGAGTGCCTACAACGATTTCTTGTTCTTCCATACCTATATAACGATACACTAAAATATCTTCCGGAGAAGCCATTATTGAGTAGTTACCGTCAAAATCTGAAATTGTTCCTGTTGTTGTTCCTTTGATAAAAATCGAAACACCCGGAATAGGATCATTGTCCGTTTGCGAAGTTATTGTACCCGAAATTTGCGATTGAGCAAATGCCGAAGTACTCGCCAGCATCAGCACCATAAAAGCAAGTGTCAGATGCCATTTTTGAAGTATTAATTTTAACATTTATCTACAGTTTAACGAAGTTCATTTGTGAATTTTATTCACTGGATGTTGGTTGACCAAAAATAGAAATAATTTTTAAGTGAATTAATGACACTTATCAGTATTTTCATAAAAAAACCTTAATACTTATAAATTTTTCATTTTTTCACACTAAAAAGGCAACTTTAATTTTAAATATAGAGTTTAAGTCAGTCAATTTTATTTTCATTTCATTTAACGATAAAACTTGAAATAATATTTATCTATACATTTAAATACAATTCAATTTCAATCATTTAATAGTTCACACCTCTAATTTGGTTACCCAATCCAATTTCACTTCAATAAATTATTATAATTATTTCATTACTTTTTAAGCATAAAAACCTCACAAATAAATTAAAAGATTATTTAAATTATAAGTAAGGTTTTATTTTTAGCTATTTCAATCAATAAATTGATTATTCAAATGTAGTATATCAATTATCCTCTTAGTTCAGAGATAATCTCAAGAGATTCTTTTGTTAAATTTTTGATACCTTCTAAATCGAAGTTACCATTCGCGTCTTTCACCATTAATTGAGACCCCATTCCCACACAATGAACACCTGATTTGATCCATTCTGTAATGTTTTCTCTTTCTGGTTTAACACCTCCCGTAGGCATAATCGACGACCATGGGAAAGGTCCTTTTACAGCTTTTACAAAATCCGGTCCACCTACTTGTTGACCTGGGAAGATTTTTACAACCTCACAACCTAATTCTTCTGCTTGTTGGATTTCTGTAAGAGAACCACAGCCAGGAGACCAAGCTACTTTACGACGGTTACAAACCTTCGCCATTTCTGGATTCATAATCGGAGAAACGATAAAGTTTGCTCCTAATTGAAGATATAAAGCAGTGGTTGGAGCGTCGATGACAGAACCAATACCCAAGATCATTTCAGGTAATTCTGTCGCTGACCATTTTACTAATTCTGCAAAGATTTCATGCGCAAAATCTCCACGATTAGTAAATTCGAATACACGTGCACCACCTTCGTATGTTGCTTTCAAAACTTGCTTACATACGTCGATATCTTTATGGTAGAATACAGGAATCATGCCTGTATCATACATTTTTTGTGCAACTTCAATTCTTGTGAAACGTGCCATTGTTTGTTCTTTTATTTAGTATCCCTAAGGAATATTTTTTACTCTTTATCTGTTGATCAATCCGTTTTTAGGACCATTCATCAAGGCCTCGACTTCATCTACAGTCACCATGTTTTGATCTCCAGCAATTAGATGCTTTAAAGTAGAAGCTGCTGCTGCAAATTCTACTGCTTCTTGTTTAGTTGCGTAATTACGTAAACCGTAAATTAAAGCAGCCATAAACGAATCTCCACCACCCACTCTATCGACAATGTGTGTGATATCGTAGTTGGCCGATCTGTATACTTTTTCTCCATCATAAATCACCCCTTGCCAAGTGTTATGAGATGCAGAAATACTACCACGAGCAGTGAAAACTACTACTTTACAGTTAGGATATTTTTTCATCATATCTTCTCCTGCTAGTGCATAAAGCTCATCAGTAACTTCTTGTTCTACCACATTTACATCTGGGTGAATACCCGACATCACATCGCAGTAACCTAATAATTCTGGCATTACTTCAGTGTGATCTTTCCCCCACTGCCATAAATTTTTACGGTAATTGTAATCGCCAGAAATGGTTAATCCCATTTCTCTAGCTGCTACTAAAGCTTCTTTAGTTACCGCTGCAGCTGATGCTGATAATGCAGGTGTAATTCCTGTCCAGTGGAACCAATCTGCTCCTTCGAAGGCCGCTTTCCAATCGATAGATCCTTCTTCGATAGTAGCAATTGATGACCCTGAACGGTCATTAATCACTTTACTACTTCTGTAAACAGCACCATTTTCGAAGAAAATAATACCGATACGATCGCCACCATATACTACTTTAGAAGTATCTACGCCAAGACCTCTTAATGTATTGATCACCTTCTCAGATAGATCGTTTTTAGGTACCCTTGTAATGTAAGATACATCCTCACCAAATTGAGCTAAAGATGCAGCAACATTTGACTCTGCACCAGCAAATCTCAGATCCAAGCTGTTTGATTGTTTCAAACGTAAATCGCCTTGAGCTGCTAGATTAAGTAGCACCTCACCAAAAGTGACTATCTTTTTCATTTATTTATTTGGTGTATAAGTGGTTTTTAACATGATTGATTTGACAGCTACCTCACCGTATGAGCTATATGGCTCGTCGCGAGATCCCTTCTTAATTTGACTTTGGAATTTAGATGCCTGGGTATAGCAACCAACTTTAAAATAGCCAGTGTCATCCATAGATTTCCAAGTCTTTTTGTATTTAGTGCCTTGAGTCAGGTTTTGAATCTGACAAGTGATATACCCTTTGTCTACCAAGACAGATATTTTTAACTGCTCTCCCATGTTGTAAGGAAGTGCATTGTCGTAATCTTTATTGTTCTCGTTCCAAACGATGTAAACACCTTTCTTTGTATGGTATTGAACTCTTAATGGCTCATCTTCTGGACCATGAATTTGTACCATACACACCTCTGGTTTTTCGGTTGGAACGTGTGTTACTCTTAATTGCGTTTCTAAATATTGAGCGTCGTTTACAGACCAGTATAAGTTACCGTGACCTGAACGTTGTCTTAATTCTGAACGAGGATATTTAGACCCTTTTGTTGTTGCTCCTGCTGCATGTGCTCTAAAGAACACCTCACCATCTTTTGCAAAGAAGTAAGGTCTGTATTCGAAATCAATAATACCATTATCTGCAATTTCTAATGGTGTTTTGATTCTCTGATTCACATCAAATACTCTTTTGTTATCTCTACCTTGAGCATCTATTGGCAAAGTGATTTTCCAATCGGTTAATGAAGGAATCACATCTGTTGGGTATTGATGGTTTTCATCTAGTTCTTGATTTAAAATCACTACTTTGAAATCATCAAAACGAACTTGTTTATCAGTATATCTACCTCCAATTGTAACAAATTTTCCTTTTGCTGGAGCAGTAAACTCAATGCTTACTATTTGAAATTCTTTTGTATCGAAATCTTGAACGAATTCATCACCTTTCACTTTTGCAAAGATTTGACCTCTACCTTTCACGGCAACATCTAATCTGTATTCTAATGAAGGATATATTTTTACCATTTGCCTTACTTCAGCTTTAGCATCCATTTTAGCCGATTTTACACCGCTATGACAAACATCTGAAGAAGATACTTTTCCTGTTGTTTCCCAATTGGCTAGTTTGCTTTCGAAACCGCCATTGACCACAAGAATTGGATTTAATGTTTCTTGGTTAGACGCCGCAGCACCTTTTACTTGTTTTAGTTTTACGTCATCAATTCGTGCTTGTCCGTTGTTATATTTTGCACCAATGATTACATTTTTAGCTTTTCCGCTATTAAAAGCGATTTCTACAGTAGCAAATTTCTTATTATCGGTATTTACTTCTTGCTTTTTACCTTTTACAGAAACAAAAGTTGTAGCACTACCTTTAACAGCTAACGTTAATATATAATCGGTTTTAGGTTCTACTCTTACAAATTGAGTAACCTCTGCACCTTTCTCTGCTAGTTTAGCTGAACCGTTACCAGAATTGGCATCTTGAGATTTTTGTACTTTACCTTTTACCTCCCAGTTTTTTAAACCGTCTTCGAACCCACTGTTTACAATAACGATAGGTTGTTGTGCAAAGGCAAGGTTAGATTGCCAGATAAGTAGTAGTAATAATAATCCTTTGATCGTTTGTTTCATTTCTGTAGTCATTTAAGAAATACCGGACCGCCTATTGTGTGCGGCCCGATATTAATATATTTAATTCAATATCCGTTACGAGAACGCTAAGCCACCGTTGATATCGATATTGTTACCTGAAAGGAATGAAGAACTATCTGATGCTAAGTAAACTACTAAATCAGCTACTTCTTCCGCACGACCTTCTCGCTTCAATGCAGTTGCGTTGGCAACGTTTACACGTGCTTGATCTGGAGTGTGATCATCGTGGAATTTAGTTGCGATCATACCTGGGCAAAGTGCGTTAACACGAACACCAATAGGACCTAATTCTTTCGCCATACCACGAGTGAAGCCCATAACTGCTGCTTTAGATGCACCGTAAAGAGTAGCACCAGGACCAGCACCGTCACGACCTGCTTGAGAAGCGAAGTTTACGATTGAACCACCTTCACCTAAGTAAGGACGAACCGCTTTAGTCATAGACCAAACAGTTTTGAAGTTCAAGTCCATTAATAAGTTATACCAGTTTTCGTCTTGCTCTTCAATTTTCTTACGACCAACGATACCACCTGCAACATTTACAAGAATATCGATACGCTCGCCATGCATTTTAACTGTTTCAGCTACTACGTTTTCAACGTCTGCTGTATTCATCAAATCGCCAGGAACAGTGATCACCTCTGCACCAAATTCAGCTGCTAAACGAGCTGTTTCTGCTGCATTTTCTTCTGCATTTTCTTCAGCTGCATAGTAGTTTGCTACTACTTTTGCACCTGCCTTTGCCATAGCTAAAGTAATCTCACGTCCGATGTCACGTACACCACCTGTAACGATGGCAACTTTTCCTGATAAGTTCATAATTTTAAAACTAATTTATTTAGATATTTTTTTTTGAAATAATAGCACTTAATTAAAAGTGACAATGAGGGTTTATCATCAAAATTTTGAGGGCGATTGATGATAAACCCTATATATTTTATTTTAGTCTTCTTCTACCGGCTTAATGTCTTTCGCCAAGAAGAAAATTGCAATAACGCTCAATGGTACAAACGCTGCGATCATACCGAATACAATGTTGTAGTTTGTAATCTGTGAAACAATGAAGTTCATCAATACCACAGACAATACACCTACAGTACCACCGAATCCGGCTAGAGTACCAACATTTTTTCCAGAGAAGAAATCAGATGGTAAAGTTTGTACGTTACCAATTGAGAATTGGAAACCAAACAATACTACTGCTACGATGTAAACAAACCAATCTGGGTTGTGCGATAAATCGATACTTAATACTGCGATCAATCCCGATAACATTAAAGTAGAACCAATAATGATGGTCTGCTTACGTGCTCTGTTTGTTGTATGACCTTGTTTGATCAGTAAACCTGAATAGTAACCACCCGATACAGAACCTAAAGCGGCTCCTACGTATGGAATCCAAGCAAATGCACCAATTTCTTTTACATCGAAACCATAAACGTCGGCTAAGTAAATTGGCATCCAACCTACGAATAACCACCAAATTGGTTCTAAGAAGAAACGTGATACTAATACAGACCAAGCTTGTTTGTATGATAAGATTTTACTTAAAGGAAGTGCAACTGCATTCTCATCGTTATCAGCTTTAGACTGACCAGATTTAATGTAGTGACATTCTTCTTCAGTCATCCAAGGGTGTTTTGTTGGTGTTCCTTTGTTAATTAACAACCAAGGAATGATCCATAACATACCCAACGAACCGATGATCATGAATGTAGTTTGCCATCCGAAAGCCACGAATAAAGCAGCGATAAAAGGTGGAGCCACTACAGATCCTAAAGAAGCACCTGCGTTAAATAAACCTTGTGCAAAAGCTCTTTCTTTAATTGGGAACCATTCTGCATTACTTTTAGCTGCTCCAGGCCAGTTACCTGCCTCACCAAAACCTAATGTCGAACGGAAGAACCCAAGAGAGAAAATACCTCTTGCGAATGTATGACAGAAAGAAGAGATAGACCAGATACCGATCGAAATTACATATCCGAAACGTGTACCCACTTTATCAAAAATTCTTCCTGAGAATGACTGACCTAATGCATAGAACACCATAAAGACGTTCAAAATAACTGCATAATCAGTCTTGTCTAAACCTAAACTTTCTCCGATACCACCTTCACCTGGGAACATCATTGATAACGCAGATCTATCAATATAATTGATAATAGTAGCGATTGCGATTAGACCAATAATTGCCCAACGTAAATTCTTACCGAATGGCTTAATACCTTGCTCAGTAGGCTTTTTATTTTCTATTGTTGTAGCCATGTTCTAAGTAGTTTGTTAAGTGAATTAATCTTCTTGTTTACCTGTTAGGTAAGCTGGCTTAGAACCGTCTAAGAAGTCCATACGTGCAGGACCGAAAGTATCGATCAACATACCGTCTTCTAAACATTCAGCTTCGTGCTCAACGTCTGGCTCACAATAGAATGCATCTCCTTTGTTAATTGTTTTCCACTCTTCACCGATTCTCATTCTGAAAGAACCTTCTACTACATAAGTTACTTGTGAGTGAAAGTGAGAGTGAGGAGTACCTACAGCACCTTTCTCAAATTTCACTTTTACAGCCATTAATTGATTGTCATAACCGATGATTTGACGAGAAATACCGTTTCCTAATTCTTCCCACTCATTTTCTGAAGACACGAAGAATGGTTTTGATTGTATCTTTTCCATTTTTTACTAAAGTTTAGAAATTGTTAATCGTAAATGTGTTTGTTCAATTAGCACCAGATAACATTGAGTACAGAGTATGCACTCAATGCTACCCGATAGTTAATTATTTAGATGGTTGAAAACCTTTATTCATTTCACGTTTCATATCGTAGGCTTTAGCTTCTTCTAAATGTTCCTCGATAGTTGTGACATGTTTACCCACTCTTGGGTAGTACGATTCGATTCTACCCGAACCAATACTTAGGATATTATCAATTGTAGATACTGCCCAGTTTGGATCTTCGAAACGAATTGTTCTTCCTGATGTACCCGCATTGTAGAAGAATAAGTTATCTACATCTAGGCTTTGTACACCCCAAAGCAATACTACACTACCTAATTCTTTATTACCTGATTCTACGAAGTCACAGTTTTTAATTGAAACATATGGACCTGTCGTCGATTCGTCGTTACCTAAACGAGTAATCTCCATAGCACCTGTCATTACTCTTGTGAACTTACAGTTCTCGATTACGACCTCTTCTGCACTATATCTACCCAACTGTTCCGTCTGACCATTGATATTTAAGGCTACACCCGAAATATTGTAGAACTCAGAATTTTTGATTTCAATTCGATCAGCAAATGTACTTGTGAAGGCACGGAACGCTGTATAATCGGCTGCATCAAAGTGATGGAAAGCACAATTATCGATCGTTAAAGTATAGTGCTGAATCATTGGAGATTTAGAAGTTGAGATACCTGCTTTTGAGATACCCACTTTAGATCTACCTTTGAAATCGATGTTTCTAATGCTTAAGCTACCTCCATTTTCAATGACGAAGAATGAAACTTGCTTTTGGTTCTTTTCGAAGTAGAATTGCGTTCTCTCCGATCCGTTATATACAATAGAAACATTCTTAGTTAAGTGAATATCTTTTGTAAAATTAATTGATGGAGCAGTCACTTCTACAGTAGCACCGTTTTCAGCAGTTTCAATCGCTTTTACTAACTCATCAAAATTACCTACTTTAAGTACTTGATTCGATTGTGCTAAAGCAGTAGCGATTGGTGTGTACCAAGCTGGACCACATTCTTCTTTTTTCACTGGAAGCTCAGGTTTGAATGATTTACTCTCATATAAACCTTCTGCATTCTTTGTATATTCTTCTTTCAATGGTTTCATTCCTGCTTTGTATTTTAAAGCTGAACCATCGTTTTTGTATTTGTTTCCTTTAAATGTAAATCCAGAGATATCATCCAATACTGTAAAGATTTCTGATGATGTAGGATTATAGAACACATTGTTTTTGATGGTAATGTGATCAGGAATTTGAGTACGTTCTCTATCAGAACCCACACACAATTCTAAGTGTGGAGTATTGAAGAAATGATTCCCCTCAATAGTAGCGTGGTGTGCTCTAATGTAACGGTTAGGCAAGGAATTAGGTACACCATTCATAATTGGAAGTGGACCAAAGAAACGCTTACCACCTAAATCTTGGAAGTAGTTGTTTCTTACAATGTGACCTCCGTTAATTACTCTAACACCACCTGCATTCGCCAAGTTATGACCGAAGAAGTAGTTGTTTTCCACAATGTTTCTATCGCCATGTCTTAAAGCTAGAACACCTTCTGAAGCTTCAAAAATATTACCTCTAATGATGTTATCTGAAGATTTAATCGATACGATTTCTACTTCACCAGAAACGTGATCGAAATAGTTATTCTCGATTAATGTTTCAGAAGATTCTTCACAATATGTAGATACACCTACACGAAGCGTCTCACCACCGTTTGATCCTAATTTAGGTCTTTTACCAAAGTAGTTATGGTGAATGTGGTGCTTGTTATGACGTGATTCTAAATTATTTAATTTCACAGCCATTAAAACACCGGCATTTAATTTACCTCCAAAATAACAGTGATCTATTTCGTTATTCTGACCGTATAACTCTACCCAAGATGTTTTTTCAAATCTGTCTGCAGGATTATAGTGATCCATTACAACATTCGTTAAACGAGAATTTTTTGCAACTACATCACCTATCTTAAATCTAACCGCTACTCTACCTTTTGCATATCCATCTTTAAAAATCAATCCATCAACAACTAAGTGATTACCACCAATTTCTAAAGAAGAATTTCCTGTAAGTAACGTTTCACCTCTTTTTTCAGCTTTTAATACGATTGGCCTCTCCTCTGTACCTTCACCTTTGAATTTAATCTTAACATCTTTCCATGTTTGCGCAGCCATAACAATTGTATCGCCAGGTTGTGCATTAGAAATACGTTCTTCTAATTCCTTAACTGTCGTTACTGTGTCTCCAGTAAAAGACTTGAAGGACATGATCAAGGCTGTTGTTAGTAAAGCTACCGTACACAGCTGAACAGTAAAATTCTTCATTTCTAATTTATCTTTTTTCTATTTCTATAATTTGATTCAGCGTAGAATCAGATGATTTGTTTGTTCTCAACCCTTTTTGGTGATTGGTTGACCAAATATCATAAATCAATTTTATATTTCCTAAATCGACATATATTTTTCGCAAAATGAATGATATAAATTGTGATTTATTCACACCAAAAGCACGGAAGGCGTTAAAATGAGGCAGATTTTATGAAAAATGTTAAAATTTCAAATTAAAATGAAAATATAACGATCGATACTGGTAAAAATGACTAAAATATATTTTTGTCCATCAGAAAACAAAACCTTAATAATTGTAAAAACGACTCTTTTTAAAAACTGCCTTCAACTATTATTAATCAGCATTTTTAATCTAAATTCATTTTGATAACCACCCGTGACAATAAAAGACAAATAGATCTTATTATAGATTGTACACATTGTTTTACTTTTTTATGATTTTAGTTAATCTTAAAAATAAACATCACTTAAAGACCCTTTTTTACTTACAAAACATTGCACTATTTCTATATATTATTGCATTTTAACACTTATTGTTAATTTATTTTGATTTTGATGATGAGTAATAAATATCGATTCTCTAAATTGGTCAACCAAAATACCAATAATAGAAAACAACAATGTTTTTTATTTAAGTAAACAATATTGATGAAATGAAAGACAACTTTTAAAGTATGTTTTGAGAAAAAGAATCTGTTTACAAAATCTGATGTTCGCTAACAAATAAATAAAATCATAAAGATGAAAATGAAGAATAACTTATACACAGCAGTCTTGCTAATTCTGTTAAGTGTATCTAACGTTTTCAGTCAGAACGGAAATTTAATTACTTCCGAGGCTCAGCTTCAGGAAATGAAATTGGCTTTAAAAAGTGATAACCTTTTTCACTCAGCAGTAAATGATGCGATTGAAGAAGTGGCTCCCTATTTAAAATCTGGACTTGATGTTCCTGTTCCTAAAGATTTAGCTGGAGGGTACACTCACTCTCAACATAAATTAAATTATACGATTATGCAGAAAGCGGGCATGCTTTACCAATTGACAGGTAATGAGCAATACGCTGAGCTAATCAAAAACACTTTATTAAAATACGCTGAATTATTTCCTACTTTCGATCGTCACCCTGCCACTAGATCGTATTCGCCAGGTAAATTTTTCTGGCAGTGTCTAAACGATGCCAATTGGTTGGTTTATACAAGTCAGGCGTACAGCTCGATTTACGAATGGTTGGATGCTGGTACTAGAGATAAATTAAACAAGGAATTATTTAGACCTTATGCAGATTTCTTATCAGTACAAACGCCTCAATTCTTTAACCGCCTGCATAACCATAGTACTTGGGCCAATGCTGCAGTAGGTATGATTGGTTTGGTCATGCACGACGAAGATTTGATTCAGAAATCATTATACGGTCTTCCTTTTGAAAACCTATACGCAAAAGACAACGATGGAGGAGATATTATTAGAGCAGATCAGAAAAAAGCGGGCTTCCTTGCCAACATCGATCATGCTTTTTCTCCTGATGGATATTATTTCGAAGGTCCCTACTACCAAAGATATGCAATGTACCCTTACTTAATGTATGCGGTAGCCTTGGATAGAAATAAAAAGGAACTTGATATTTTCAATTACGACAATAAGATCCTCCTAAAAGGTATCGAAACGCTTGTTCAGTTATCGAATGAGAAAGGGGAATTCTTCCCATTAAATGATGCACAAAAAGGAATGTCTTACTATTCAAGAGAATTGAAATTAGCTATTTCCATCGCTTACGAACACGGTGATGCACATAGAAATGGTCTTTTATCGATTGTAAAAGAATTGAACGCAGTTCCTCTAAACTATGGTGGTTTCTTAGAATCAAATGCTATTGCACAGGGGAAAGCAACGACTTACCAAAAAAGAAGTTTGTTGGTCACTGATGGTAATAAAGGTGATAAAGGTGCGATTGGTATTTTAAGAGGAAGCCGTCAGGAATACATCATGAAGTTTACCCAACACGGTATGGGGCATGGTCATTTCGACCGCCTTTCTTATTTGATGTACAATAAAGGAGATGAAGTGCTACAAGATTATGGTGCTGCTCGTTATGTCAACATCAACCAAAAAGATGGTGGCGGATACTTAAAAGAAAATAAAACATGGGCGAAACAAACTGTAGCCCATAACACTTTAGTGATTGGCGATCGTACGCAATGCAATGCAAAGGTTGAAAAAGCGGAATCGGCTACTCCTGAATTGTATTACTTCAATGCTGAGGATGAAAATATTCAGATCATGAGTGCTAAAGACAGTATTGCTTATGATGGTGTTCATCAACAAAGAACTTTAGTATTAATTAAAGACAATGCATTTGAAAATCCTTTATTACTTGATTTATTCAGAGCAGACTTACCTTCTGACCAGAAATTGAGAATGCCTTATAATTATAAAGGTCAGATGATGTATTCTACTTTCGATAATCAACCATTAAATTCTTTACCGGTGATGGGTAAAAAAGATGGTTTCCAATATTTATGGAAAGTGGGTGAAGCACCATCTAAAGGGAATTTTAATCAGGTCAACTGGTTTAACAATAAAGTGTTCTATACACTCAATATGGCCACTTCTGCTGAGGACAGCATCAATTTTGTACTTCTTGGCGCGAACGATCCTAAAATGAACCTTAGAAACGACAAGGCTTTCCACTGGTTAAAAACAGGTAAAAAAGGAAGTAACTTATATGCATCAGTATTAGAAACTCACGGAGGATATTCTTACATCACGGAGTTGGCTCCTCACACGTACAGCAGTATTAAAAATGTAAATGTAGTGTACAATACCAATGCGTATTCTGCTGTGACTTTCGAAAATAAAGAAGGCAAGAAATGGAGATTTATAATGTGTAATAATAATAGCTCCTCTTCATCAAAACATAAATTGAAAATAGGTGAGACTACCTTGAAATGGAAAGGGGTTTACCTATTGGAAGAAATTTAATAATAGATCAAAACTAACAAACGAAAATTTATATATCGGATATCACAGATAGCCACTTTGCAGATGCGGAGTGGCTATTTTTTTTAAGATTCCTCAATAACTATTAAATTGAATATCGGAACATAAATTTAAATGAGGGAATGGAAGAAGCACTTCTAAAATTAAAACAACACTTTCTCGAAACAGTAGAGATTTCTGAAGAAGAATGGGAATATATAAGTCAGCATTTTACCTATAAACGTTTAAAGAAACATCAGTTTTTGATTCAGGAGGGAAGCAATGTGCCTAACGAATTTTGGATAGTAAAAGGACTGGTGAAATCTTATTTTATGGAGGACAGTGGTAAAGAACATATCCTTCAGTTTGCATTTGAGAATTATTGGGTGAGCGATTTTCAAGCGTACCAGAATCATGGTATCTCTACCTTAAATATAGATTGTATAGAAGATGCAGAATTTTTAGTGATGTCGTTTGAGGATAGAGAGAAAATGTGCGAAAAAGTTCCTGCCTTGGCTAACTTTTTCAGAATTAAATCTACTAAAGGATATATTTCCCTTCAACAAAGAGTGATGGGGTTGATGAAGGATAGTGCCGAGAAAAGATACAACGACCTTGTTCAAAAACTACCTGATTTGATACAGAGAGTGCCTAAAAAATACATTGCTTCTTACTTAGGTGTAAGTAGAGAAACACTAAGTCGATTCTCTAAATAGTGTGATCTACATCACATCAAAAATGTGCGTTACTTCCTCTCTATTTATAATCCTTTTATTGACCTTTGTATCATCAAAAAAACAAAAATTATACAATCATGAGTAACCACATATTTTCAGAATATCAATTAGGACAAATTACTTTAAACAATAGAATTGCAATGGCACCAATGACACGCTCTCGCTCTGTGGAAGAAGATGTTATTACACCTTTAGCAAAAGAATATTATGGTCAAAGAGCGTCTGCAGGATTAATAATTACAGAAGGATCCCCTATCTCTAAAGTAGGCAGAGGATATAGCTTTACTCCAGGAATATATACACAAGAACAAATCGATGGGTGGAAAGCCGTTACTGATGAAGTGCATAAAAAAGGAGGTAAAATATTTATTCAATTATGGCATGTTGGTCGTCGTTCTCACTCTAATATTTCGGGAACTCAGCCGGTAGCTCCATCTGCAATTAAAGAAGCAGATAAAGTTTGGGGCCCACTAGGTGATGGTACTTATGGTATGATTGAAACCGAATCGCCAAAAGAAATGAGTCTTGAGGAAATTAAACAAACACAAAATGATTTCGTTCAGGCGGCTAAGAATGCTATGGAAGTAGGATTTGATGGCGTAGAATTACATGGTGCACACGGTTATTTATTGGATTCATTCTTACGAGCTCACTCTAATCAGAGAACTGACGAATATGGTGGATCTATCGAAAATAGAATGAGAATGACAATAGAAACTGTTGAAGCTGTAGCCTATGCGATTGGTGCAGATAAAACAGCCATCAGGATTTCTCCATTTGTGGCAGAGGGTAGTGTAAACCACGATCCTGAGATGATTGATTTAAGCTTAGCATTAGTAAAAGCATTGGATCAATTTGGTTTAGCTTATCTTCATTTTTCAGAAAATATTTCGAACTATAAAGAAGTTACTGAAGCTTATAGAAAAGAAATAAGAAGTATTTATCATCACCCAATTATGGTGGCTGGTAAACTTACTCAGGAAATTGCGGAAGACTTATTGGCTAAAGGTTTAGTGGATTTAGTCGCATTTGGTCAACCGTTCATCACCAATCCTGACTTAGTAGAACGCATGAAAAATAATTGGCCATTGACTCCAGTGGATTATGCCAATCATAATACATTCTATGGAGGAGGTGCTGAAGGGTATATAGATTATGCTACTTATCAGAAATAAAAAACATTAAAATGATTAGAAGCTGTTTCAACACTGTTTGGGACAGCTTTTTTTTATAAAAACTGTCAAAAGTAAAGAGTACAACTTGAAAAATTGTCTTTTGATATTAACAAAAAACTGTCAATTTGACACTACATATTTTTTATTGAAAATAATTTATTATTGATTATCAATTACTTACCCATAAACACCAATAATCTTTCTAATTCGGTTGGTATTTATTTTGATTTCAATCTAGAAACGAAAATCAAATATAACTATCGTTTATTCTTGACTATTCATTGCAGTAGTCGTACCTATTTTATTAAATATTTTGTTGAACCAATCTATGCAATAGATTTTAAATGTAAAGTACTATGTTAGAATACAGCAAAATTGTTTTAAATGGCGTAAAAGAAGAAAAAGCCCTTTTTAGAAAAGAACTAATTAAATCGATGAATTGGCTAGAAGCCAAAGAGCAAGCTAAATTAAAAGATTGGGTAATTGAAAATTTCTCAGATCTGCATCAAGATGTCATTGAAGAAATCTTGTACACAAAATATCAATCTGCTTCCTAGATTCTTCATCACCTGAATAAGAGTTTTAATTTTCAGGCAATACGGCTTGTAGGTGTTTTTGCTTACAGGCCTCCTTTGATCGACTTAACGTAATGTAGTTAATATTAATTTTTTAATGATTTAATTTCTATGAAAAAGCAACTTTTCAAACTAGAAGTTTTATGTATTGGATTGTTAGTATTCCTTGCCAATACATCTTTATTCGCATCAAATGCTCCGATTGAAATTTATACTCCGAACACGAGAGTAGCTGTGGCTCCGGGAACCACAATTAATTACAAACTTGATATCATTAATAATGGTAATCAAACTTATAACGAGAACATCAATATTTATAGAGTTCCTAAAAATTGGAGTTATTCCTTAACATCAAGTGGTCTTAATGTATCTAAACTTGCCGTTCGACCGGAGGACAAAAAAACGCTTGATTTCAAATTGGAAATTCCTTATGAAGTCAAAAAAGGATATTACACTGTGTATGCTAGTATGGGTGAACATGCTAGTTTGCCGATCACAATTCATGTTACTACAGCTGGCACAAACGAATCTGAATTGACTTGTGATCAAAAAAATATGGAGGGTACACCTAAATCCAACTTTACGTTTTCGGCTATTTTAAAAAACAAAACATCGAGCACACAACAATATGCACTTATGGCCTCCCCTCCTAAGGGATGGTCCGTGGCTATTAAACCAAATTATAAACAAGCAACTTCTACTGAGGTTAGTGCAAATGGCACAAAAAACATCACTTTTGATGTCAAAGCTGCTTCATTTACTAAAGCGGGAAAATATGTAATTCCTGTAAAAGCTGTATCTGGGAATTCTACCTCTGAAATGAATTTAGAGGTGGTCATTACCGGTACTTATGATTTATCACTCTCTACTCCTAATGGATTATTGAGTCAGGAAATTACAGCCGGTGATGAAAAAAGAATCGAATTAATTGTAAAGAACACTGGGTCGACTAAACTAGAAAATATCAAACTAAGTGATAGTAAACCCAAAGATTGGGAGGTGAAGTTTAGTAAAAATACTATCGAATTTTTAGAGGCGGGTGCTACTGAAAAAGTTTTTGCTCATGTAAAAGCAAATGGCAAAGCCATTCCAGGTGATTATATGACTACAATTACTGCAAAAACACCTGAAACAAGTGTATCCACTTCATTCCGAATGACTGTTAAAACTCGTGTGTTTATGGGAGTAATGGGGCTTTCCATTATTCTATCTGCAATGGGGGGTATGGTGTATTTAACTAAAAAGTACGGTAGAAGATAATGAAAGTAATGAGTGATGCTGTAATTCAATTACGTGGAATTACAAAAAGGTATGGTGAACATACCGCAGTTCACCGACTCAACTTATCCATAAAAAAAGGAGAAATATTTGGTTTACTAGGACCAAATGGAGCAGGTAAATCGACTACTATACTAACCATTATGGGTTTGACGGAACCGGATAGTGGTATAGTAGAAGTTTGTGGTATTAATCCTACTCGAAAACCTATTGAAGTGAAACAAAGGGTGGGTTATTTACCTGAAGATGTTGGGTTTTACCCTCAACTTACTGGGTTAGACAACTTGGTGTATACTGCTCAGCTAAATGGATTGGACAAGGAGTTTGCAAAAGATAAAGCAAGAGCATTTATAGAAAGAGTAGGTCTAAAAGATGCAATGCATAAAAAAGTGTCTACTTACTCCAAAGGAATGCGACAACGTTTAGGGTTAGCAGATGTACTTATCAAAAACCCTGAGGTGATTATTCTTGATGAACCCACCTCTGGTATAGACCCTAAAGGCGTTGAGGAACTATTAAACTTGATTGTTGAGTTAAGAAATGAACATCAAATAACGGTTTTATTCTCCTCTCATAATTTACATCAAGTACAACAAGTATGTGATAGAGTAGGCATTTTTGTGGAAGGACAATTACTTGCTGAAGGTAATCTGGAAGAACTTTCTCAAGAACTCTTCACCAAAGGAAGTTATCTGATTGAATTAGGAATATCATCAAATACAAATAAAATGGATCCTGAACAATTGAAGAAAATTTTGACACCTATTGAAGAAGTAAATCAAATTGATTTTAAGAAAGACCACTTCGAAATAGAATGTTCTAAAGATGTCTCTGCTGAAATTGCTAAAAAAGTAATTGAAGCAGAGCAGGAATTGGTGTACTTAAATAAAAAAGAATTTGGCCTAGATGCTATTTATAATAAGTATTTTGAAAACAGAAAATTATGATCATTACAATAAATAACACCTCGGCATTTTGGGTGATGGTACAAAAGGAAATAACAGATACGGTACGTAGTTGGAAGTTTTTGATTATGGGTTTGATATTATTGCTTACCTGTTCAGCTTCTTTATATAGTGCATTATCTGACTTTTCAACTGTAGTAAAATTAAGTAAAAGCAATGATTTCTTTTTCCTAAGAATTTTCACGCACTCATCTGATGCCCTGCCATCATTTATTGTTTTTGTTAGTTTTATTGGTCCATTACTTGGGATAAGTATGGGGTTTGAAGCAATCAATTCTGAACAGAGCAAAGGCACTTTAAGTCGCATTTTAGCACAACCTGTTTATAGAGACTATATCTTAAACGCAAAGTTCACGGCTTCACTTATAGTATTAAGTGCTTTATTTATATTTATCACTTTGGTTGTTGTAGGTTTTGGATTACTACTCATCGGGATCCCTCCTACATTTGATGAAGTCTTGCGTTTGTTTGTCTTTTCTCTTATTAATATCATTTACGTTGGGTTTTGGTTGAATCTTTCCATATTCTTTTCGGTAAAATTCAAGCAATCAGCCACCTCCGCCTTATCTGGATTAGCCTTATGGATATTTTTCACCATCTTTTTTGGTATAATCATTAATGTATTGGCTCAATCTATGGCTCCATCAATATATGCTTCTGAAAATACCATAGTGGCCTATCAAAGTTTTATTCAAAATGTGAATAGAATAAATCCAGTTCAACTATTTAATGAAGCAGTAAATACTGTATTGATGCCTACTGTAAGGACATTAGGCCCTCTTAGTAGAGCTGAAAAGATAGGAACATTACCTTCAATTCTTCCTTTACAAGAAAGTATATTTTTAATATGGCCACACATCACGGCATTAATATCGGCGTGTATTTCTTTATTTGGTTTCTCCTATTATTACTTTATGAGAAAAGAAATTAGGTCAAGATAGTTAGTTCCATGTTCCATAACCGATCTAAAAGAGAGTGCCTCAATTTGAGGTATTCTCTTTTTATTTTACATAAAATTATTTTACATGTAAAATATAATTACTATGTTTGTGATGTAATCAATCATTACTTATCAAAAAAGAGAAAATGCAACGTATAGATGATGTTATAAAATCTAAGTTTCAAAATGATAAACATCGGTTTATCACTAATTTGATTTATACCTCAAATTGGTTGAATAACATCACCGCTCAAATGTTTAAGCCTTATGGATTGTCCACGCAACAATTTAATATTCTGAGAATTCTAAGAGGGGCTGGAGATTGGAAAAATATGCATGATGTCAAATCTCTGATGATAGAAAAAACACCGAATACTACCCGGTTGGCTGATAAACTTCTGGATAAAGAGTTAATCGAAAGAAAAAGAAGTGATTCAGATCGAAGAGTAGTTTTCGTTAAGATTTCTCAGAAAGGTCTCGATCTTTTAAAAGAAATTGATGAACTAGATCAAAAGGACACGATCTTTCGGTTCCTTGAAAATATCTCGGAGGAAGAAGCAGCTCAAGCAAGTGATGTTTTAGATCGCCTTAGAGGATAACACGCAAATCGCGTGTTTTTTAAAAATAATTTATTTTACATGTAAAATAATAACAGTACATTTAAATACTCAACTTTAATCGTTATGAAAAACAAGAACAAAATCTTCTATTACGTAGTTACTGGTTTATTTTCTTTACTTATTATGGGAGGTGTAGCCAACTACATTTTCCAACATGAAATGGTGGTAGGATTTTTCGAAGCAATGGGCTTCCCTCCTAATCTAATTTACTACATGGCTACAGCCAAAGTACTTGGGGTAATTGGTATATGGCAGACTAAATCTAAAGTATTAAGAGAATGGGCTTACGCTGGGTTCACTTTCAATCTTTTACTTGCCGTTTTTGCTCACTTAAATGTAAGCGATGGCGAACAATGGGGAGCAGTAATTGGTCTAGTACTTATGAGTACTTCTTACTTCCTTGTGAAAAAAATAGAAGCAGAAAAAGCCTAAGCTAGGAAGGAATGTAGAATTGCAATAAAAAAACTCCTTTGATGTTTTCATCATCAAAGGAGTTTTTATTTATGCTTTTGTTACATTCGCACAAGCTTTTCCTCGAGGAGTATCTTGAATATCGAACTCAACAAAATCGTTATCTTTAATATCAAAGCCTTTTTCAACATCATTGATATGGAAGAATAGTTTTTGTCTTCTTTCCTTTTCGATGATGAACCCAAAACCTTTATCAGGATTAAAGAATTCAACTTTACCCTTTTTCTTTGAAGGCTCTTCGTTATTTCTTGAAACAGAGATCTGAATATCTTCTAATTTGATTTCTTCTTTCTCTTCAGTTGGATCTGGAGGAGTGTCAACAATATTTCCAAACTCATCCACGTATGCCATCATGCTTTCAAGATCGGCTCCTTTTGTCTTGTTCTTTTTGTTCTCTTCTCTCTTAGCAAGTTTGTCTTGCTTCTTTTTTGCTTTTTTCTTCTGCTTTTCTAACTTATTAAATGCTTGTTGCGATTTTGCCATTATGATTTTTTAATGTGTTTTGCCAAGTGTAACTAAATAAGTATGAACATTTAAAATATGAATCTTAGAAAATTCGAGATGGAAAATGAAAAATAATCATTTAGTCATGTGTAGACGGATTCGTCTACCTTATGCACTATAAAGGTAATGAGAATATAACTCCCATCATATTAAATTAATATCAATCACCAATTTACGGGTTGATTTCGTTAATATTTAACGCATTCGATAAGATAATTGAGCTTAATTTTGTTTTGTGATCTAATAAATAAAGCATTTCCAATTTTTTATTGAAAACAAGAAATGCTTTAATCTAAGAGACTATTCTTTATCTATTTTTTAATAATTTTTCTCGAAACCATCCCTTTTGATGTTTCCACATTCAGAATATACACCCCAACATTTAGCTTGGAAATGTCTATTACTTTTTGATGTGTGGTAAATAAAATCTTTCCCGATAATGAAATCACACTACATTTTGTTTCTCCATCAATACCTGATAACTTAATCATACTATCGCTTGGAACGGGATATACATTCAACCTCTCTAGTTGATTTTCTAAACCCAAAGGTTCATCACCGTTTCCCATGTTAAATGCTGATCTTTCCACCGGAATGGATAAAGCGTACGTCTTTAAAATAAGTGTGGTGATATGTCCACCATCATCATTGAATGAAACAGAAACTGTGTTATTAGACTGTAACAATTTATAATCTACAGGAATCTCTAATACTCCAAAGAAACGGTCCCTTGCAGGTTGGTCATCTCCTTTCCAATTCGTTGGTGTTTGAAGTGTAGTACCATTGATTTTCACTGTTGGTTTTAATGATTTTCCTGGATCTCTACCTAAACCAATTCTAAGAATCGCTTCTCCGTTTTCTTCAATTGCTACATTATTTACTTGGAAGGATACTTCTTGATTGGCTACAATTGGCTGAAGATAAGTTTCTGCATAGAACATTTGTTCTTTTTTCAACTCATCGATTGTTACATCATTGGTAAATGTATATTCTAAAATCATTGTTGCTTCTGATCCCAACTCTACTTCAGAAAGATGATCTGTGAAATAAGTCGTATCCAATTGTGTCAATAAATTGGATTCATAAGCATGTTTTACCATCAATTCGCTAATTGGATAATCAGTGATATTACCGATATTAAGTTGCACCTTCTTTACTTCCGGGTCGAGGTTACTTAATATCAAATACAACTTATTTCCATTGATGTAAGCATCAGAAAGTAAATCAAAATCTGTGGGTTTAGTATCCACTCTCGTACCCTTAACATTTGTCCATAATTCGAAGAATTTCAATAAATCCGTATACACATAACCTGGATGAGACGGCTCACCTTCTACCTCGCCAATTTCTCTCAACAAACGAGGGCCATAGGAATTGTATTCGTCTTCTGCTTTGTTGTGTGCCCAAGAAGCTTTGGTTAATAAAAATGGAATGGCATTGATAATCTGATCCTGTCTTTCCATTAATTGCATCATCATTGATGAAAATGAACGAACGTTGTACCAATCTCTTTCGGCATAATAAGGTCCGTCGCAACTTGGACAGAACCAACCGTATTCTGATATCGACCAAGGTTTTACTTCACCTAATTTAATCATGGAGTAATGGTTAATCATATCCATAATGGCTTCGATGTTGCTTCCTTTTCGTTGTCTTTCGATCATGGTCGTATTGTCCCCTACATAATCGTATAAGTGAAAAGAAAAGAAGTCCATTTCTTCTCCGGCAACGTCAATAAACATTTTCCAGTTACCTTCCCAATGTCCGAAATCGTGATCTTCGAAAGCTGGATGTGCAGCAGTATAACCTCCCACCATTACATCTGGGTGATCCTTTTTAATTCGTTTGGCTACTACATTATGCATCTCTGCAATTTCTCTATTGGTTGTATTGTACTGATTGGCTTTTACAAACGGCTCGTTCAATACTTCTACTAATTTAGGTTTTTGTTTACCTGTAGTACCGCCCTCTCCAAAGTAATGGGTAAGGTAATTACTATAGAATTCTGCTACCGCTTCTGTTCCTTCGTATGACCAAGGGGTTGCATCACTACAGCAAGAACTTGGAGTGGTTTCTTGACCGTTCGGATACATAGGCCACATTTGTCCACCTTCCATCATATTGATCTCTCGGTGCTCTAAAGAATGTGCAGCTGTTTTGGAAGCATAGTTGTTTTTTGACTGTTGTCCCTTTTCTTGCATATGAGAAATATCAGGCCATCCCGCTTTGTTGGGGTCTTGTCTCACCTGATTAAATTCCCAAACGATCGCTCCATTAGTTCTTCCTAAATAAATGTCATAATCATTTAAAAATGATGCTCGTTGCTCATCACTATCCCATTCATTTCCGGTAATACTTTCATGAAACACCATGTATTTTGATCGGTCAAATTCTGCACTGTTACCGACAAGGTGTTTTATATTAAGGTTGATATCGACAGTATCTTGTCCAATAGAAAAGAAACTATACATCAGTAAAGTGATAAAAAGTAGAGGCTTGTAGTTCATATCAAATAAGTTTAGTTGAATAAATTCATTTCATGCTAACAAGCCAAAATTACAATCACCTTCTCCTCTGTTTGTAAGATAAATTCTTGAAATAAAGGGGGGAAAGTGATTGTTCAGTTATTTATGAGTCGAAAAATTTTCTACTCTAGAGGTGGTTTATTTCGTTCTTTTTCTTTCCATCAGATATTTCCATCCTCCAGATGACCTCAATGCCCAAAGCACTAAAAGAGGTTGGAAGAATAGACGAATGAGTCGTTTATTATCTGTATTTAATCCAAAAGAATCTATCCCATTCACATATTGATTGATGTTACCGGGAAATATCAAAATATAGAAAACGGCTAATGCTATACCCGTTTGAACTTTAAAATTTCTTCCGTAGATCATCAATAAACCAAATAGAATTTCTACTACTCCAGAAGCCAATACTACAAAGTCGACAAAGGCTTCATCGGTTGTTAACCAGGTTGGTACTTGCGCTTGGAACGCTATTCTTCTGAAAGTCATGTGACCAATGCCTGCATAAAGCATTGCTGCTCCTAATAAAACTCTAAAGATATTTTGTGTCGTTGTTGTTTTTATCTGATTCATAATTAAGTTTTTTATATTTATATCGTGCGCGATACAAATATAAATGAATAATTATTCACCACAAAATAAAAGAGGTCATGTTAAACATAACCTCTTCATTTTATTTGATGAATGACTTATACAATCATCTCTGATTGTTACATATTTTTATTTTCAAAAAACTGATCATCGAGTTGATCTACATACGCCATTAGTTCATCGCTAAATACATATTTGCTTTGTACTTTCGCAGCTTCATTATATAATCTGATAAACGCTAATGAGTTTGCAAAATTCGCAACTAAAGCTTCTTTTTGTCCATTTTTCACGATTGATCGTGTCATAGAAAAACCATTCGGATGTCCTCCAAATACAAACATATTTTGAGTAGTAGAATTGTATTCTTCTTCAGAAACTTCGCCTTTAACAAACTTACATGTAAGTTCATCAAATTGTTCCAATGTTTGATTGGTCGAAATAAAGGCCTCTCCATAGATATCAGTAAATTGTTTGGGATAAAGTGCAGACTGAAAGACTGTATCTTGTTTATCAATTAAATCGGCAACGCCCTCATTATGAAGTTTCTCTATCGCTCTTGTAAAACCATTATAATTGGCATATTCTTTATTTTCGAATTTACTTCTGTACATATGATACAACTCATGAGAGAAAAAACCTATAAGTTCCTCATCTGGATCTTGAAACGCTTTGTTTAAGTCAATTACAATTCCTGATGGATAAGCATAGGCTTCTGGTTCAAAGATAGCCGCACTAATAGATGGAACTGTGATTAAAGAATCTGTTGGGTCAATTAAAAAGCCTTTTAGTTTTTCCTTTGCTGCATCAATTTTTTGATCAAAATCGTACTGTTCTCTATAAGTGAGAAGTTCTTTCTCCATTTCACCTACTTTGATGAAGTTTTCTAAAGTTATTTTTAGAAAATAATCTTGCATGTTAGATAGATCCTCCTTGAGCGTGAACTGTAAAATACTGTCTTTTTCACTTTGTGATGGAGGGTAATAGGCCAATTTTATCAACTTGATATATCCTTCTCTACTTTGATCTCTGCCGGCTACTTTATACCCAGTAGAATTAAATAGTTGATCCCATTCCTCTTCTGATGGCAATTCTTCTTTTTGAAGTTTTTCTTTTACAATGAAAAAGGAGTCTACAGTGGTAAAATCGATTTGAGTTTGCTTTTTAGGCTTTGTGCTGCAAGAAATAAATAGGATGCATACAATGATTTGAAAATAGTAACGCATTAGAAATTGGTTTAAATTGAAGATTTGTTTATTCAGTAAATAACTCAGCTTAATCAAAAATTATATTTTCAATTATCAGTTAGTTTTTCTTTATAGAAATAAAAAAACTGAGTTTGATAAATTCAGTGTCATCAAACCCAGCTTATTTTTTTGTTGATTTAGCTCTTCAGCCACTTTTTACTCCACCATTTTCTCAATGGCTCGTCGTAAAACTTAACAGATAAGTAAGCCACTAAGATGGATACGACAAATGTAAGTACACCATAAACTGCAGCTAGACCGTAGTTTTGTTTTTCTGGTAATACCTCATTAAATACAAATGCAGTATACATATAAATAAAGGCATAATGAGTGATGTAAATTGGATAAGAAATGTCGCCTAAGAATTTGGCAAACTTTCTTGCTTTCTCATTTTTGATTTCTCCATTTGCTCCTAAATAAACGATCAATGGGAAAATAAAGATGATGACTAAGGCTTCGTATAAACCGTTTATCCAATTGGTATCTCCTCCTAATCTTGGAAGCGATAAGACCAATGCCATCAAGATGCTACTTATCAAGAAGGAATGTTTGATATGAGTTCTCTTCATAAATCTAGATAATAACAAACCTGATAAGAAGGGATACGATAAGCGAATCATTCCAACTTTTAGTTGTTCAGGATCTAATGACCAGCCCCCAGCTACAGTTCCCGTATCTGCAGTGACAGAAAGGTGAATCAAGAAGCCCGCTGCGATACCTGCTAATATCATAAGAATGATATTTGGTAATCTTCTTAAAATAAGTGCATATAAAGTGTAAGCGATATATTCGAAGAACAACGTCCAACCCGGTCCATTTAAGGGATACATCTCTCCCCATCCTCTCACATCAAAAGATCTTCCAACAGGAATCATTGTAAAACCAATAAGCATTACAATAATCACATCTTTTACTTCTGTGGAAGCTAAATTTGCATATAACTCTGGGGATGCTTGTAGATAAAAAGTCGCTGCTCCAATGATCGACCCCATAATCACCATGGGTTGCAATCGAATAATTCTTCTTTTAAAGAATCCTCCTAAAGTCATTTTATCCCATCGATTATCATAAGCATAACCGATCACAAAACCAGATAAAACAAAGAAGAAATCCACAGCCAAATAACCGTGGTTAATAATTTGAGACTTTCGATCACCTAATGCGAAAGCTTCAAGGATATGAAAAGCGACAACAATGATGGCAGCTACTCCCCTCATTCCGTCTAAAATTTCGAAATGTTTATTTGTTGATTGACTCATTAAATAGGTTAGTTAAGTAATTTACTGCAATTTATTGAAACACTTTTTTAAAGTTGATGATCAAAATTTCTAATTCCTTAATTCTGACGGAGGAAAACCATATGCATCTTTAAACATCTTACTCATATAGCCTACATTGGTAAAGTTGAGATCCATAGAAATTTCAGTGATACTTTTATTGGTTCGGTTGATCTGTCGGTAAGCCTCTTCTATTTTCTGTTGATTGTAAAACTGAAGAATAGGTTTATCAAAAATTGATTTGAAGACACGGTTCAACTTAGAGATGCTCATGCCGTACTTAAAACTTAAATCTGATAAATTCGGTTGCTTAGTGAAATCAGATAGATATTGTTCTTTCAATTGCATCATGATTTTGAGATCGTCTTCATGAATATTTTTCTTAAACCCACTCGCTTCTTTATCCATTTTCTCTCGAATTAGACTAATGATTTCAAGAGGCTTGGTAAAGAAATAAATGGGTCTTCTTCTTTTTTTATCCAAATTGAAAAACAAGGCTCTTACTAAATTTTCTATTTCTATATCCAATGGAAAGTATTTAAACCAAGCAGAAGTATCGTTTACTAAATCCGTAATCTTATTGGTTTGTTCTCCCATAAATCTTTCGAATAACTCTTTAGAGAATATAATTGACACCCACTGACATCTAGTATCAACAGGATATTCAACTTCAAAATTTTGAGTAGAATTATAGAAAAACACACCTAGGTTATTAAAATCTTTTGATTCATTATCACTCAAAAACGTACCTGTGAAACCAATTTTTAAGGCAAAGTAAGGTTGATCATCACTTTGTCTATTGCTTCTAAATAATACAGGCTTTTTAAACAATAAATCAGATATAGAAATGTACATCCCATCTAAATAATAGAAAGAATGAGCATCAATTTCACACCAACTATTCTCCACTTTAAGATGTTCTCCATCCCATTCCCCTTTGAGATCTTTGGCTACTTTTTTATACGAAGCTTCTTGAGCAAGCTCGTCTCCATCTATAATATATTGATATTCCATGTTTTACTTTTTCCTTATCTAATATACTAGATTTAAGAAAGTAAAAACAACGGAATCCAATACTCAATCATAGAAAAAGAGGAAAGAATTATCTCTCCTCTTTAAAATTTGAATCAATCTATGTGATTATAAGAAAGCTCTAAATCTTAAACCAAATACGGAAGTGAAATCCGTATTCATGTTTAAAGCAGGATGAGCAACCAATTGTACACTAGGAGTCAACTCTGTATGATGTGTCAATTTGAACTTATAGAAAATCTCTGAGACATATTGATCTCTTAATTTTTGTCCAAAAGTACTTTCACTTGGTCTGTTCCAGTTTAAACCTACTCCCAAAGTATTTGGTCCCATAATATTGTAAGTAAAACCGGTACTTACAGAAGCTTCATAAAAACTTCCACCATCTTTTGCCCATCCTCCACGAACAAAAGGCATAAACTTATTTCCAATTATCCAACTAGCAGATCCAATTACACCGAAACCACTTTTAGTACCTAAAGTTTCACTGGCATCCACTTGCCAAACCGTAGCATGAATATTCTTTAAGAAAGCTGATTTCATTCCTGGAGTATATCCTATTTCGAAGGTTTTTAAAGTCTCGAACTTACTGAAGAACGTATCAAAACTTTTCCAGAATTCTGTCGCCTTACCATTAATATCAATCATACTTCCTACTAGATAAATATTGTCGTTTACCCAAACATTCAGCATTGCTCCCATCGATCCATCGGGAAACATTCCACCCATCGTTCCAGAACCTGTGGCAAATAAGATGTTATTAAAACTTGTCCAGGGACTGGCTGCTGCATGCACATCGGCCCAATCAGTAACATCTACAAAACCAGTGTAGAAAACAATCTTATCATTATTGAAACTTTGTCGCCAATAAAGATTGGTCATCCTCCATTTTTGATCGTTGTACACCGACTGCATAAAGCCAAGGAAACCGACATCAATTGGACCAAATTCCCTTAAGGCATTATCAGTGTATTTGTGTCGATTTTCGAACTTAAATACCAATCCACCTTGTGAAGTCCCTTTTTTATTTCCTACTAAATTCCATTTACCATAGACTCTAAATACTCCACTTGCTCCAATATTATTATTTACTGCAGAAGTTGCTCCCATCACCTGAGAGTTATAATCCATGTTGACTATAAACCCCGTTTTCTCATAAAATCTGTTTTTAGCATTATCGCTACTGTCTAATACATTCCATAGACTTGCTTTTTCTGTTTCTGCTAAATCACTTTTTAATTGATTTTCAACGGATGCTGGACTTGTAATACTTTTCTCTTTGGTATTCTGACTATAACTCGGAAGGATATTGAAGAAGATCAGAAATAACAATGAGAAATATAGTTTTTTATAGATCTCCTTTATGGATAAAGGAGATCTTTTTGTTGTTAGGTTATTCATCGTTAACAGTTTTTGATAGTTGGACTATTATTTTGATAAAGTATTTTTAAACACTTTGCCATCCTTCATAATCAATAAAAGATTATTTTCAGGATCAGATAACAAAGTGATATCCTCTAAGGGATTCCCTTCTACTATCAGTAAATCGGCATAAGCTCCATTTTCAACTACTCCCAGAGGAGCTTCTTTATAAGGATGTCTTTCTCCACTTCTCTCAAATAATTCAGCATTCGAAGAGGTTGCTTGTACCAATATTTCGTAACCTGAAAAATATTTTGCTCTTGCCTTAAACTCTAAGCTTTGCATTCTTTGTATATCAAGAGAACCTAATGCATCTGTTCCCCAACTCATTTTTACTCCGATTTTTTTAGCTCTTTTGTAACCTTCTTCAGCACTTGCTTGAGCAATTAAATATTTCTTAGCAGCTTCACCTTCTAACCCTGCCTGTTCTGGTGTAAGTCCAAAAGCTAGGAATTGTGTAGAAAAGAAAACATCATGATCTTTCATCATTTGAAACGTCTCTTCCGTAGCAAATAATCCATGTTCTACACATTGGAACCCTGCATTAATCGCATTTTGTACTCCTTCGTTAGAATAAGCATGAATAGTTGCATAGGTTCCCCACTTATCCGTTTCTTTTACTATAGTTTCTTATTCTTCGATGGTGTATTCTGTTACATCAATTGGATCGTGTGCTCCTGTAATGGATCCACTTCCAAAAGCTTTTATTTGTGCTGCCCCACCTCTTAGAATATCTCTTGTAGCTTTTTGAGTTTCTGCTACTCCATCAGCAATAATTGTCCAGCCTCTTAAGTAAGCTTTATCAATTTGTCCGGTAAAATGAGGAGACAAATACCACTCTTTCGGATCATAATCACCATGACCAGATGTTTGTGATAAGAAAGCTCCAGATGGTAATATTCGAGGACCAGGTGTAACACCTTCATCTATCAAATGTTTTAATCCAAATGAAGGTCCACCTACATCTCTAATTGTAGTAAATCCTCTCATCAACATTTCTCTTGCATTAACTGCTGCTAATACGCCTGAATATCCTTCAGGGGCACCATAAACAAGATATTCGATGTTATCATTCCACATAATATGGGTATGAGAATCGGTTAAACCTGGTATCAGAATTTTACCCTGTCCATCGATAACTTCACAAGAATCTTGTGTTATATTTTTCGCTATTTTCTGTATTTTATTTCCTTGAACTAATACATCAACACCTTCTTGTAGCTTTTCATTTTTACCATCAAAAATATTTACATTTTTGATTAAAATAGTGTCTTGGGCAAATAATTGTGTACTTAATAACACGTATATCAGGATGAGTATTTTTTTCATTTTAATATTGATTTTGGATGAGTCGTTAAACAAAATATTATTTATGATTATGGTCGTGATCATGCGTGTGATTATGTTCATCTGCATGAAGGGAACAATCATCAACAGAAATATTATTGATCGCATGTTTTTTCAACCAATACTCTTTACTTAGAGGAACTAATTTTGATTCCTTTGTTTCTTTGTAACGTATCGGTTGTCCCGCCCATACTTTTTTAAACTCTGAATCTTCTACCACACACTGACCATTTACTATTACATATGGAATTCCAGAGGAAGGTTTTCCTTGTTGTTTAAGTTTATAAGAAGCCTGATCGGAAACAGTTTCTGGATTAAAAATCGTGATATCGGCTACCATTCCTTCTTGTATTCTACCTCTTTTTTGCATTGCTTCTAATCCCGCATCTCCGAGATGTTTCGCAGGCCAGTACGACATTTGAGCTAAGCTAAACATTAATGGAATTCCATTCTCTCTTCCTAGTCTTAGTACTTTTGCTCTTGTTCCTGCTGTTCGTGGGTGACCTTTATATTCTTCAAAAGGAACATCCCATGAATCAACACCCAAACCAGAATATATCGCATCAGAAGCAACAGTCATGTGAGGCATTTTTAACCAGTCAGTCATCCATAATTTTCTATTCTGATTGTAAATCACAACCAAGCGACTAGGATCTTTTTCTTCAGTGGCTAAAAATTCTTCCTTCGTTAAAAACTTATCATCGATTGGATCGTAAATATCTCTTTCATACATACCTCCTAAAACGTTTTCAAACATTTCGGGCTGTAAAAAGGAAGAAGAAATTGAAGTAGAAGCAGCAGTATATGGATAATATTCTGACCAGACATTAAACCCTTGTTCCCTTGCTTTTTGAAGTTTATCTTCATTTTCCATCCAACCAAAATCATTATTATGTTGTAATAATAATGGTGCATTTAAAACCAATGCATTTGCCAAAATTTCTTCAAAACCTAATGGTGCTTGAGGATTCTTTGGACTACCATGGAAACGAACATGGGCTGTAGATACACGTCCATAATTAGCCGCAACTTCTTGAAGTTTGTACATTTCTAAAGTAGATACACCGTCTACCATATATCCTACAGTAGAATTAAAACCTAATGCACCCTGTTGCATTCCTTCATCCGCTAGTCGCATCAGTTCGTTTAACTGTTCGAGATTACTTTCTGTATCTTGCCATCCGCAATCGCCATCTGCACACGCCTCTGCTCGAAGCTTTCCTAAAAGTACAGGGGCATCTGCCCATTCAGGTAATTCAACTTCCGGATCTAATACTTGTATACGAATACCTTCATGGCTAATACCAGTACCATAATTTAAAGGCCATGCACCTTCTTTTCCTTTATACCAATTATCAATATTGATGGCACCTATTTCTAAATCCATTCCTGTGGTCACACCATCTCTTGCTGCCATTTTTAAGGATAAGCCATCTAAAGCATGGAAATGTGTATCGATAAAACCAGGTGCTACCACTAATCCTTCTGCATTTATTGTTTTCTCTCCCTTAATTTCTTTGGGCGTGATAATGGCAATATTTCCATCTTTTACTCCAACGTTCAATACTCTATCCAGCATAGTTTCAGGATCCATCACCCGTCCGTTTAAGATGACCAAATCATAGTCTTGTGCATTCACAAACAAAGTTGGAATTAAGAAAAAGCTGATGATTAATTTTAATAAGGTTGTTTTCATTGTAATGTTTTTTAGATTGATTTCCGATTGATTACATTACAAAGGTCTTGGTTTGAGATACCAATCATTTAGAGAAAATGATCAAGGTGTTATAGTTTATCGTCAAACAATATTTTTTAGTTGAAGTAGTTCTTTAATCAATAGATTCTATAACTTTAAATTTCGAATCGCACTTATTTTTTGATATATCATTTATGACAAAAAAAGTCTCTATTATAACTGCAGTATACAATGCTGAAGCTTACCTTGAACGGTATTTTGATAGTATATTAAATCAAACTTATAAAAATTTAGAAATCATTTGTATCGACGATGCTTCTACAGATAACAGTGCCACTATTATCGAGAATCATCAAAAAGATGATGCTAGAATAAAGTTAATTAGGGCAGAACATCAAGGATATACTTGTAGAAATATAGGTTTCGATGCCTGTACTGGAGATTATTTTACTATTGTAGATCATGATGATTGGCTCGGAAAAGACGCCATAGAAAAAGCCCTTCGATTATTTGAGACCGAGGATATTCAAGCTTCTTTATATCAGTTAAATTATTTTTTCTCTGAGGAGAATAATTCAATTTTACCTTTACCTCAAAAGAGGATCTTCACCAATTTAGAAGCTCTTGATTTAAGTATGGATTGGAAGATTTCTGCATTTGGTGTGTATAATGCCAAATTATTACCTCATGCTTTTACAACATCTACAAAATTCTTTGCAGACGAAGTCCAAAGTCGTGTTCTTTTCCATAAGTGTGAAAAAGTGGGTATTAGTGATGGTGTTTATTTCTATTTGCAGAATGATTTATCTATTTCAAGAACTATAAGTGTTCGATCTTTAGAAAAGCTTGATACACATTTATTACTTAAAGATTATTTGATAGATAATAAATTATATGATGCATTTAGTAAAAAATTCCAACTACAACATATAAAAATATGGATTGGATTATTGAATCGTTTCTTAAAAGAAGATACCTCTAAAATAAATGAAAATGAGTTTATTAGATCGTTAAAACAAAAAAGACCATCAGTCTCATTATATGAAGTTTTGAGTTCTAAATTTTCTTTTAACGAGAAAAAATACTTAGCTTTCATGCTCATTCCATTTGGAATTCAATTTAAAATTTTATCATAAAAAAAGATGACCTAAAAGATCATCTTGTTAAGAAAAATGATACGAGGAGAGAAAATCTCTCCCCCTCACCTGTTTGTATTTAACTTTCTGTAGTACTATATTCTTCGATATAGTTAGATCTATTTACCTTTTACTTTACCCTTCTAAGTTCTTTGCAGGCTAGGCCGAAACTAGAACAGATAAACTGCTCTAGTCGCCTTTCCTCTGATTTCTGTTTTTAGCATGAGTGCAAATGTTGCTTATTTCTACGTTGTATCATTATATAAGCTGTTAGTTATTGGGTTACCGCTGATTGGTGTCGTATTCCCCTTCTATTATCAATTTATATTATTGAAATAGTGACAGTAACCACGTTAAGTCAGACATAGTCTCATTTAGTAGTGTATCTATAACATTGCAATTATCATAGATTATACTATGTATAATTTTCTAATTTTAGTGTTCATCATGCTCTTGTTGAGCACTTCCATCATCTTTTTCTAAATCTGTTGCTAATATACTTGAAGTATCATTTTTCAATTCTTCTTGTATTGGCTCAAATTCTTGATTAACTTCATTCCCACAAGAAGTAAAAAATAGTGTAAATATTATTAAGCTGGTAAAAGTAAAATACCTCATAGGTTTAAAAAATAAATTAAAACTTTTTTGATCTTTACATATTAGATCCAACTCAGCAAATTTGTAATCAGTAAAAAATAAAAAAATGATGTTTTTTTTTATTTCATTATTAATATCAATAAATAACATATTGAATCCCAGCGATTTAAAAAGAAAAGGGATTGAAGAATTTAGTCAAAAAAAATTTGATGAGTCGATTCGTACATTCAAAAAATTAGACAGTATTACTCATAATGATAATTATGAATCATACGCTCATTACGCTTTAGGGCATATCTATGGAAAAGAAAAATTAGATCCAAGAAAAGGTATTAGTTATCTAAAAAAATCATTACCATACATTAGAAGTAAGAAAGAACACTTTCAACAACATCAATTAACTACTTATTATTTATTAGCTGATTTTTATTACACATTAGGAAGTATAGATTCTTCTGAATATTATTTAAAAGAAGGTTTCAATATATATTTGGATCATCAAGATGATTTTAGATTCCCCACTACTTTCATACATCAATTAAGTAAAATCTATTATAGAAAACATGAATACCATATGAGTCAAGCCATTCATGATTATGGTTTAAAGCATATAAAAGGTAATAGCCAAGTAATGTTTTTAAATAAATTAAGTAATCATGTTAAATTGAACGATTCGACTGGAATTGAAGAAACAATTCAGCTTATTAATAAAAACTTTGATGAAGCAAAATTATCTGGGAATCAATATTATCACTTAAGTATTTATACGTTCAATCAGAAAAAGTATCATGAGACGGTTAAATATTTAAAATCTTTTCTAAAATCATACGATCAATATTTCAAAAATTCAGATGACTCATTCTACAGCAGAGATGAAATTCTATTACGAAATTTTTATATAGCAAGAGCACATTTGAAATTATCAGAATGCTATAAACATCTTGATAAACCTAAAGAACAGCTATCTTCCTTAACAACGGCATTAGAATATTATAAAAAAGGAAAATCGTCACCTCATATAGACATTACTAGTATTGGACTTGAAATATTTAGATCATTAGAAGATTATAATAAAATTCATGATATAAATTATGATGTTAATTATTTAGATTCAGCACAACAGATTATTAACGAAGAATTTTCTGTAAGAAGTGATACCAATGAAATCATGAAGTATGAATTGATGATTCAAAACTATTACAAAGGAAAATATGCTGATAGATTAGAAAAAAAGAAAAAATATTATTGGAAAAGTTATGAATACTTTCATGATTTTATTTGGCAACAACAAAAAGATGATGATTTACTTTTCCATTTTGAGGAACTAAATACCATGCAAGATGAATGGATCAAATTCTTTAGTCAATCTTACATTAAGGATAAAAATTTTGATGATTTAGCCAAGGCTTTAGAAATCATTGAAAACGCAAAGTCTAATATTTTGAAAAAGAGGTCGTCGGGTCTTATCGACCCAGATTTTATGACTTATATAAAAAGTGACTTCTTAATTAGTGATAAAAACAATCAAAAAAGTGTATCTCCAAAATTTACATCAAAAGATCTGAAAAAATATTTTGAGGATAATTACGACGATAAATCATTTATTTCGTTCTACTATACAAAGAATAATTTTTATAGAATCACCTTTAATGAAGGACAATTCGATTTAAATGTAATCAAATATGATGATACCACTTTAGATAAGCTTATTGAGGTCTTTTCAAAAAGTAATTATTTTATCAGTCGTGACTTCATAGAACAACTAGACAAATTTGGTAAATATGTTTTACCTGACTGGGTAAATTCAACAGATAATAAACGTTTAGTCATATCCCCATATGGCAAATTAAATTCTATACCTTTTGAAGTACTTATTTTCAATGATAAGTACCTCTTAGAAAGTTTCGCCACAACCTACTCTTACTCAATTCATTACAGCAAAAATAATTTACAAAAAAATACGATTTATGATGAAGTAAATACATTCGCCATTGCTCCTTTTGCTAATAGTGATTTACAGTATACAGAAGAAGAGGTAAAAGATATTAATGCTGACTATTTATTAAATCAAGAAGCAACCTATAACTCTCTGCAAAAAGCCCTTCAAAATAAAAAATATAACGTATTACACTTTGCTACTCATTCAATCTTTAAAAGCATCCCACAAGATTCATATATCTCTCTTTATCCAGATAAATCAACAAAATCTAGAATTACTTTCGATGAAATTTCCAATATTAATCTTCAACACATAAATTTAGTGGTCTTAAGTTCTTGTCAGTCCGGAGTAGGTGCATTCTCAAAGGGTGAAGGGGACTTAAGTTTACAACGCGCATTTGCTTATGCCGATATACCTTCTGTTATTGCAGGTAAATGGAAAGTAAATGATAAATCATCTGCTATCATCATAAATAATTTTTATAACTACTTATCTGAAGGTTGGGAAAAGGATATTGCACTACAAAAAGCTAAATTACTATACATAGAAAACAATGAACATATGTATTACAACCCTATGTTTTGGGGTGGGCTTGTACTAAATGGAAATAATAATGCACTTGTACCTCCTTCAATTGAAACTAGAGTACGGAAACTCTTTCATTAAGAAATCTCAATTGACATGAAAAATTTTTTTCTAAAACCAAGCTATACTTCTGAAAAAATCATTCACAACATAAAGACCAGAACTAAGTACGAAAAAACAATTGAACATCTTTACGACAAGTATTTCTTAAGCGTAAAGAAAATAATTGTCAACTTAGGCGGATCTTCAGAAGATGCTGAAGATATTTTTCAAGATGCGCTAGCTAAAGTAATTTGGAGTATCGATGAAGATAAGTTTCAAGGAAAATCACATATTTCCACTTATCTGATTACGATTGCAAAAAACATGTGGCTTAAAACTTTACAAAAAAAGAGTAAACATTTTTCAACTCCCCTAGAAGAAGGTTTGATCGATCAGCTTTCTGGAGACGAAGAATTACTTGAAGATATTCCATTAGGAAATGATGACGACTTATACACCAAATCTATGTTTGAAGACCTCATAGAAAAGATTGGGGTTGACTGTAGAAACATTCTAAAAAACTATTATTTTGATAAATTATCGTATAATCAAATACTCGATAGGAATAAAGGAAAATATTCTTCTGAACAGGCTTTACGTAACAAAAAAAGCAGATGTTTAAAATATTTAAAGGAAGGTTTACAAGATAAATTAGACGACAAAGACAGCTTACTAAATATTATTTCTTCATGTCTTTGATTACGAAATCACATTTTAGGCATCTAATATAGTGAGTAAAAACAAAAACCTTCATTAATCTATATTTATGGATAACTCGATTATAGAACAAAGGATTCAGCTCTCCTATCGAAATAAAGAAATAAGAGCTGTTAGAGAGAGAATGAAAAAAAGGCGAGCAAAACTTCAGTATCTAAAAGTTTCTTCAGCTGCTGCTGTTTTTGCTATTTTCATTGGACTTACTGTCTACATTAATACTCTAAGTGTCGAAAGCTTCATTGCTTCAACATCTTATAGCTATACGACTAGAAATGCTATTACTACTGAAAAAAGTACACTATTGATTGCATCAGAAGAGCTACTAAATCAAAGGTATGAGTATGTTATTGATCTTTTAGAAGATGAACAACATTCTGATCACAAAGATTGGATTTTATTAAAAGCCAATATGGGTTTAGGTAATTTTGATAAGGCCGATAATATTCTAGAATCAATAGAAGACGACCCAAAACATTTATACTATAGCAGAATCAACTTTAAATTTAAAGTAGACTACTATTTGATAAAATTGTTTTTCAGTAAGTAAGACAATTAATGAAGACTTTGGATTATTCCCATCCCAAGAAATTTAAAATTTATTGAAAAAGAATCCCCTTTTTACGTTCGTTTCAATATTTTAAATTGTGGATGGGAATGGTTTTTTAAGGTAATTCCACAAAAAAAGAGGCCACAAAAGCCTCTTCTTCATTCAATATTTTTCTCCGAGAATTACTTCCCGATACAGAACTTACTAAAGATGTTCTCCAATAAATCATCCGTAGTTACCTCACCAGTAATCTCACCAAGATGATGTAATGAATTACGGATATCTAATGCTAAGAAATCGCCAGTCATGCCTAAGTCGATACCATTGATTACATCGTCTAAAGCTTTCATTGTTTCTCGAAGCGATTGATAATGACGAGCATTGGTCACCATTGTATTTCCTGCTTGTACCTTATCTAAGTTCACCAAGTGAAGTGCTCTTTCTTTTAATTCCTCGATACCGATTTCTTTATCTGCAGAGATCTTTAAAAGATGTTCGTTGAATATGTCGAACTCTTTTGATAACTCATTAGATAGTTGGTCGATTTTATTGGCGACTAAAATGTAAGGAACACCTAATGCTTCCAAGGCTTCCACTTCGGCTTTTACATCTTCGATAGTTGATGAAGCGGCATCAAACATATACATGATTAATGAAGCCTTTTTCATCTTCTCGTAAGAACGTTGTACACCTATTGCTTCAACTCTATCTTGTGTCTCACGAAGGCCTGCTGTATCTACAAAACGGAAAGTCACTCCTCCGATATTGATCTCGTCTTCTATAAAATCACGAGTAGTACCGGCAACCTCAGAAACGATGGCTTTTTCTTCATTCAGTAAGGCATTCAATAATGTAGATTTACCCGCATTTGGTTTACCTGCAATAACTGTAGGCACTCCATTTTTTAATACATTACCCATAGAGAAGGAATCAATCAATGCTCTAATGACTCTTTGAAGTTCGTTGATTAGGTCCTTCAAATCATCTCTTGAAGCAAATTCAACATCTTCTTCTGAGAAGTCCAACTCCAATTCTATCATTGAAGCAAAGTGGATCAGTTTCTCTCTTAGCTTTTTGATATCTCTTGAGAAACCGCCTCTCATCTGTTGCATGGCCGCATCTCTTGATGCATGAGAATCCGCTGCAATCAAATCAGCTACTGCTTCAGCTTGAGCAAGATCTAATTTACCGTTTGCAAAGGCTCTTTGCGTAAACTCCCCTGCCTTGGCATAACGTGCTCCCACTTTCATGAACAGTTGCAATAACTGATCGGCAATAAATTGGGAACCATGACAAGAAACTTCTACCGTATTCTCGCCAGTATATGATTTTGGTCCATAGAAAATCGTCGCCAATACCTCATCGACAATAGTACCGTCTTCTTCTCGGATAGTACCAAAGTGTGCCGTATGTCCAGCTTGTTTTTCTAGGTCTTTACCTTTAAATACTTTATTTACAATTTTGATAGCATCAGGACCTGATAAACGAATAACGTGTATCGCAGATTGTCCTGGAACTGTTGCCAAAGCAACTATAGTATCTAATTCTATCGTTGTATGCATTCGATTGATTTTAAATTCGATACAAAGATAATGGGCTTTTATGGATAAAAGAGGATGAATTAAGAAGAATTAATGAGTGAAGGCTTGAAAAACAAAAAAGTCGATAAGATGTTCTCCTACCGACTTAATTTTTGATATGATAAAGGTGATTATTTTAATATCACTTTATTATTTTCCTCTTGAGTCTCACAGCCAATTACTTCAGATACCTGAGCAATTACTGTTGAGAATGATTTGTTCTTGAAGGTACCTGTGAACTTTCTTGATTTAAGTTCATCACTTTCAATCACAATTTCTTTACCATAAGCAATTGATAATTCCTCAACTACTTCTTCTAAAGAACTGCCTTGGAAGACGATGTTCGCTTGACGCAATTTTAAAGCATCCTGACTATCGTAAGCTACTTTAGAAATACCTTCTTGGTTTAAAACACCTTTTTCGTCTTTCACTAGTACAACATAATCGCCAGTAGATTTGTCCTCGTATCTTACCTTACCTGTTACTACTTCTACTTCATCCGCTTTTAGATAGAAAGATGTACCTAATACAGTAGTTTTGGTATCATTAGTAAGAATACTGAATGGCTTTTCTTTGTTGTGATGTACCTCAAAGAATGCTTCACCATTCAATTGAACCTGACGTCTATTTTCAGCAAATTCTGATGGGTAAGTGATTTCAGAGTTCGGACTTAACCAAACTTGAGTACCATCAGGTAAGTCTACTTTTGCAACAGTAGTACCAGATGCAAATGTTTGTAGATCAGAACCTCCATCAAAATAATTGAAAAGACTAAATCCAACAGCAAGTACCATTGCTACCGCCATTGCCATTTTAGTTTGGAAGTTCCATAGTGTTCTTTCTTTTGTTTTTGAAGGAACATTTTTCTCTACTTTGAACTCCACCTTTTCTTTGGAATTTTGTTCATCAACATTCATGCGCAATAGCATTTTTGCCATTGCTGCATCCATCTCTTGATTTGATACTTCTTTCTTTTGTTTTTGACCTAAAGAAAAAGCTGTATCCCAAATACCTTGAAGCTCACTGTCTACACCTTTGTTTGATGCTAATGATGTAGCCAATGATAATTCTTCAGATTCAGTCTCTAAAACCTTAGACCAAATCTCGTTTACTTTTTTATCCAAAACTTCCGAAGCTGGTTTATTTCGGAGGTTTTGTCCCATAGACCCAGACATTGTCCAGATCTCCGTTACTTCTGATAGAACACTTTTAAACCCCTCGTCAGATGAAGCTACTTCTTTTGCTTTAAGTACAGCCTGTTCGTCTCCACCTAAACATTTAGCAATTAGTGTCCAATCTATGTTTTCTAATTTATCCATAGTCGGATAATTTTTTGTTATTAATAACTTGTCCAGCGTGATTTACACGCAAAATTTATCTTACAGTAGAAAATAGAATCGTCTTTATTATCCTATTCTATTTAACAGACAATCAATTTCTAAGTGTTGACAAAAATTTCTGAAAAAATTTCTGCATCCATTAAAATTTGTGTCACCAATCCTGCTGCTACCCATCCTGAATAAGACATTAAGCTTGGATCGGCATGTCCTTTTAATTTTTCTCTTAATTGTTTTAACGCTAAACCGATTTGATAATGCACTGTTCTCACAGGAATATCCAATGCTTCAGCAATTTCTTTATAAGTAAGATCTTCAAAACGACTCATTTTAAAGATTTCTCTCATTTTTTCAGGAAGTTCTTCTATTGAAGCATATAACTTTTTCTCCAACTCATTAAAATGATAAGCATCTTCAGTATCATTTTTCGAGATTTCCATACGTTCTGCCACCCCTTTCTGATAATCCCTTTCGAAATTACGTCTTTTGATAAAGTTTAATGTATGGTTTCTAGATGCTCTATATAAATAAGCTTTTAAAGATAAGTTGATGTTAAGATTTTCTCTCTTTGTCCAAAAATTGACAAAAATATCTTGTACCAATTCCTCAGCAGTTTCCCAATCATGCACCATATTATTGATGAAATTAAGAATCGCCTGATAGTACTCTTTTGTAATATATTCCCAAGCATGTCGATCGCCGTTTTTAACTAAATCAATCAACTCTGCTTCTTCAATCTGATCAAAATTCATTAAAAATATCCCTTAAGGATTTTTAATTGACATTAAATTTGAAACAATATACAAAATTGAATTAAAAAATGTGACATATCTATTATATCATACATAAAATCTAACATTCCACACATTTCAAATCTTATCAGTCACTTGCATGTAACATATTTGATAGGGTTTTATAGCTAGCTTGTATACCAATTTGTGTACCCCCGGTTCGTGGCCGAGGGGCCAAGGCCGCCTCTTTGAAGACGGAGACCTAAATATATTTGAGTTGTATTTAAATTCTACTCTCCCTATTCCCTATTAGTTATTACTTATTACTTCACCTTATTATTTAAACAACGACTTCCTCCCATGTTTAGAACAAATAGGACATTTCTCAGGATCATGACGCTGTGCAGGGCAATACTCTCTACCAAAATAAATAATTTGAAGGTGTAAATCGTTCCAGTCTTTTTCATCAAAAAGTCTTTTGGCATCTTTTTCTGTCTGCACTACGTTTTTTCCGGTAGTTAATCCCCAACGGTACATCAAACGGTGGATATGTGTATCTACAGGGAAAGACGGTACACCAAAAGCTTGAGACATTACCACACTTGCTGTTTTATGACCAACAGCAGGCATAGATTCTAAATCAGCAAAATTATCAGGTACTTTACCATCAAACTGCTCAACAATCATTTTAGACATCCCATAGATACCTTTTGATTTCATTGGCGACAATCCACAAGGCTTAATAATTTCCTTAATTTCCTCAACAGAAAGCTTCAACATATCGTAAGGGTTGTCTGCCTTTTCAAAGAGAAGTGGGGTAATTTTATTTACACGTTCATCTGTACATTGTGCAGATAAAGCTACAGCTACTAACAACGTGTAAGGATCTTTATGATCTAAAGGGATGGGTGGATTAGGATATAACGTCTGTAACGTTTTTACGATATCTTGTACTTTCTCTTTCTTTGTCAAAACGGTATAAAAAAATCTTGTTGATAAAATTTTGATGTAATATTAATCAAAGATAATAGTTCAAATAATTGAATGCCCATTAATAAGATTTTTTTAAGTGAACAGTGATGAGTGAAAAGTGAAGAGCGACCAAAATTTCCACTCTTCACTTTTCACTATTAACTCTTCACTTGATTACAACGCCGCCAATGCCGCATCATAATTAGGCTCATCTACCGTTTCTGTTACTTGCTCGGTATATGCTACCTTACCCGACTCGTCGATGACAACAACTGATCTTGAACATAAGCCTGTTAATGGGCCAGTTGTGATTTTTAAACCATAGTCATCTTCGAAGGAAGTATCTCTAAATGAAGATCCTGTCAATACATCTTCGATACCTTCTGCTCCACAGAAACGACCGAATGCAAATGGTAGATCTTTAGAAACACAGATCACTACTGTATTATCTAATGATGATGCCTTTTCGTTGAATTTTCTAGTTGATGTTGCGCATGTACCAGTATCAACACTCGGAAAGATATTTAGTATTACTTTTTTACCTGCAAAATCAGATAATTTGATTTCTGAAAGATCTGATTTTACCAATGTAAAATCTGGAGCTTGTGTTCCTACAGCTGGTAACTCTCCTACTGTTTGTACTGGGTTTCCCTTTAATGTAATCTGTGCCATTTTAGTTGAAATATTTTAGAGAATAGTTTATAACTTCGCTTTTCTGTTCATTAAATAATGAACTTTTTAAACGCACCACAAGTTAACACTCATTTAAACATGAATCCTCAAAAAAAAGAGATAATTCAAAAAACAGCTGACTTTATTGAACAAAAATTCAAAGGAGAAGGGACAGGTCATGATTGGCAACATATTTACCGTGTTTGGAAATCTGCCGAACTAATTGCGAGTACCGAAGATTGCGATAAATATATTGTATCTCTAGCGGCCCTATTACATGATATAGCAGACCATAAATTCTATGATGGCGATCTACTTGAGGGTAGTCGACAAACCAAACAATGGCTTAAAGATGCTGGAGCGGATGTAGACACTATAGAAAAAGTAGCTGATATCGTCAAAAGGGTTTCTTATAAAGGTGCAGGTGTGAAGGATGAAATGCCTTCTATTGAAGGACAAGTTGTACAAGATGCTGATCGTTTGGATGCAATTGGAGCCATTGGCATTGCTAGAGCTTTTGCCTATGGTGGAAGCAAACATCGTCTTTTATACGACCCAGAGGAGATTCACGAAATGCACCAATCATTTGATGCTTATCATAAGAGTGAATCTTCGACCATTGCTCACTTTTATGAAAAACTATTATTACTGAAGGAAAGAATGCATACTGAATCCGCAAAAAAAATAGCAGAGAAACGACATCAAGTAATGGAAAATTTCTTAGAACAATTTTACGCTGAGTGGGAGGGAAAAAGATAAATGATAGAAAGTAGGTAATTGACTTTACCTACTTTTATCAAAGTTAACTATTTCAAGAATTCACAATTTGCTAAATATCAAGTATTTAAAATAATTGCTGATAATTTTTTTATTTTAAATAATATTTTCAAATTGCATCACATAACAATCTCATTACTAACTAACTATTCTCTAAAAACTACAAATTAAATGAATAATTCAATTTTTAAACGAAGCTGCATGCTTTTAATCGGCATGTATATGGTTTCTTGTACGACCAATGAAGAAATCACTTTAAATGAGACTAAAGACCAAGATCTACTAAGTACAGTCGAAAACAATTATGTTGTTTTTTTAAAGGAAAGTCCAACTTCCAATCTTAGAAAATCCCAATTCACTTATCTAGAAAGACAAGAATTGATGAACTTGGATGCAAATAGTTTTGCCTCAGAGTATCAACTACCAAAACTAAATGTTGGAAACATTTATGGTGGAGTACTTAATGGTTTTTCTATTAAAATCCATGATGAAAAAACGCTAGATCAAATTAGTAACGATCCAAGAGTTTTAAGAGTAATAAAAGATCAAATTGTTACTCTTGCCAAGCCTAGTACTAATAATGTTAGTACTTTCTCTACTCAGACTACACCATGGGGAATTTCCCGGGTAAATGGTGGTATTAGTTATTCTGGAAACAATGTAGCCTATGTTATGGATACAGGAATCGACTTGGATCATCCCGATTTAAATGTGAATGAATCTATTGGTTTTAATGCATTTAGATTTGGTAGAGATGGTCGTTCTTTGGATGACTTTAATAGCCACGGAACCCACGTCGCGGGTACTATTGCAGCAATCAATAATCAAATTGGAGTAATCGGCGTAGCAGCCGGTGCAACAGTTGTTCCTGTTAAAGTTTTAAACTCTAGAGGAAGCGGTTCTTACTCTGGTATTATTGCAGGTATTGATTTTGTTGGTGCAAATGGAAGATCAGGAGATGTTGCTAACCTTAGTTTAGGCGGTGGAGGTTACACTCCTCTAGATGATGCCGTTGAACAAGCTGCTCAATCTTCTGGTGTTAAATTTATTTTAGCTGCTGGGAATGAGTCACAAAATGCGAATAACGTTTCTCCTGCTCGGGCAAATGGACCAAATGTTTATACAATATCTGCATCAGATATTAACGATAACTTTGCTTCATTCTCTAACTATGGATCACCTGTAGACTGGTGTGCTCCAGGTGTTAATATATTATCTACTGTTCCTGGTGGAAGATATGCTTCTTATAATGGTACATCAATGGCTGCTCCTCATGCAGCTGGCGTGTATTTGTTAGGAGCTGCCAGAGCTTCTGGTTCAGTAAATAATGATCCTGATGGAAATCCTGATCCAATTATTAGCAGATAAATATTAATAAATTAAAGTTAGTAATGAGAGGTAAAGGCAGCATTTAGCTGCCTTTATTTTTTATAAAAAAATAGCTCGCGATATCTATCACGAGCTATTCCACCATGTTATTCTATAAATTCTATATGGACAAACTACTTTTATGAATTTCTTTTTTCATATCTACTGAACTAACATTTTTCTATGAAATGACTTCAGATTGAAGAGGAGATTAATTCGGTTAACAATGAGATTAATTTCTGACTTTTTATGATATTTTAAACTTGATTAAGACCTTTTTAGTTACACCAATTGAACGTTGTTAACAAGGAAATGAAACTTATTTAAGCTCCGATTATTCCACTGAAACAATTGTATAATTTAAACCAATAAATAAAGTGATTAATCCGCTAGAGACGTTGCGAACACAACGTCTCTCTGAGGGGATAAAGAATACATAGAGTAAGTATGTCCTATGTATAAAGTTTTATTGTTAGTAGATTAGGTTGGAAAGTTTGCTTTTCGCGTTTGAGGGTTTCTATATAAACAAATAAAGCCAAGTAGAACGTACCCTAGATACGGTCTACTCAACTTTTATGTTATTAACATAAAAAAGCCTCCAATACACATTGGAGGCTTTTGTTATTATGACAAACTATATGAACAATATTTCTATTTCTTTTCGATTGAACTTCCTGAAGGAACATTTAATGAATGAGTATCAACAGTACCTTTATAGTATAATTTACTACCACCATTAACGTTACCAGTTAATTTTTGCTCCGCATATACCCATGCTCTGGCTCCTGCTTGAATGTTCACTTTTACTTCCTCACCTCTCACTGGGTTTTGGAAGTTATTTGGTTGTCTAAACCAATCAATTACTTCGCTATCTCTTTTCATATTAAAGAAAGCTCCATTATTTACCGAAATGTCTTGGTATCTCGCATAACCTTCAATAAAAGCAGATGTTCCATCTGTTTGATCAAGATTTAAATGATTCGCTTCTATATTATTAAATGTTACTTTACCTGCATTTCTCACTTCAATATTTAATGTATTCACCTTAACATGACCAACACCTACTACTTGAGCATCATTTAGAACATGTAGATTGAAATTATCAGAGTAAGTTTCAAAATCATTGGCAAACTCCACAGTAGAACTGTTTCTTAGTGTCAATGACTCAATATCAGGACCACCAACTTTTACCGTTACATTATCATTGTGATTGTTATTGTGAATATATAATGTATTGTTTCTTACTTCGTAGTAATCGTCCAGATTATGACGACCTTCCACATCAAAGTTTTGAATATCTTTCTTTAAGAATAAAACATGAACATTATCTGCTACTTCAATCTTTGTGAATTTCGGCATTAATATACCATTAACGTCGTCGTTTGAACATGAAGTTAGTAAAGCAAATATTGCTAAGATCGTTACGTAGATGAATGACTTTTTCATTGTTTGTTTTTTGATTTGTTATGAATACTTCTACTCATTTAAGGAATTTTAAGTTATAATATTTGATACTCATTAACATTAAAACATCCAACAAGATTACTTTCTAACAAACTAAAAGATTGAGGAAAACCAATTGACCACCGATAAATGCACATAACACTAAACAATACCAAAACTCATCTTAAAATAGTTAAATCAACTACAGAAAACACTATCTGATTTTACCTCTCTATTATAATTTCAAAAAGAACAATATTACTCAGGTTTTAATGCTAAATATAAAATTACACTGATTTTATTCTGTACATTATTATGATTTTTAGCATCAAATTGTAAATATCATTTAAGATAAAAAGTTCTTTTTTATAGATAAAATCACATCTATTGTAAAAATAATCTTAAAATAGTACCATTATTTAAAGTCATTAACTATATTTGAACTATAATTTGAAATGATAGACACGCAAACGCCTAAAGACACTATTACGGTATTATTACCAATTCATTATTTTGACACAATAAAAGGGACAGTATTTTTAATACATGTCCCTTTTTATTTTTAGCAACGATCAATCATTAATCAGAGGGCTTGAAATGAAATGATCTTATTTATCTCAATCGTACAATTTGATATTGATGATAGCTTCATCATATCAAAAAAACATTATCAAGTAACGTAAACCCAGCCATTGACTGGGCCTACCAACTGAAAATATTATTTTAGTTTCTTGATACCTTTTGTAGCTGCTTTATCCTTTGCTACTTCTAAGCTGATAGCATAACCACCACCTGGAGCACAGAATTGAGCTAATTTAGATTTCGAAGTCACTACATACTTCTTGATCTCGTATGCTTGAGGATTGTCTTTGTAGTGAGCATCTTTTGCATCAGAGTAAACTGTTGCGATATATGTTTTATCAGCATCCAAGAAGTCGAAGTTAATGTTTGATGTTCTCTTCTCTTCGTCGTTTGTTCTACCTACGAACCAACGATCGCCACCTTTTTCTTTTCTAGCGTAAGTTACGTAGTCACCTGGCTCAGCTTCCAATACTAATGACTCATCCCAATCGATCGCTACGTCTTTGATGAATTGGAAAGCATCCATAAACTTCGCGTAGTGTTGAGGTAAATCTGCAGCCATTTGTAATGGTGAGTACATTGTCACATATAATGCTAACTGACGTGCAATTGTTGTTCTTACATAAGAAGTTCTGCTTGCCTCGTACTCGCTAATATCTGTAACGAAGATACCTGGAGTGTAATCCATTGGACCACCAACTAATCTTGTAAATGGAAGGATTGTCGTATGATCAACGTTGTTACCAACAAACGCTTCGTACTCTGTACCTCTAGCTGACTCGTTACCGATTAAGTTAGGGTATGTTCTGCTTAAACCTGTAGGACGAACTGCTTCGTGAGCGTTAACCATAATTTTGTACTCCGCTGCTTTCTTCACTGCATATAAGTAGTGGTTGTTAATCCACTGTGAGTAGTGATGATCACCTCTTGGTAAGATTGGTCCAACATAACCTGATTTTACAGAGTTATAACCATTATCTACCATAAACTGATATGCTTTATCCATGTGACGTTCGTAGTTTCTTACTGAACCAGAAGTCTCGTGGTGCATCATCATTTTAATACCTTTTGATTTCGCATAGTCACGAACTTCAGCTACATCAAAGTCAGGATAAGGAGTTACGAAATCGAAAACATAGTCTTTTGATTTACCAAACCAGTCTTCCCATCCTTCGTTCCAACCTTCTACCAATAAAGCGTCAAATCCATGCTCTGAAGCGAAGTCGATATACATTTTTACATTCTCAGTATTCGCAGCATGAACACCGTTTGATTTTGTCTTAGAGTAATCTGTTTTACCTAAGTGAACAGAATGCACATCGTTAGTGTAAGCCCACTGACTCATACCTGTGATCATTTCCCACCAAACACCCATGTATTTTACTGGCTTGATCCAAGAAACATCTTCGATAGCACATGGCTCGTTCAAGTTCAATGTAATTTTTGATAACAAGATATCTCCTGCATTTTTACTTGCGATAACTGTTCTCCAAGGTGTAGAACGTGGTGCTTGCATATAACCTTTCACTCCTTGAGCATCTGGAGTTAAGTGCGATTCGAAAACAAAGTTTTTATCATCAAGGTCTAAGTGCATACAAGAATATTCTACTAAAGCCGCTTCGTGAATGTTGATGTAAATACCATCATCCGATTTCATCATTAAAGCAGTTTGAACACCTGTATCAGAAAAACCTTGTTGAGATACGTTACCAGTGTAAGCCTCTTTCATCAAACCTCTAATTTCAGAAAGCTTAGAAGTAACATAGTCATATTCTTGTGTATCGTAGTCACCAGGGATCCACCATGCTTTGTGGTCTCCTGCCATAGCAAACTCAGTTCTTTCTTCTTCGATTACGAAGTAAACTAAGTTCTTTTGCTCTGGGAATTCATATCTAAAACCTAAACCATCATCGAACAAACGGAAACGAATAGACATTTCTCTGTTTGTTGATTTTTGATTCAACTTCACTAATAACTCATTGTAGTGATTTCTGATTTCTTTAGACTCACCCCAAACAGGTTCCCAAGTTTCATCCTCAGTAGCTGTTTTAGTATCTACTACAGAAAAACCTTTAATTAGGTTTTCTTCATCTTTTAATTGTAAACCAAGTTTTGATTCTTTTACGATAGCCTGACCATCCATGTCTAATGCATAAGTAGGAATACCTTCTGCATTTACCTTAAAGGTCATTGTAAAATTTCCACTTGGAGATTTTAATGTTTGAGCATTGATGAGAGACACCAACATAAAGCTCGATAAAATAGTAAGTATTAGCTTCTTCATTTTCTTTTATTTATTGAGATTCTTTTCTTTCAACTGTATGCTACAAAAGTAGTGTATAGAAAACACCTTAAATAGCACAAGTTGTAAAAAAGTAGTTAGCTTAAAAACATAACAAACTAATAAACAGAATTTTAAACACCAACTATTACATCTAAAAAGTAGTCAAGTTTTTATTTATTGATGACCAATTTTCATCAATTCCACCTCAAAATTATCTCTCCCTGCCAATGCATTGTTTCTTGCTTTGGTTCTGTAATTATAAATCGTGGTAATAGAGTATCTTAAAAACTCCGCAATCTGACTACTTTCTTCAATCCCTAATCGTAACAATGCAAATACTCTTAGCTCGGTATTTAGTAGTTCACTTTTCTTTAATTTGATTTGTGCCTCTTCTTTCATCAGAGAATTGTATTCGGCCACAAAATTTGGATAGAGTTTTAAAAAGGATTTATCAAAATCATGATAGAATTCTTTGAGCTCATGATCTACGATTTCTTTTGATTTCAACAATTTCAGAATTTCATCCTTAGGACTTTTATTTGCCTTGCGTAATAAATTCTTTCGGTAATCATCAAACTTTCCGATATAAGCTGATGACAATTTCAGGTACTTGGTAATTGACTCTTCTTGTCTTTCATTAAATGAACGAAGTTGAGTATTGATAGCTTCAACCTGTTCTTTACTCGACTGCAATTCCTCATTCAATTCACTCAACAAATGATTCTTATCCTTCACTTCCTGATTGGTATCTTCTAGTTTTCTTTTTTGCTTTTGGATAAAAAACAATAAAAACATCATAAGTAATACCAAAGCAACACTTACCACAATAAACCAAAGCATAATTCTATTGGTTCGCTCTCTACTTTCTTGATATGTTGAATCGATTAATGGTAAGATTTCTAGTACTTCATGTCTTCTCAATTGAGTATTTGAAGTAAGGGCATCGTCTAAAGCAATTTTTATGTATTTATATGCTCTTTTTATTTCTCCAGCTTTATACAATTCTACAGCCAACTCTTTTAATGAAGCATGTTCTTTCACACCGCACTGTATATCTGATTTAGAAGACATAATCAAATACTTGATCTTTTGAGAAGTGTTTCCCAACTGACCATAGGCTTCTGCAATCATATAGGTGGCTGGAGCATAGATTCTGTCTGTAGGTGTCACCTCATCAACTATCTTTTGTAAATATTGAATAGCTTTTTTTAAATCACCTTTGGTTTTTAATAACTCAGATACTGCTAACCGGTGAGAAAGAGCCTCTTTATTAGTAACCTCTACTATTTTCTCTTCGTGGTAATTCCATTGATCTCTATATTTTTGTCCAAATTCCCCATCAATATTCATCAAGGTTAATGAGTTGTATAAGCTTGCATTAATAGAGTGATACAATTCTTTATAAGATCCCAGTCCTTCTTCGTTTTTAAAAGTATCTAATAACAAAATACTCTCATGGTATAACCCTACCAAAGAATACGCCTGAGCCAATAATAACTTCGCTTGAATGATGTAATCTGATGATTGAATCGTATTGGCAAATTCTAAAGTGTTTTCTGCATAATGCAATGCAGAATCTGAGTTGTATGGAATGTATTGTTGTGTGATCAACAAAGACATTTCGTACTTTATCAAAGCCGATTTTTCCTTATACAATCGCTGTTTTAAATACTTGATATCTTGAATACGTTTTTCAACGTACGTATCCCTTTCATCTAACATGATATCGAGTTCGGACAGTTCACTATCAAAATCTTTCCCTTGGGTAATTATTGAGGAAAGAATAAAAAGAAAAAATAATATTCTCATAGATTCATATTTACTCACTTGCATTTCTGATAAATGATCGAAAATTCAAGTGTTGGAACAAAGATAAATGATTCCAAGAAATATTGTAGATATCCAATTAGAAACCTGAAAAGAGGGCGGAGAGAACTTTTCAATTCCTTTAAAGAAAAAAAAAGAGAATCAAATTTTGATTCTCTTTTTCTCTAACGAAATTTCTCTATAAAATAATTATGCTTATGATTGTATACGAATAATCATCTTAGAATATTCATACATCGTAAACGATTTTGTGAAAATTTGTTTGTTATGTTTAACTCATTTTCATACTTATTGAACGTTTGCAATCTAGGTAATTACAGGTCTCCTCAGGGGTCATTTCCTAGATTTATGGTGCCACTTCATAAAGTGACACCACAAAATTAGATTTTTCAGACTTTTTGTTTAAACAAATATCTAATCCATCAGTTTGTTCTAGAATTTCACGATCTTCTTTACCACTCTCTGATCGCCTACTTGTATATTAACAAAGTACAATCCTGCTTTAATTTTCAGATCGGAAACATTTAATAAATGACTTCCTTCATCCAATTCTAATTGAGCAACAGGGTGTACATCCTGTCCATTAATATTTAGGATTCGGATATTTACTGGAGTCGCCTCTGCTAAATTGATACTCAATTTAAAGTGATTCATCACTCGAGTAGGGTACAATTGAATTCTTTCTTCTAAATCCAAGAACTGTCCAACTGTTCTTGCTCCACTTCCTTCCGGATTAGCATCATACCAAGTACCATCCATGTACCAACCTTCTGAAGAACGATTCAAATCAGAAGTTTGATTTCCATTTCCATCGTGGAATAATAGATTTGCCGAACTTACATTTGGAATAGTGTATTTAAACCATCCGTTGCCTTCACTTACCATATTTTCACCTGGCCAATTCGAGCTGCTTCCATCAGAAGCATTCCAATAATGTACTTTTGGACTTGCCCAAGTTGTTTTTAAGTGAACTGTTAAACCATTTTGAGGTTGAGTTGTTGGTTTCTGATCGTACCAAACTCCGTCTTTAAACCAACCATCTTTATCTCTTGACATGTCCGGCGTTTGTCCATTTCCATGGAACAATAAGTTTGTAGATTCCACTGTTTCAGGGAAAGTGAAACTGTACCATCCATCTCCTTCATCTTGCAGATTAGCTCCAGGCCAAGTACTGCTCGCAAAACTACCTGCCGGAGTAGCATTCCAATGATGAATCATAGTATACCCAAAAGCATGAACAGTAAATCCACCAGTTGGTTGTGTAATCACATAGTCTGCTGTCTGCATTGTGGAGATATTACTAGAATCATCCATCGCAATAGCTTTCACTGTCATATCTTCAGTAACAGTAAATGTTACAGTACTTTCTGCTGAAGTAGAAGACATATTTGGCATACTTCCATCTGTTGTATAATAGATAGTTGGAGAACTATCGCGATCATCAGTCGCTGAAATAGTCACTGAGACACTACCCACATATGATCCTGATCCTGGTGAAATACCTAAAGTAGGTGCTTCGGTATCTGGAACATCTTCAATGATTGGTTCAGGAACCCATCCCTCACCTTCAACATACCATACATCACCACAAATACTCATTTCATCTCCTGTAATTTTAGTAGAACCACAAAGAAGAATCAAATTCGTACAAGTACCATCTAAAGTAGCTTCATAGAATCCTTCATATTTAGAAGAAGGAATCATGCTTTCACCAGGCCATGTGGTAGTCATACTACCATTTTCAACTCGCCAGAAATAAATTTTTGGATCGTTACAACTTGTAGGTTTAAAATATACCGTCATTCCACCTTCAGGAATAATTGGGAAAGTATATGATGTAGACACAATGTTAGATGAACCAACTTCATTAATAGCAATTGCTTTTAAAGTAACTGTTTCTCCTTCCGCTCCGGTAAGTGTTACTGCTCCAGAAGTAACATCTGATGCTGATGTTGGATCTGTACCGTCTACTGTATAATGTATTACTCCATTCTCTGTAGCCGTCAGATTGATATTTGCCCCATTCTGAGTATATGATAATGTCGGTGCCTTAGGCTCTACAGGTACACAATCTGGGCATTCATTGTACCACTGACCATCTTTGTACCATCCGTTACTACTTCTTGTTAGATCTTCTGTTTTATTTGCAGAATTATCGCTAAATAATAGATTAACAGATTCTGTTTCCTCAAATACATATTTATACCAACCATCCTGATATTCCATCATGTTTGGACCTGGCCAGGTTGATGGAGGTAATGCTCCTGCTGGAGTTTCGTTCCAATAATGCACATTGACACTATTCCATGAATCAGGCTTTTTGAAATACACTTCTAAACCTTGTACTTCTCCAATTCTATAGGATAAAGTAATTACATCTGATTGATTACCATCTTTATCAAATGCAATGGCTTTGACATCTAAATCGCTAGCGACAGGAATTTTCACACCATCATATCGAGTACTAGCTACCGAAGGAAGAGAACCATCAGTTGTATAATAAATAGTATATGGAGCACCTGCACCTAATGTAGCAGATAAAGACACTTCAATCGGATCTGTGTATCTACCTGGAGATGGAGAACCTTGAACAAATGGTTTGCCTGGTCCACCTTCGCCTGCTTGGAAGAAACCTTGACCATTTGAACCAATTCGACCTGGACCATTTAAAACATATACTGCTGCTGATCCCGACTCTACATTACAAGTTAAAGACCCATTCGATACTGCATATTCAGCACCTGTTACGGCATCTCTATATACTCCATTTGTTAAACCAGAGAAAGTGAAACTAGCAGAGCCATCTTTTGCTAAACCAACAGCCACTTCGCTATCACCATACTTTCTAACAAAACCAACTGCATTACCTGCACTTGATCCATCCCATCGCCATTCACCTTTCTGCAGTGCCGGAATTGCACTTCTCATGGCATTCAATTTCTGGATATGCTTATAGATTTTATGGCTAGGAGCTTGATCCATTACATCACCATAATAAGCTCTACCCGTCTCATTAATAGATTTAGTAATCCCTGATGCATCATGAATATCAGCATATGCACCCGACATAAAACGCATCTCAGTACCATAATACACAATTGGAATACCTCTCCATGTAAACATGAAGTTCAAACATGCGGCTAAGTTTTCATCGGTTCCACCATAACGCTTGTTCCAGTCGTTGTTAGGACCAAAGTCATGGTTATCCAACCATAATAAGTTTGTTGATGGATCCGCATACAAGTGATCATAACGATCGGCAGCTTTTACACCTGCGAAACCTTCTCCATACTCGAATGGACCATGGAAACTAGCTTCTGCGTAAAAGTCAATAACTGCCATTCCTGATGGTTCTGAAGCATTAGTTGCTCCTCTCCATGTGTACCAGTGAGGGTTGATTTCTTCAATACTATGCAGTTCGTGTCGTTTTTGAGCTACCTCACCAAATACGAATAAATCGGGATTGATTTTTTTAAACTCATCTAAGAAATACAATACATCTTCCTTACTCATGTGTTTGATGGTATCCCAACGGAATGCATCTACACCCATTTCGATAAATGTTCTGTAGGCATTTACCAAATACTCTCTTACTACTGGAGAAGATGTATTTAAATCGGGCGTATCCCCTGCCAAAGCTCTATTATAAAGGTTTTCTGTATCGTCCCAACCTTGTGCAAAACCATTTCCACTATGATGGTACCATTCTGGATCAGTAGTATCTACATACGACTGAGTTGAAGGCCAATTATATAACTCTAAGTTCTCGTTATAAGGTGCTGGCATTGTAGGAATATTCGCTCTACTCCATATTAATCCATCGTCCGGGTTAGGCGTCATGCCATCGTACTCCCAATTTGGATTAGGTTGTAAAGGGTTGCCTTCTAAATCTTGACCCCATACTTGAGAAGTATCTGTATTGTATTTAATCTCTGCTTGTCCTTTAATACCAAAACGACCGGCATGATTCGTCACGACATCCAATACAATTTTCATGTCTCTAGCATGAACTTCATTAATCAGGTCTTGGAATGTTGCTCCAGGAGATTCCAAACGAGGATCTACTTTAGTAAAATCATAGGCATGATAACCATGATAATCCAAGGGCGACCAGTTTTGTACAATTGGAGTAATCCAAATTGCGGTAAATCCTAAATCTTGGATATAATCTAACTTTTCGATTAACCCTTTGAAATCACCTTTCCAAGTAACATCATTGGGATCTGTAATCGCCGGATTAACTTCCGGATCCGGGTTGTACGAACTCCATTCGTTCGGACGGTTATTACTCGGATCTCCATCAAAGAATCGAGTAGTTAAGAGGAAGTAAATAGACTCCTCTCTAAAATCATTTTGGGCATAGCTGCTACCCAACCCCATACTTAGTAAGCACAGAAGTAATAATAGTTTTTTCATTTTCATACTTTCATAAAATAAAGTGTTAGCAAAAAAGTGTTAGTAGTCGTTTGCTAGCGGGAACAATACAATAGTAGAGTTTACACTTTATTTAAGCGTTCCATTACTAGAAAAATGAGTGCATTTGAAGAAATGGTACGGGTCGGTAGTTAGAAGGACGAGGAGGAGTCTTCGGGGAAATTGATAAAAAAGATTGATTTAATGACGTTTGAGACGGTTTTAGGGGAAGTAAGAAGTAAGAGGTGAGTTGATAGAATATTGAGATTAGAGAATTTTTGATAGAAACTAGGAGTTAGGAGTTCGGAGGACACTGGCGCCGATGTTAAGCGAAGCGTCATCGGTGTCTATAAACTTGAGAGGTCTCCTGACCTCTTTTTACTATTTTACTAATAGTCCGCTCCTCATAACGCAGGTGCTAGTCCGGAGACTAGCACTAGAGAATAAATAAATTGCTATATAAGATAGCGCTGCGAAATCCTATAATTTTATTCCTACCCATATTATATAGGTTATTTTAAAACAACTTTTGAAAATCGTTTTCCGGATCATAATTTCTAATTTTATCAAAACCTACTTTAGTTAACTTGATCTTACGTTCTAAAGCTGTTTCTTGAAAATCATCAATGATCTCCAATACATCAGGATGAATAGAATGATTTTTTGATGCATCAATGATGACATCCATCCCATCCGGAATTTTATTGAGTGTTCTTAAAATGCTTGCCTTATTTAAGAAACTAACATCCTCAGCTAAATGAATAATCAATGGATCGTTTAGCTTTACATTTTTTGGGTCTAAATGGTAAGGTATTTTGAAATTATTCCATAAGATATTGATAATACCAACAGCCATACCTAAACCGATACCTCTTAATAAATCGGTAAATACTATACCTAAAACGGTCACTATAAAAGGTAGGAAAAGGTTAATTCCTTTCTTGTATAATTCTTTAAACTGTTTGGGGTTGATCAGTTTATAGCCAATTACTAATAAAATAGCAGCTAAAGAGGATAATGGGATAAGATTAAGCACTTTGGGAATAACCATCACACATATCAATATCAATACACCATGTAAAAAAGCAGATAACCTTGTTCGTCCACCCGATTGAATATTAGCCGATGACCGGACAATAACTTGTGTTACAGGTAATCCTCCTATCATACCCGAAACGATATTCCCAACCCCTTGTGCTACCAATTCTCGGTTTGTGGGCGTGACTCTTTTTTGTGGATCCAATTTATCAGTAGCTTCAACTGAAAGAAGTGTCTCTAAACTAGCAACCACTGCAATGGTAAATGCAACAACATATACTTGGGTGTTGGCTAATTGATTAAAATCAGGTAAGGTAAATTGATTGAAAAACTCACCAAAAGAACCTGCTACAGGTATGGCGACTAAATGCTCGGAAGTAATGTCTAACACTGGGATATCATCAAACCATACATTTAATATGATCCCTATTGCTACAGCTAAAAGTGGTCCTGGTACCATTTTCAAAAAAGAGTTTTTGATGAAAGGTCTTTCCCATGATATCAAAATAATTAAAGATACCAATGTGATCACAACCGAACCCCAAGTAATCGATTCTGTCATATACCAAAGCTCAGAAAAAGTAGTATGACCGTCTACTTGAAAAAAGGCAAAATCACCTTCTGGGTCAGCGTCATATCCAACAGCATGAGGAATTTGTTTTAAAAAGATAATTAAACCAATCCCTGTCAACATGCCTTTTATTACAGAAGATGGAAAATAATAGCCAATAACTCCTGCTTTTAATACACCTAGAAAAATTTGTAACACTCCTGCGATAACTACAGCTAAAAGGAAAGTTTCAAATGCTCCTAATTCATTGATAGCATTTAAGACAATTACTGCCAATCCTGCAGCGGGTCCGCTTACTCCTAATTGAGATCCACTAATAGAGGTGACTATTATTCCTCCAACAATTCCAGCAATAATACCAGAAAATAAAGGAGCTCCAGAAGCCAATGCAATACCTAAACATAATGGGACGGCGACTAAAAAAACGACAATACTAGAAGGGATATCACTCTTAAGATAATTCAATATTTGTTGTTGCTCTTTCATAGTTTTGTTTTTGGTTAAGTACAGTTAAAAGCTAAAGTAGTCATTAACTGAAGAAGGTAGTTTATAATATCAATAATCTAATCGTTTATATATCTGTAAGATACGAAAATTGAAGGAGATTTTGAAGACATAATAAATCTCTAATAGAAAAGAGTCGTCTTAAAATATATTAAAAATTTAAACTAAGTTTTTCACTTTATTTTTAATACAATTGTTAAGTTTGATTTTTATACATTTGTATTGAAACACATTTTAAACATTAATTATAATATGAAACTCACTTTAAGAAGTACAATTGGTGCATCTCTTTTGATGTTCGGATTGTTTTCTACAACTAGTCACGCACAAGACAAAGCATTAGATTTAAACAATATGGATACGTCCGTAAAACCTGGCGAAGATTTTTACAACTTTGCTAACGGTGGATGGATGAAAAAAGCAGAAATCCCTGCTGACCGTGGTCGTTGGGGTAGCTTTGATGAACTTCGCGAAAGAAACGAAAAAGCAACTTTAAGAGTATTAAATGATGCCGCTGAATCGGGTAAGCTTGCAAATGGTTCTGATCAAGAAAAAGCAGTTTTCATGTATGAAAGCGGTATGGATTCAGCTACTATCGAAAAATTAGGTTATTCACCAGTGAAGCCTTACTTAGCTGAGGTAGATAAAATTAAATCGTTAGATGACTTACAAGAAGTTTTAGAAAAATTACACGACTCTAGTACTTCAGTATTCTTTGGTATGGGTGTTTATCAAGATCTAAAAGATTCTAAAACACAATCACTTTACTTAGGGTATGCTGGTTTAGGTCTTCCAAATAAGGATTACTATACGAAAGATGATTCAGCTTCTGTTGCTAAAAGAGAGCAATATGTTCAGCACATCGAAAACATGATGAGAAAAATTGGGGTAAAGAAACAATCTCAAAAAATCTTTGATTTAGAGAATGCTTTAGCCGAATTTAATAAAACTCCTGTTGAGGCTCGTGATCCTAGAACACAGTACAATCCAATGACTGTTGCTGAACTTCAAGGAAAATGTAAAACAATCAATTGGACTACTTATTTAAAACATATTGATGTTCCAGCTGAGAAAATCATTGTTAATCACCCAATCTATTTTGAAAAGCTTGATTCAATCTTAGTTAATACAAATATCAAAACAATAAAGAACTACTTAAAATGGCACATTATCCACGAAGCAGCTCCTTATTTAAGTTCTGAATTCGTTAACGAAAGCTTTGATTTCTACGGTAAGAAAATGAGAGGTTTGGAAGAAAACCGTCCAAGATGGAAAAGAGTTTTAGGAACAACAAACTCTACTCTAGGTTTCGCTGTAGGTAAATTATATGTGGAAACTGAATTCCCTGCTGAAGCAAAAGAGAAAGCAGAGAAAATGGTCAACAACATCAAGGAAGCTTTTGCTGAGCGTATCAAAAAAGTGGATTGGATGAGTGCTGAAACAAAAGAAAAAGCATTAAATAAATTAGCCAACTTTACAGTTAAAATCGGTTACCCTGATAAATGGGAAACATATGAGAACTTGGAAATCAAAAAAGGAGAATATTTCCAAAACATCGTTAACTCTAGCATCTACGAAACAAAGAAAAACTTTGCTGAATATGGTAAGCCTGTAGATAAAACAAAATGGGGTATGACTCCTCAAACAGTAAATGCATACTATAATCCTTTATATAACGAAATTGTATTCCCTGCCGCAATTCTTCAACCTCCATTCTATAACTACAAAGCTGATGAAGCTGTAAACTATGGTGGTATTGGTGCAGTTATCGGTCATGAAATTTCTCATGGTTTTGACGACCAAGGTAGACGTTTCGATGCTAAAGGTGAAATGCAAGATTGGTGGACAAAAGAAGATGGCGAAACTTTCCAAGGTAAAGCACAAATGGTTATCGACCAATACAACGGTTACTATCCTTTGGAAGAATTACACATTAACGGTGAACTTACTTTAGGTGAAAACATTGCCGATATCGGAGGTGTTGCTGTAGCTTATGATGGCTTACAAAGATACTTATCTTTACAAGCTGAAAAGCCAGGTATGATTGACGGTTTCACTCCAGAACAACGTTTCTTCCTTTCTTGGGCAACTATCTGGAGAACAAAATCTAGAGAAGAAGCACTAAGAAACCAAATCATGACTGACCCTCACTCTCCTGGTCAATTCAGAGCAACTGGCCCGTTATCAGATTTTGATCCTTTCTATGAGGCATTCCACATCAAAAAAGGTGATAAAATGTATGTAGCTCCTGAGAAGAGAGCGAAAGTATGGTAATTTAATAGGTAGTAAGTAGCAGGTAGTAGGTAGCAGGTTTTGTCTGTCACTATCTGATAAAATATAAAAAGTCCCACTCAATTTTGATGTTGAGTGGGACTTTTTTTTAAGGTAGTAGGTAGTAGGTTCAAAGTTAACGCTCGTTTTGATTCTAAAATAACTTGAGATACTTTAGTCTAAAACCATATTATTGTTTTATGGTATTCATCATGATGATATAAGTTCTTTAGACAAACAATCAATTTACACGCTCCACTATAAAAACAGAGGAGCGAACCAAACCTGTTACTTGCTACCTGCTACCTGCTAACTTCTATTACTACCTAATTTCCATGGCTGCCAACGTATGATCTCACTAATTTTGGTAATCATCTGATGACCACCAAATACAAATACACCAAGAATTAATAAAAGGTCGGTTCCTATAGAAAGATAGAATAAATTATCCCTTACTAAAGGCATCTCAAAAATATGAGGAATGTAGCCTGGGAAAATAACTAAGAACAACCATAATAATATACATACTACCCCAATTCTATACTGAGTGGAACCTGCAGGATAATCTTCTTCAGGAAGACCAAATAATTTTTTTACCTTTCCTTTTACCAGTTGTACTCCTTCTTTACCAGCTAATATGCCTCCAATAAGAAGAAATATTTCTGGTCCTCCAACCAAGAAAAAAGTAACTAATGATGCTGTGATTGTGGTGTTAAAGCCGAATAAAGGAACGATCAAACCAAATACCGGACTAATAAAACCTAGGATAACGAAGGCTATCCCTATCTTACTTTTTAATGATGTTTTCATAGCAATTGATTTTAATTAAAAATTAGAATTAGTTGATTGAACCTGCAGTAATTAATTTTGAGAACCCACGATTGAAATCGTGGGTTTCAAATTATATAAGATTCAATACTTAGTGTTATAGATTATTGAAACTCTCTGGAGTACGAACAGAAATGTCTTTTTCCCCAGTTTTGAACTTATCATATACTAACTCTTCCCATTGATCTCCTTTTACCATACCCAAGTGATCTTCTGAGTGAGGTGAAATACCAGTCTCATACACTTGAATATAAATCGGATTAGGCTGTGCCTCATGGAAAGGTAAATTCTGATCTGCATACGGACAGTTACTAGCCACTAAATACAAATCTTTCTCACAGTAGAATTCCAAACCTGTTCCATCAGGAACTGAAGGACTCAAGAACATTTTACCTCTTGTTACCCCTTCCTCATCTGGAATAATCTGATTGGGTTGGAAGATATTCAAGTCGTTTCTATCCGCTAAAAACTGAACTTTCTTTTTTCTTTCCTCCTCATCTTCGATGGCCGCAATTGCAGGAAGTCTATTCAATGCCTGAATAAAGTTTTCATGACAGCTATTCATATGCACTGCCTCATTTCCGTATGCACACATATTGTATTCCTTACTACAGTGAGCAGCGAAAAACATATGTTGTACTTTCATATTGTTATCTGGATCTTCCAATAGCTCATATGGATACTCATCTGCAACCATTGTTACTATTTTTTCCATGTACTTACTTTGTGTCCAAAGCGATCCATAAATTGATGGAGAGAAACCGGCAACAGCAGTCGTACTTAAATGATCACTCCATTGTTCCAAATCAGGTGTGAAGAATAAAATATCTGCAATCTGCGTTCTTCCATTATGCTGATGTGGTCTTTGTTCTATTCTAATTACCTGTCCAGCTTTAGCATAAAAAGAATTTCCAGTATGTGGCTCAAGTACATCTTCATAAACTAATTTTCTTGTTCCATTATCTTTTGTAGCGATGACTTTGTCGTAAAATTCTACATTCGGCTTTACTCCTCTTGCAAATTGTTCTACTGGATCGATGTCGGCGTTATAACTTTTATTACACATAATTGATAGATTTTAAATTGTGATTAATTCGTATTCACCAACATAGGCGGGGGTGTGGGGGGAAACCTCTATTTTGTTGGACTTCGTTAACAAAAGAGGGGTTTTTGATGATGTTAGGGAGGGAGTAGGGAGTAGGTAGCAGGTAGCAGGTAGCAGGTAGCAGGTAGCAGGTAGCAGGTAGCAGGTAGCAAAGTTAATGATCTGTTTTTTTAAGTAATAGGTAATAACTAATAACTAAGGGGGAGAGTTTTTACTTTGGTTAGGGTATCAGCAGCCCAGGAATTCTCTTATGGATAAAACAAGTAAATCAATATTTATTTTATCCAATTTTCTAGAATATGGGTAGATATCTATTTTAAAGATAAATATCGGTTAGTTTAACATGTTAAGGATGGATGAATTCTTATGTATTTCAATCATCCTTGACGCGTTATTTATTAATCTCTAGCGATATAGAAACTATGTCCAGCAAGCTATATAATTACTTTGATAAGCCTTGTTATTCTTAATTACAGCAAACATCCTTTTTATCATTTTAGCTCGTAAATTATTAATTGCCGTCATTTTATTTTTCCCTTCACTAATTTTTCGTTGGTAATACGTCTGAAATTCACCCTCTATTTGGATGGCAGATACAACCCCCATATGGATATTGCTTTTAAGTGATAACTTTGACCGTTTTGACACCTTATTTTTAGACCGAATACTCGTTCCTGAGACATATCGGAATGGAGCAACTCCAACATAGGAAGCAAATTGACGTGCATTGTCAAATTTCTTAAAACCTAGGGTAGCAATTATTACATCTAGTGCAATTTTAGGACCTACACCTGGTATTGTTTTTAGAAGGTTTAATTGATGTTTCAATACCTTGTCATTTTTAACTATCTGATCTATTCTCTTGTCTATCGCATCTAAATTTTCTTTTAAAGCTTTGAGTATTTTATTATATCTTTTAACTCGATCTTTATACTCACTTTCTTCTACATAATCTTTATGATCAGTAATTTGTGCTTTAAATTTCTGTTGCTCACTTACAATTAGATCTCTTTCTGAATTCAAATATTTTAATGTAGAAAGACTGGTCGAACTTAGCTCACATAGTTTTGCTTTATCAGAATTTCTGTAGCCATAATCAGCAAGTCTTTGTGCATCTATTTGATCATTTTTTCCTTTGGTAAATCCTTTACTAAGATGAAATTGATTAGGGCACTCAATCCATAAATTATAGCCTTCTTCAACTAAACTCCAAATTAAAGGATTAGTATAAAGTCCTGTATTCTCAGCCACGATTAATACATCTTCTTTTGATAGGTCATATTCTTTAAATAAAGTTTTGAAACAAGTGGAAATATGCTTTTTAGTATTACCACATTTTCTCATAATGAACTTCGAAGGACTTAACTGTAAAGCGATGTCTAATGTTAATTTACTTACATCAACCCCAATTACTTTTTTGTAAATCATTTTGTATCTTCGTTTTAATTAGGAATTAGGGTATTCAGAACTTCCCTACCAACCTTAACGGGTTGAAGCATTCTCTTATTTAGGTTTGGTTCTGATTAAAAGAAATAAGTCCAAGAATTCCTGTAGAGTTACAGCTCTATTCATTCCGATGGTTCACTTATTTCTTTTACCCTAGTTTTAAAATAACCTTTATCTAGAAATTTTACAATACAGTAAACCTAAGGTTTATTCCTGGGAATAGTTATTTAAGTAAGAGGTAAGAAGTAATCTTTATATATAGATAGGCTCTAAAAAAATCAGGTTATATTTTTTGTCAGATATCAATTTCTATGATGAAATAAAGTGGCATTTTGATATTTATTACAACGAACTATTTACTAGAAACCCTACAAAAACAGAGGAGCGAACCAAACCTGCTACCTACTACCTGCTACCTCCTACCTAAAAAATTAGGGCTTTCCCAATCTTTCCCGCATATGGTAATGAAGGCATCAAAAACCTTCCATTGTTTCATCAAAAAATTATCATCATGTGCTCTTTCAAAAACACTTTAGAAAAAAATTCGGATCAGATTGGAATTACTGGATCGTTAATTTGCTTAGTTCATTGTATACTGACTTCGGGAATAATATTAGGGAGTTCGTTTATTTCTCATCATGCCCATCACGGACATCATCATCATCACACTTTTGATTTTTGGGGTATTGTCGATTTATCTATGATACTCGTTAGTGGAGTAGCGGTCTACTTTGCGACAAGAAAATGCCTTAAACACACACATTCTAAATTGATGTGGATATGCTACTTAGCGTATTTAGCCACTACGATATCAAAATACTTAGGTTTTGAGCCGATTGAATTAAGTCTGATATCTTATGCAGCATCAATTTCTTTAATTGGATTACACATTAAAAATATCTGGAAAGCTAGAAAATCACTACTACACCAAAAGGCTATTTGATATAGATTTCTAGAATGTTATCACCCATAAGCATCAAACTTTTTCCACTCTTTATAAGCATCGTCGGCTGTCCATGGATAGCGTTCGGCGATGCTTTTTAATGCATCAATAAATGTGTCAACATCAGATGGCCTTTCTGAAACATTGAAGCTGACACTCCTAAAAAATAAGTGAATCAATTCTGATGGAATATCCTTTCTTTCAAAGATATCATCCTGAAGAAGTGACTGAATCGAATCTTCCCCTTGAAGCATCTTTTGAGAAATCAATTCCACAATATATTTACCCGAAAACATGTACAGACCTACCGCCCCTAGGGCATAAATATCTTGACGCACATCTGCATTAAATGGATCATGTAGACGTTCGGGTGCCATAAACATTGGTGTTCCTCCTATTCTATTTATTTTGGTTTGCTGACTCATGGTTGTATTCTGATCTTTCACCAATCCAAAATCAAGTAATTTGATAGTATCACAGGCGCCTCCTTGATTACACACCATAATATTAGCAGGTTTAATATCTCGGTGTAAAAGTCCTTTCTGATGTGCTTCCTTCAAACTATAACTCACCTGAAGCAAAATATACACTCCTCGTCCAACACTAATTTCTTTGTTATGATAGAGCAGATTTTCTAAGGAAATTCCCTCTAAATATTCCATCACATAATAAAATTGATGCTTATTATTATGTCCGTAATCATATACTTTTATGGTGTTAGGATGATTTAATGATGCCGTCACCATCACTTCTTTTTTAAATCGATCGAGCGCATCGGTACCATTCAATTCCTTCTTCAATAATTTAACAGCAACAGGCTGCTTGAGTAATTGATGTTCTCCCTTATATACCTCACCAAAGCCTCCTTCTCCAATCTTTTCGACTAACTGATATTGTCCCAATTGCTGTAACTTTGAGATCTTTTTATTCAGTAAATTCAACTGCATATCGCTTCGGATAATAATCACTCCAAAAACGATAATCAGGACAACAGCAAGCAAGAAAGTAACATCAAATAGATGGACAGATTGATAAAACTCGCCTTTATTTCTTTCGTAGATCAAACCAATATTTAAATCGGGAAACCATTTCCATGCTCCCACAACTTCATCACCTAAATAATCTGCATATCCGGCTAAGATTTGACCTTGATTTTGTGGTGAATCTTTTTCTAAATCTTCTTCCACCCCATCCAACAAAGCTGTAGTTTGATTATTATACTTTAGTTTAATCGTCAGTGGATCGTTAAAAATACCTTTCGATTGATCTTTCCAAGTACTACTCAAAACTATGCCCGACCGATTAAAAGCATACACATTGGTCGATTGCTCGTGAAGGGCATTTTGAAATAACTCACTAAATGTTTTATCGGCGGATAAACTCATTGTAAGCACCCCAATAAGTTGGTTATTGACCATAATCGGAGTAGCAAAATGACATTCGGCCGTGTATTGGTCCAACTCATTTTCTAAACTAAATACTTGATCAGAAAGCTCCATTGGAGGCACAAATACCGTCTCTCCTTTAATTACCTTCAGGTAATTTCTATAAGCACCTTCTGCCAACATTTCTCCAGTGAGAATGGAAATGTCTCCTTCCTCATCGAGTAATCCTGTACTAATTAAAGTAATTGGACTTTTGGCCTGAATGATACTCATCCCTAAAAGCTGCTCTCTCTGACTTATTTTCTTTAACCTTTGAGTAAGCTCAGCTAATTTTCGATCATCTGATGTAAAATAGGTATCTCCGTTTTTTTCGTATAAAGTTTGTAATTCCTGAGCAATATCAATAACAGTAGGAGCAGTGGACAGATCTTGTACCTTTAGTTTTTCGCTCTTGATCCAGTGATTTAAAATAGATTCCTGAGCGGTTAAAAAGGCCACATGCTCTCGAGTCTCATTACTGATAAGTTTGTTTCGAATAATGGTGCCATACACATACCCTAAAAGAATTATAAAAGCAATCACAGACACAATCAGCCACGTTTTTTTATCTTTTATTGGAAACCGTGTCTTTGTTTTTTGAATCGTTTTTTCAGTAATCTCCTTTTGCAACAAAGGTGATGTTTCAACAGTTGCTTCTTCCTGTTCAACATCACCAAAGTTCTCTTGTTCCTGAACAAAAGAAAGATACAGCTTCAAGGTGTAGTCCCTCAATGCAGTATCTTCTTCCGTTTGATTTTTAATATATTTGATGGCTTCCTTCTTGGGAAGTTCCATTACCTGACTAAAAAGTTCGGTTGCTTTTAAATGTAAGTCATCCGACATTATACTTCCTTCGTTAAAAACATTTTGATCCACTGTTTGGCAACGGTCCAATCCACCTCAACAGTTTTGATAGATACTCCTAATTCATCTGCAATCTCTTGCATTTTCATTCCTCCGAAGAATTTTAATTCCACCACCGTCGCTTGGCGTTCATGTTTTTCTTTGAGGTGTTCAATAGCTTCATCTAACGCTAAAGCCATATCTCCTCTTTCTGGTGAAAAAGCTACTGTTTTTTCCAAATCGACTTTATGCCAATCACCCCCTCTTTTAGCGGTATTTTTGGTACGGGCATGATCCACTAATATTCTTCTGATGGCTCTTGCACCTAAGGCATAAAAATGGGTTCTTCCCTGCCACTCAATACTGTCTTCATCCACCAAATTCATAAATGCTTCATTCACCAACAGTGTCGGTTGAAGCGTATGTCCTGCTCTTTCTCTTTGAAAAAGTTTTTCTGATATTAAATGAAGATTATCGTAAACCAATGGATAAATCTTATCTGTTCTATCCTTATCTGTCTTACTGTTCAGAATCTGAGTGATATTATTTTTTTCCATAGTGAAAGTGAATTAGGGTAACTAAAGTAACGAATTATAATTAGAAAGTAAACGATGAAATAAATGCAATGATGATAACGAAGTGGACGTTGCAATGCAACGCCCATACTTTTTCTAAATCTAATTATTAGATCATCGGTTTAGCCGATACATCTTTTGAGAAGATTCGATCATAAATTTTATTTTCCCAACCATGGTTGATATTTAAATGATTGTTAGAATAAGGTGCAATGCCTGTGTCTTCTACTGTAATGTAAACCGGATTAGGATCTGCTTCAGGAAATGGCAATGCCTGATCTGCATATGGGCAATTACTTACCACCACATAACAATCTTTTTCGGCATAAAACTCTACTCCTGTGCCATCAGGAACAGCAGGAGATGGTGAAAGGAAACATCTTGTCATACCATTTTCATCCTGACCAAATCGATTCCCTTGAAAAATATTGATGTCGTTTTTATCAGCAAAAAACTGTACAATTCTCTTTCTTTCCTCAGGATCTTCAATCGCCTGAATGGCTGGAATTCTACTAAATCCATGAATAAAGTTTTCATGACAGCTATTTACGTTGGCTTCGGCGCCGTGGGTCATCTCAATCCACTCTGGGCAACAGTGGGCCGCAAAAAACATATGTGCTGTATCTTTATTATCAAGTAATTCATAGGGGAACTCATCAGCCACCACAGTAGCAATTTTCTCCATGAATTTACTTTGTGTCCAAACACCAGAGAATAGTTTCAAGTTTAATCCTTCAATGGGACCATTATTTAAATGATCACTCCATTGCGATAAATCGGGAGTCACAAACTGAACATCTAAGATCTGTGTTCTTCCATTATGAAGACTTGGACGTTGTTCGAAACGAATCACCTGACCTTTCTTAAGTGGAAAAGCATTTCCTGTATGAGGCAAGATCATGTCCGAATATATTTCTTTACGATTTCCTTTTGTATCGATCACTCGGTTATAAAAATCGTAATTCACCTTACACTTTTCTTGGTAAGATTTTACTGGATCTACATCTGCTTGATAATTGGCTTTGTTTTCTGTTTGATTACACATAATTGAAGAAATTTTAATTTTTAATTGTCTTTCACCTACATAGGCGGGATCTAATTCAAAACCCCTAAAACTTTTTAAAAAATTTTCTTCAGGCCATATTTCCAAGTTTTGGAAATATGGAGAGATGAGATATTTCCTTATTTCCAAAAAATGTGAATATGGATATAAAAAAGCAGCTCCCAAATAAATGGAAGCTGCCAGGTTCAGAGTAATTAAACGGGTAAGAATCAGTGTCAATCATCATCTAAAACTTATTTTCGTTCATTCATTGATGATGTCTGATTCTCCCTAGGTTATATCTTATCTTGATAGGTTTGAACTACCTCATCATTTTTCATTAAAGAGATTTGAATCTCCTTAAAACCTGATTTTTCAAATTCAAAACCATGGGATTCTTTTACATAATCGCAAAACAATTTAAAGGTCTCCTGACCATTAGCTGTATCACAATATTCCTCAAACATATCTGGAGCCCAACCCAACATTTCAGATAAAGCTTTAATATCCATTTCAACAAATATTAAATCACCTTGGTAGGTTGCTCTCCCCATTTCAAACTGAGCATTAAATTCTTGAATAATTTCTTTTTTATCATCGGCAGGTATTGTGTTGTCTGCTTTTACCATTAAAGAAAATACCAATGAGAAAAATACAAATAGACCGGAGAATAGTAAATGAAACTTTTTCATAAGAGATGATTTTTTTGATTCAACCTCTTATATCTGTGCATTTAAAATGTCACCGAAAAAAATGAGAAAATAAAAAAAGAGTGAAGTTTCCCCCACTCTTTCTTTCATCTGTATCAATTTACTTTAGTCATTCATCTCAACAGCATGACCAATTCCTCTGTATAATTCTACTTCACCTTCTATCTCCACAGCAATTACAGTAACATATTCGTCTGCAATATCTTCTGGAGTAAAAATCTGTACAATACCAGGAATTTCATTCCAAGGAGCTGAGTCAATCACATTATATTTTAACTCTTGGTTGCTTCCTACTACTCTAATGTTTTTGATTTTGTTCTTCACACCTTTCAATGTCATGAACTCACTAGGCTTTTGGAAATTGTACAAGTATATGATGTTTTTATTCTCAGATAAAGTGGTTGGACCAAAGAAGTGACCGTAAGGCAAGCCTGCGATGGTTCCATGTACTGCTTCATCATGTTTTTTAATCCATCGACCAATGTCTTCCAAACGTTCCTTTTGCTCATCGGCAATTGTACCGTCAGGTTTTGGTCCAATGTTTAATAATAAGTTACCTCCTTTTGAGATACTTTCTACAAATGTCTCCACAATATATTTAGACGATTTGTAATCCGTGTCAGTTGGGAAATATCCCCAGCTTGTATTCATTGTCATACACAACTCCCAAGGACGGTCCGGAGCCATAATTGGAGGATCTTGTTCTGGAGTGTTATAATCACCATAATGATTTAGGCGAGAGTTGACAATAACGTTTGGATTCCAAGATAATAAAGAGTCTTTCACTACTCTCGATGGCCATTCATCTGCTTTGTGTTCCCAATCACCATCAAACCAAACTAAATCTGGAGTGTAATTATCAAACAACTCTTGCATTTGATTCATATTAAAATGTTGGAAACGTTGCCAAGCGGTCCAATACTTCTCTGTTTTTCCTTGAGGGTATAACTTTCTCAAAGTTTTCTCATTTCTTGGGAAAGTAATTGGAGAATAATCTGGATGTGACCAATCGCATAACGAGTAATATACACCGACTTTCATTCCGTTATTTCTAACAGCGTTTACAAAAGGTGTATATAAATCTCTACCAGCAGCAGCATGATCCTTAGCATCCAATTTAGAATACTTGGAATCCCAAAGTGCTAAACCATCATGATGTTTGGAAGTCATTACGACATAATCAGCTCCAATGCTCTTAAAAAGCTGAGCCCAAGCTTCTGGATCGTAGTTTTCAGCAGTAAATTTTTCCCCTTGTTTCATGTAGTCTTCCCATGTGATCTTTTGATGATACATCGACCAAGACTCACTAATTCCATTTACACCATAGTACCCCCAATGGATAAACACACCCAATTTAGCGTCTTTAAACCATTGCATTCTTTCATCGTAAGATTGTTGTCCAAAAACAGTGAATGCAGTAATAGTTGATACAATTAGTGTTAGCAGTAATTTTTTCATTTATACTTTTCATTTAATTGATAATAGTCGCATCAAAGAACTTGAAAAGAATAGAATTAGTAAACATTTTTAATCATAAAAATTGTCAATAGTATTAAATATAAAACGTAATCAAACAACCGGTTTAAATGGCTTATACAATCAAATAGATCAAAAATCTAAGGCGCCATATCATTAAAAAACTACTTCTATTATGATCGTCAACCACCCTTATCTCTCTTATTGTAGTCTTTTTATCCATAAATAAGCTATCAACTACTACATCAATTTAAAATTACGTTTCATTCATCATTACACTTATCACTGACGTTATAAATCACTGATTAAAAAGGTTTAAAGTAGAAAAAACGTATCGGTTAACTGAATATTTGTAGTACATCATAATTAGTATCCGACTTCCTCAAAAAATAAATTTTGGACTTAAATGAATTGTTACTTTTAACTACAACTAAAATGAAGGAATTAATTACCAAGTTTTGCAGGACTAGTCCAACTGCAAAGAATGGTTTCAGAAAACGGAATCGTTCAGGTCAATTTAAACGACCTTTCTTTCTGGCTGCTTTATTTATATTCATATCAAGTGGCCTAACTCAAGCACAGGATTATGGTATTGAAGTAGACAATGGATCTGCTACAATTTATTTTAATGATCAGAATTGGTCAGGTGAATGGAATTATATCTGCCTTGGCAGCAATTGTCAATCTGGTACAAAAGTCGGTAATCGTTGGGAAAGAAATACCTCAGGAATTCAAGTAGGCAATGTTTATGATATTCAATTGAAAATCCAAGACAATGCATCAGGACAGTACATTTCTGATATTTATAGTGTTACTGCTGTAGAAAAAGGAAGTACTCCTCCTCCAACACCTACATGCGATGATGGCATTCAAAATGGTGATGAAACAGGTGTCGATTGCGGTGGGTCTTGTACTCCGTGTGCAGTCACACCTCCACCTGTAGCAGAACGTAAAGTAGAATCTGAACTCGCTTCTATTCTTGGTAGTGCTTCTATCTATGATGATCCCTCAGCATCAAATGGAAAAGGAATTGCTTACATTTCTGCTCAAGGTGCTGGTTTTACTATTCAAAATGCTCCATCATCTTCATCAATAGAAATTATTTATGCATCTGAATTGAGTGGAGAAATTTCTATTTTCCGAAATGGGGTTGATGCAGGTAATGTCACTTTTAGTTCTACTGGATCTTGGGTAGGTACTTATCAAAGTGCAAGTGCAAATATCAATATTGAAGAAGGAGATACTTTCTCTGTGATCTTTCAGACAGGTGATGCCGCTTTAAACATCGATTATATCAATTTTATTGGTCAAGCCACACCTCCTGAACCTTGTACAGGATTAAATAACCCTCAAAATGTATTTACAAATGTCACCACAGTAAATGAAACATCAGATGGTGCATTAGACGGATCGGTCACGTTTAATTTTAATAATGTAAATAACGACTACGATTCTATTCTATTTTTCTTTGATGGAGATTCAATAGTTGCCGGTATAAATGAAGGGGCTGTTACTTTCAATAATAAAATGGCAGGAAGCTATACTGCTGGCGTGAAATGGAATAATGGAGATTGTTCTACTTATTTAGGAACTGTAACCATAGGGTCTTGTACTAATGGAATTCAAGATGGAAATGAGGTAGGAATTGATTGTGGAGGAGTTTGCCTTGAATGTGAAACACCTCCTGTACCTACATTTGAAGATTTGGTTGTTTCTGTTGCCAACTCTCCTACTCATGGAGAATATTTGATAGCAAAATATGGAAATCAACCTGCTTTGGCACTTTACACTTGGGATAATGATACCAATGAATTTGGCAGCTGCTCAGGAGGTTGTGCAGACAATTGGCCTCCTGTAATGACTGACGCCAAATCACATCTAATTTTACCATCTTCACTTCCATCTGGAGTAACTGGTGAATTTGGTCTTAGTGGAACATGTGACGGTCAACTTCAACTTACTTTTGATGGTCAACCCCTTTATTATTATGCTGGAGATAACAATGAAAATGACACGAATGGAGAAGCAGCGGGTAATGTTTGGTGGTTAGTCAAAGAAATAACCACAGATACTTGTTCAGACGGTATTCAAAATGGTGATGAATCTGGAATTGATTGTGGTGGTTCTTGTACTCCTTGTCAGCAACCGCCAGTTAGTGGTGGCGGATCTTGTAGCGAATTTGGTTTAACGATAATTGATGGACAAGGTGTTCTTTATTTCAGCGAAGAAGCTGGTACGGCTATTTATCTATGCGTAAATGGCGGTTGTTACCCTCCTGATGTTCAAGAAGACGGATATTATAAACGATTTGTTCAGATTTCTGCTAATACAGATTATACAATCAAAGTTCAAGGAAGTAACGAACAAGAAAAAGTTGCACAGGTTTCACAGTGTTATTTTGTGCCTACTTGTAATGATGGCATACAAAATGGTGATGAAACTGGGGTTGATTGTGGTGGTAGTAGTTGTAATGACTGTCCCACTTGCGAAGACGGTATTCAGAATGGTGAAGAAACAGGTGTGGATTGCGGTGGTCCCGATTGTGTTTCTTGTGATGTTGTTTGTAATGGAACACCTAACCCTAATACTACTGTAGCTAAACAAGACGAAAGTTTTGAAGGTGAAAATGATGGTATTCTGACTTTATCATTCGATGATGTACAGGGTAGAGATATTTTAGAATTCTCTATTGATGGTGGCCTTTCTTATCCTTACAGTGAAAGTGATGCCTTAAAATGGATTACCATTACAGACCTGGCCGCTGGTAGTTATCATATATTTGTCCGTTGGGGAAATGGCGGAGAATGTCCAATTGATTTGGGATATGTATCTATTTTAGAAGGAGGTCCTATTCCTACATGTAGCGATGGGATTCTAAACCAAGGAGAAGAAAGAGTAGATTGTGGCGGGCCTTGTGCTCCATGTGAAGTGGATGCTTGTGGTGAAATTCCTTTGGTATTGTACCCTACTCCTGCATTACCTACTCCAATCGAAGGGATAGCACCTGGAACTCATGGCTATACATTTGATTTATCCACAGACTTATCAACAATATCTGTGGAATATGGACAAACTATCGGTATACAATCAGATGGTAACCCAGATTTTGAATTTTTCTGTTCTTGTAACCAAGTAGAATTTGAAGGTATCAAATTGAATGAGACTAATCAGGTACCAACTAAATGTCAATCTGCAGGTACCTTCTATTACTTCTTCAGATATAAGAAAAAAGGGTATATGACAGACGATCCAGGTGATCAATACATGTATTCTTCTTTGTTTACAACAGCAGGTCCTAGAATCGATCCGAATACACGACCAACCATTGCATCTGTGGGAGCCAATTGGATGAGATTCCGTCACCCACATGCTTATGATGGCATCACTGAAGCCATTTTTGATGCTGTACATAATGCTGATCAATTAAGATATTTAGACCGTTATGAAACGATCATCACAGATGGTCCAGGTAATCTGAGAATCGATCCTCAACTGACTTCTGCGAATGGAACATTCCATCCGCATACAGGTGCTCCTGTTACCCCTGTTAGAATTGATATTTTAGATATTGGAGATTCTCCAGCTCCAAGATATGCCACTACTGTGGGGGGAGTATCAGGTACTACTTATGCTGACTTAGGTCCTGGATATAATTATGGTAATATGGTGAACTATGAAATTACTGCTGTGGCTGGTGGATCTGGTGCACAAACCTATAATACCCTTCAAAATTACTTTATAGGAGATGGTTTCAATACTTTAGGCGACCCAAGATTAGCTTCAGCCGGTAAAGCATCTACTTTAATGATTCTTCCAAGTTTAGCTACTGCCGGCTATAATGAGAGGAATTATAATTTAGAGCGTGATGCTGTATTCACTCAACATCTCATCACTTTAGAGAGCGAAGATGATGTAGACGATTTCTTAGAAGGGCATCATTTATTCCATGGGGTAATTCACAGAAGTGAAGCAAGTGGTTACAATCAGTTCCAAGTGGATTTAGATGAGGCGAAAATCGGATCTACTTCTTGTGGTAGTTGTCACTTTAGAGATGGTAGAGGAGCTGAAATTACCAACACACCTCGAGGTCCAAGAGTGGCGCCACCAGTATTTGGTATTGGTTTATTACAATGGGTTGCTGGAGCTGAAGCAGGTTTACGCTGGGATGGTGGAGTGGCAACCGTCGAAGATCAAGCAAGAAATGCTTTAATAGAGGACCATGGTATTAACCCTGATACAGATATTTCTAAAGAAGATTTCGATCAGATTGTAGCTTACACCAAATTCTTAACGGTACCAACACGTTCAGCGAATTCTTACAACATTCCTGGAGTTGAAGAAGGGGAAATTGCTTTCAATACTGTGGGTTGTGCTTCTTGTCATCAAGTCACTCAAACTACTAGAACCGATGCTCCAAAAGAATTCCGTGATTTAGTGATCCGACCTTATACAGATATGAAAATACACAATGTGTATAATGGCAATTTTAGAACACCTGCTCTTTGGGGAATGGGTAGAAACATCGATTTGCTAGAACGTAATGGAAAAGCTAACTTATTTATGCACGATGGTACTGCAACTTCTTTAGAAGAAGCAATACAATTGCATGGAGGAGAAGCCTCAGATGTTAGAGCTGCCTACAATAATTTATCAGATGCTGATAGAGCCAATGTGATCAAATTTATTAAATCACTTTAATCAAGAATCAAATGAAAAAAATAATTTATATAAGTATTTGCTTCACTCTTCTGAGTATCAACTTCATGTATGCTCAAAGTGTGGCTTCCATAGAGGTAAAATGTCCTCCATGTCGACCTGTAATGGGCTGCGATCAATGTTTTGAAAATCAAACAGCGGCCAACGAAGCTTGTAATTCATCATCGGCTAGATTTATAGATTTAGAAAATGAGATAAAGGATTTGAATCTGAATATTTATCCAAATCCAAGTGCAAATGGCGTATTTACAATCACTTCTGATCAAAAATTAATTGGTCAAATTAAAGTATTCAATCCACTTGGGTCTTTGATAAGTCAATTTGATATTCAAGAAGTCAATAAACTCCAATATGGTAAAGAAATGAATTTACCAACAGGTATTTACATTCTGGTGTTTACCAATGCCAATGGAAAATCTATATCAAAAAGAATGGTCGTAGATTATTAAACCTATATTGTTCTAAACAAAAAGGGTATCCTGTAAAATGGATACCCTTTTTCTATATCAGATAACCTGATATTTTTTAAACAAAAAAAGCTTGGAATTATCCAAGCTCTTTAGTCTCATTTTTAATTGGTGTCCATCTTTCGATAGACGAAGGTTACTTTAATCATTTTAATATGATAAAAGCCCTTTATGATTTTTTCTAATACAAATTTGGTTAAAAGTTTTTACTTATTTACAAATAATTTACTTAATAACATTAAAGTGAATTAATTTATTTGATTAATACCATTAATTAGTAACATAATACACAATGGACAAAAAAAGGTAACCCTCCTAAAGGTTACCTTTCAATATTTTTATCTTCAAATCTTGATTAATTATTATGCGGATCAGGCGTAATTTCAATTGGATTTGAAGGCTCTACTTCAATAGGATTCGAAGGAATTCCTGCCTCTGGCTGTGGCTCCTCTGATGAAGAACATGAAGCAAAAAACATCATACCGAATATAGCTGAGAATAATAACTTTTTCATAATATTAGAATTAAAATTGTTTTGTTTAATTGAATCTACAACTACATAAACGCTGTTATTTTCCCCTTCGATTTCCCAAAAAGGATCGAGTTGTTCCTAAAAAAGACCAATCAGCTATCTAACAGTTTAATAATGACTATGTTATTCCATTTTAGAACGATTTTACGCACAAGACGAACGAAAATCTAACTTAAATCAATATCTTTCGGTATAATTTTACCATATAATATATTTGTGACACTTAAATTTGAAATTGAAATGAAAAAGTACTTAGTAGTATTATTTGCTGTAATGTTTTCTTTGACAGCATTTGCTCAAGAAAAAAAAGGTGGAAAGCAAGCAGCAAAAGCCACTAAATATGCTGAACTAGCTCAAACTGAATTCAACCTAAGCGATGAGGCAAAAAATAAAGTTTTCGAATTGAAACTAGCTCATCAAAAAGAAGCTTCTAAATTGGCTAAACAAAAAAAATCTGGAGAATTAGCAGTAGAAGATTTTAAAGAAAAGCAGAAAGCACTTAACAAATCGTATGCTCCAAAATTTGCAGAAGCAATGGGAGTATCGAAAAAAGAGTATGGAGCTTTTAATAAAAAAGTGAAAGATGAAATGAAAAAGAAATAATTTCATTTTAAACTTATTCTAATAAAGTCTGTATCCACATCATGTACAATTATTAATGATGGATACAGACTTTTTTATTTATTCTTCATTTCCTAAAAACTATTATACCTAGTTATTTATACTTACTAACATCAAATAGCTATTTATATGTTGATAGTTGATTAAATTTGTGAATAATTTGTCCGGTTTTACACTTGTATTAAAACTTATCAACATGGATATCTCGAATAAATCAAATAAAGATATTTTTTATCAACATCAAGCACAGACGTCTCCATATCCATTGGGAATAGAGATTGATCATGCTAAAGGTGTATACATGTATGATGTAAATGGCAAGTCGTATATGGACTTAATTTCTGGAATTGCTGTGAATAACTTAGGACACGGGCATCCAAAAATTACAAAAGCCATTAAAGATCAAGTGGACAAATATTTATTTGTGATGGTCTATGGAGAAATGGTCCAAAAACCGCAAATCGATTTAACCAAAAGTTTATTATCGGTTTTACCGGATACTTTAAATGCTACTTACTTTGTTAATTCAGGAACGGAAGCTAACGAAGCAGCCTTAAAGTTGGCTAAAAGATATACAGGAAGAACTGAATTGGTGAGTTTCAACCGTTCCTACCATGGTAATACGCACGGTTCTTTAAGTGTGTCTGGCAACGAAGTGAAAAAGAATGCTTTCCGTCCCCTACTTCCTGATGTTCGTTTTATTGATTTCAATAAAATCGAAGACCTTCAGTACATTACCGAAAAAACAGCAGGAGTAATTGTTGAACCTATTCAAGGTGATGCAGGAGTTAGAATACCTTCTATTGATTACATGAAAGCCCTTAGAGCACGATGTACAGAAGTTGGTGCTCAACTTATTTTTGATGAAATACAGACAGGTTTTGGTAGAACAGGTAAATTCTTTGCCTTCGAACATTTTGATGTTGTCCCCGATATTTTAACTATTGCCAAAGGTATGGCAGGAGGCATGGCTATGGGATGTTTTGTTTCTTCTCAGGAAAAAATGAAAGTCCTTTCTCATGATCCTATTTTAGGACATATCACTACTTTTGGTGGACACCCTGTTTGTTGTGCTGCATCAAATGCAGTGATCAACACACTCAAAGAAGATAAAATAATCGAAGACGTAGAAAGAAAGGGTCAACTTTTTGAAGACCTTTTATCCGGACATCCAGAAATTAAAGAAATAAGAAGGAAAGGATTGATGTTCGCTATCGATATGGAAAGTTTCGAACTCGTAAACGATGTTGTGACTACCTGTATTGAGAACGGTGTGATTACCTATTGGTTCCTTTCGACTCCATATGCATTTAGAATCGCTCCACCTTTAATTATATCTGATGATGAAATTAGAGAAGCTTGTAAAGTGATCCTAAATGCTATAGATACTTGTGTTGTTAATCGTAAGAAGAGAATGGAGTCTTAAACAGTTTCACCATGTTTAATTTCCCAATCAATCATTTGTTCTCTTAGCCAATCAGAAGCTTTTTTCCATTTTCTACGTTTCTGATCGTTTTGACTGATTCTCTTGAATGCAAGTTCTCTATCTACGTTTGCTTTTAAATTTGCTGTCATTGTGTTGATTAAGTATGGGTATTTGATAATATTTACAAACACAAATATAGTACTTATAACACTTAAAACAACTTTTTAAAATTAAATTTTGAACAATTTAATGTAACAAAGAAAACAACACCTAATCAACAAGTTACCTTACCAACACTACACACTTAAAATGTTTAACTACAAACTACTTTAGAGTATTTGTTTTATATCAAGAAGATTTTGAACATTATAATCTCCAATAGATTCATCCTTACCATAATAGATAGTCTTCAACCCATAGTCTTTTGCTCCTTGTATATCTGTTAAAGGATTATCACCTATCATTATAGAATTCTCGATACTAGCCTCAGCTTGTTTTAAAGCAAACTCGAATATTTCCTTGGATGGTTTTTTATAACCACATGACTCTGATGTTACTATCACATCAAAATATTTATCTAAACCAGTTGTTTGTAGTTTAATAGCTTGGGTTTTATCAAATCCGTTGGATAAGATATGCATTCGATATTTACCTTTTAGATATTCAAGCAGTTCTAATGATCCTTCGATTAAATGTGGTTTATGTGGACATATTTCTAGGTACTCATCTCCTATTCCTTCTGGACAATCTGAAGGAGATAAACCTACAATTGTATAGGCTGAGGGAAATCTCTTTAACCGAATGTCTTCTTTTGTTACTTTATTGACATTATAGAGATGCCATAATTCATTATTGACCTTTTTATAAGCCAATAGAAAATCTTCTACAAGCACTCTACCATTGCCAATATTATATTTGATAAATAATTGTCTCAGTGTCTCTTCAGAATTTTTTTCAAAATCCCATAAAGTATGGTCAAGATCAAAAAATAGATGTTGTATGTTTTGCATTCTTATCAAGGATATTTTTATATAAAGGATACAAAAGTCTTAAATGAGTGTAAGTTTTGTAATCACCATACGAAATTAAATAATCGGTCTTCAAAAACAGGGATCTTGGAATTATTAACAAAACAAAACAGTGAAATATGTCATTTATCATCATAAATGTAAAAAATACACGAATTTTTCTCTAACAGTTTTATTACCTTTGCACAAAATTTAGCAGAATACATGTTAGTGTGATTTTTATTTTTTGATAAACCTCTTTATGAACTACATGTACTAAACTAGAAAAGACATAATAAATTATATATATGGCACAAGTTGAAATGATTCTTCCAGCAATGGGAGAAGGGGTTATGGAAGCTACCGTTTTGGAATGGCTTAAAGAGGAAGGCGATAGCGTTACTCTTGACGAGTCTGTAGTAGAAGTAGCCACAGACAAAGTGGACACAGAAGTACCTGCAACTATTGAAGGAGTAATCAAAAAGATTCTTGTTCAGAAAGATGATGTGGTACAAATCGGTGCTCCAATTGCTATTGTTGAAACAGAAGGAGCAGATGATGCAGATGCAGAAGAAGCACCTAAAGTAGAAACACAACCAACTAACAACACTACTGCAACTAATGAAGCAGTATCAGAAAACACATCACAAGAAATTGTTGCCAAAAGCGGAAATCGTTTCTATTCTCCTTTAGTAAGAAACATTGCTAAAACTGAAGGCATCTCTCAAGACGTTTTAGACTCTATTCCTGGTACGGGAAAAGATGGAAGAGTTACAAAAGACGATATGATGAATTTCCTTAAAAATGGAAATACTTTATCGGCTGCAGTTGCACCAACAAGACCTGCTACACCAACACCTGCTCCAGTAGCTAAAGCAGTTGCTCCTGCCGTTTCTATGGATAACGGCGACGAAGTGATTGAAATGGACCGAGTAAGAAAAATGATTGCTGACCGTATGGTTGCATCTAAGCAAATTGCACCACACGTTACTTCTTGTGTGGAAGCAGATCTTACAAATGTTGTGGTATGGAGGAATCAGCAAAAAGCAGCGTTTAAAAAGAAAGAAGGTGCAAACTTAACTTTCATGCCGATTATTATCTCTGCAATTGCAAAAGCAATTAAAGAATTCCCTAAGATTAACGTTCAGGTAGATGGTTCTAAAATCGTAGTGAAGAAAGATATTAATATAGGTATGGCTGTAGCTTTACCTAATGGAAACTTAATTGTACCTGTAATTAGAAATGCAGATAGATTAAGTTTATCAGGTTTAGCCATTGCTATTCAGGATTTATCTGTACGTGCTAGAGAAAATAAATTAAAGCCAGAGGAATTATCTGGAGGTACATACACTGTATCTAACATTGGTTCTTTCGGAAATACAATTGGTACTCCTATTATAATGCAACCTCAAGTGGCAATTATGGCTGTAGGTACTATTCGAAAAAAACCAGCAGTTATCGAGACTCCTCAAGGCGATTTAATTGGTATTAGACAATTTGCATACTTCTCTCATTCTTATGATCACAGAGTGGTAGACGGAGCCCTTGGTGGTATGTTTGTTAGAAAAGTAGCTGATATTCTTGAAAATTGGGATGTCAACCTAACAGTATAATTAGATTAATCACTATTCGATTTCGTATTATCGAATAGTAAATGATAAAATTGAGAAGGTGTTCTTTTTAGGACACCTTTTTTTATAGAGGAAAAAATCAGAATACACGAACAAATGTTAATTATTGAACTTTTTTATTAATAACAATGCAAAATATTATTTCAATTAAAGCTCATATCACCATTTTATCAAATTGATGTTTCGTTTATTCACATTTATATGAAATTTTCTTTGGCTTCTGTGTTTTTTTGTACGGATATGAACATTGTGTGTATTATTCGATCAATTATTTGATGTTTAAATGATGTATTCCTACCACAAAATCATCACTAAAAACTGATTTACAAACAGTTAACTAACTATGGCATCAGATTAGTATTTCCTACAGTGTATTGGAATTAAAATCGAACTACAAAAACATATACCATCATGAAAAGCTTAAAAAATATCATTGCCCTTTTAATTATATCATTATTTACTTTCGGAACATCATTCGCTGATAATGTTGATAATGAAATAACAAAACTACGTGAGTCAGTTGAAAATGCGTCAGCAAACGACTGGCAGCTATATGCAAATGCAGCTGAAAGATGTATTGAATTACGTTCGAATTTAAGTGAGGCCTACATTTGGATTGAAAGAGCAATCGAAATTGAGCCAAACGCATCAAACCTAGAATTAAAAGCTGATTACCTTGTTGCCAATGGTGCAAACGAAATGGCAGTAGAAGCTTACAGAACTGCTATCTTAAAAGGTCTATCTGAAAAAGGTTATGATGTAGAAAAAGCACAGAAAAAAATGTTGTCTGTAATGAGATAACTTAAAAGATATACAATAATCCATTATCTATTTTAAAGCTACTCCATTTGGGGTAGCTTTTTTTATTTCTGGTCTTTTTACATAACCATTCTTTATATCATTAATAATATAAATAAGGAGTATTACCTGGAATATCACAAAAGAAAAGTGGATGAGAGTTTCTTAATCAGTATTTCTATTATCTAATCCCAAAAGAGGAATTGTGATCACTAAGCATTTACTTTCTTACTTAGGCATTATAAGCTCTTCAGAGAAAATGAAATGATACTACTGATTAAGAGAAGAACTATTCACTTTTAAACAACAATTTCAAAATTCTATATTAGAGTAACAAGGATAATTTGATTCAATTTTTAGACGTTTTTCAAAACCGAACACAAACGCACACAAAAACTATTACACCTATATTAATTAAGACATCATCAATAAATTATTTTTTATTTTATTCATTTTTACAATATCAATAATTTATTGCCTTAATTTTTACGATTTTCACAAAACTATATATCAATCAATAATAAACGTACAATAAACACGACTCTACCTACAATACAACACAGAATAAATATACTAACAGAAGTTAATAAACATGTATTTTATTTTAAATGAAGATCAACAAATCAATAAAAACAGAATAATATTCTGATTTCACATTGAAATGTGATCGCTTTTGAACAATGTGTCCAAAAATGCTAAAAAAAGTAGGTCATTTTTACACTTAAAATCGACAAAACTCCCAAAAACACAACACAAATATCTGATTATCAGTATTTTATTTATTTTTGGCAAGTTTATAGCAATACTGTTCATGTATTCAATCAAAAGAATTAAGACAACAAAAAACATATATCAATCATGAAAGCTTTAAAACAACTTCTAGTATTTGCTTTAGTAACATTCCTTGCAGTAAACACTTCTTTTGCAAAAGGAAATGAAAGAGATGACAACGAAATTAATCAACTTCGTGCATCAGTAGAAAATGCTTCTGCTACAGATTGGAAAGTGTATGCTGAGGCTGCTGAAAGATGCATCGAATTGAAAGCTAATTTAAGTGAAGCCTATATCTGGATTGAGAAATCTATCGAGATCAACTCTAACTCTGAGAACTTAGAAGTTAAGGGCGACTACCTTAAACTAAATGGAGCTAAGAAAATGGCTATCGCTACTTACAACCAAGCTATCTTAGCTGGTATGAATGAAGGTCGTGATATCACTAAGCTTCAAAAGAAAGTATTAAGATTGAGATAATCGATATATATATAGTAACTCCTATGAAGAACAGGTTCAGTAATGAACCTGTTTTTTTATGTCTATACTTTATATATATGTATAACTTTTAATTGAGTGTTATTTTATGCCATCTTGTAGTAGCATTAATTAGGTTTATATTTAATACTCTTCTTTTATAATATATATAGATGTTCTTACTTCTGGTTTGATCACCATTCCTATTTAAGAACTACTCCTCCTGCATCATTTCGTACAACCGTACACCCTATTATTTTACCTTTTTTCAAAAACGAACACTTCTGAACACAGAATAGCTTAACAGCATCTATTTTTAAGACATCCTCAAAAAATATTTTTTATTTTCCTTATTTTTCGAAATTTATCAAATAACAATGTGGGTTATTGAAAATATAACAATAGATGATTGTGATAAATATTAAACGTACAAAAAACACAACTTCAATAAATTTAAATCACAGAATATAATTTTAAATAAAAGTTAATAAACATCTAATTTATTTTAAAATCAAGTTAATCAAAACTCAAAAACAAAATATTATTCTGAATTAGCATCAAAAAGTGATCGTTTTTGAACAATGTGTCCAAAAATGCTAAAAAAATTAGGTCATTTTTACACTTAAAATCAATAAAACAGCAAAATTACCCACACAAACAATTAATTATTAGACACTTATATGTTTTTGGCAAGTTTATAGCAATACTGTTTATGTAATCAATCAAAAGAATTAAGATAACAAAAAACATATATCAATCATGAAAGCTTTAAAACAACTTCTAGTATTCGCTTTAGTAACATTCATTGCAGTAAACACTTCTTTCGCAAAAGGAAATGAAAATGATGACAATGAAATTAACCAACTTCGTGCTTCAGTAGAAAATGCTTCTGCTACGGATTGGAAAGTATACGCTGACGCTGCAGAAAGATGCATCGAATTAAAAGCCAACTTAAGCGAAGCTTATATCTGGATCGAGAAATCAATCGAGATCAACTCTAACTCAGAGAACTTAGAAGTAAAAGGTGATTACCTTAAGTTAAACGGAGCTAAAGAAATGGCTATCGCTACTTACAACCAAGCTATCTTAGCAGGTGTAAACGAAGGCCGTGACATCACAAAACTTCAAAAGAAAGTTTTGAGATTAAGATAATTAGATATCAAAAATTGGAACATCTATAAATAAAAAAACTAGTTCTTCATTGAACTAGTTTTTTTTGTGCCCATCAAATTTGATGGGCTTTATTTTTATATTCTATTCTTTGGTTATTCTCCTTTGATGGACTTCACAAAACCTTGAATATCTTTATTTAAATCTTTTGACTGACCAATTAACTTCACAAATGCAGAACCAATAATTGCTCCGTTAGCATAAGATGAAGCCTGCTTAAATGAAGCATGATCTGAAATACCAAAACCAATTAATCTTGGGTTTTTCAGGTTCATACCTTCAATACGCTTGAAATAATCGATTTGCTCTTCTGAAATACCTGTTTTTGCACCTGTAACACTTGCAGAAGACACCATATAAATAAAACCTTCTGTATTTTGGTCTATTTCTACAATTCTATCTTCAGTTGTTTGTGGTGAGATCAAGAAAGTATTTCTGATACCGTGAGCATCAAACATTTCTTTTAGGTTGCTTAAATACTCGATCATTGGTAAATCAGGAACAATAATTCCATCAATACCTACTCTTTGAGCATCTTTACAGAACTTTTCTAAACCATATTGCATAATCGGATTGAAATAACCCATTACTACAACTGGTACATCAACTTCCTCTCTAAATCCTTCTAATTGGGCGAATAGCTTTTGCATAGTCATCCCATTATCTAAAGCTTGCATATTACTTTCTTGGATCGTAGGGCCATCGGCAACAGGATCTGAAAATGGAATACCGATTTCGATCAAATCTACTCCACCATCTTGCAATGCTTTTAAAACAGTTCTTGTATCATCTAATTTAGGATATCCAGCCGTAAAGTAAATGTTTAACACATCTTCCTTTTTACGTTGGAATAGTTCATCTATTCTATGCATCTCTTTTTCTGTTTGTTATTTGGCGAAAATACACAGATCTGATGAAAATTTGATACAAAATGGGAAAAACTAAAGATCTCTTTTTTAATTTATATGGATTTATAACAAGCAGTGTTATTTTTGTTTACTTTCTAAGTTATTTTTTGGAATAATCAGAAATAGAATACTTTTGTGACCTAAATTTTAAAGAAGGAAAGAAATAATGATACATTTTTGGAAATATCAGGGTGCAGGAAACGATTTTATCATGATCGACGATCGTGATGCTACTTTTGATATTAACGATCATGAAAAGGTGGCATTTCTTTGTCACAGACGTTTTGGTGTAGGTGGAGATGGACTTATTCTTATCCGCTTGAAAGAAGGATACGATTTTGAAATGGTGTACTTTAATGCAGATGGGCATGTAGGTACGATGTGTGGTAACGGCGGTCGCTGTGCTGTTCGATTTGCACATACATTAGGTCTATTCGACACTACCACTTCTTTCTGGGCTGCTGATGGTGCTCACGAGGCTACTTTGGATGAACAACAATTGGTTCATCTTAAAATGAATCCTCCGGGTGAAATTGAGGTTAATGCAGATCATTATTTTATGGATACGGGTTCTCCTCACTATGTACGTTTTGAAAAGGATTTAGATAACTTTGATTGCGTTACTGAAGGAAAAGCTATTCGCTATAACGAACGCTTTGCAGAAGAGGGAACGAATGTAAACTTTGCACAGGTCACTGGATCACAATCATTGAGCGTTAGAACCTACGAAAGAGGGGTCGAAGACGAAACATATGCTTGTGGTACTGGCGTTACAGCTTGTGCTATTGCTGCTAATATTGAACATGGTATGGAAAGTCCTATTCAGATTAAAGTGCTGGGTGGAGACTTAGCTGTTGGCTTTAAAAAAGTCGCTGAGAAAAAATATACTGATATTATTCTTACAGGCCCTGCCACTCCAGTATTTAAAGCAGAAATTGAAATTTAATACAATAAAAATAAACATATGAATAAGGCTTAATCACTTTGTGATTAAGCCTTTTGTGTTATTTTGAAATTTGAATTCTTATTGATGTTGTATAATCATATGTTGTCTTTTTATTAATCGTCCATGATCAAATATTAAAAGTACATATTGACCATTATTGATATTTTCAACATTGATGATATGGTGATTTCCCATGCCATCATTTACCTGAAATAAATTGATTTTTTGACCAGTGCTAGCCGCAACTAAATCAATTTCTAATGTATTCGTTTCATTTGAGGAAAAATCAATATTAATTTCACGATCTGAAGGGTTTGGGTAAATAACTATTGGACTTTCTGTTTCAGTTAAATGTCTCATTATGATTTCAGTACTCCAAGACTGTACTGCTCCATCAAAATCAACCTCACTCAATCTATAATAAATATGTCCATTATGAACCTCATTATCAATTACATTATATTTCAATTCTACTGATGAATTTCCAGCTGCACTAATATCTTTTCTTACTTTTTCATAATGCTGACCATCATATGATCTTTCCAACTCAAAATGATCAGAATTAGATTCAGATGCTGTTGCCCAATGTAAAATCACATAATCGTCTTTCACTTTAGAAGTAAAAGTTTCCATTTCAATAGGTAAACTTATGTCTATGTGGTTTTGTCCTAAAAATCGATCTATCAAAAACTGAGTGTGAGGGTCTATAAGTGGTTTCAAATTATCAACTTGTTGTACATTTGAATGATGATTATGAGTATATGTCATAAACTGTTGTGATCTTTGATCCATTGTACCCACATGAGTAAAGGGAGTTTTATAATGATTGTGATCAGGAGCTATGACAGACCACTCATCGTCATCGCCATGATGACGAGTATACCCTTCAAACCTTGTATTCCCTGTTACAAATAATTTAGGATGGTGATGGTGATCAGTACCTGTTCTAATTTGAACATGATTATGAGTAGTAAAATTTTTCATTACTAACATTTCTCCATAATTATAAAACCTTAAAGTTTCATCTTCATCAAGTTTTGTTGGTCCATTAAGATTAAGATTACCAGCAACGACAGTTGTTCCATAATTTTTAAAATTCATTGGTTCATCATCATCACCATGTATTCGGTAATTAATTGTTAAATCTCCACCTACAACTAAATCTCCTTCTACCTTTGTTTCATCATCTTCGTCAACGGATACAATAATTATATTTCCTGTTACAAATAAAACACCTCCATGTTTTACTCGAATATAACCATGTCTTCCTTCATGATATCTTACAGAAGGAGAAGTGTGATCATATGTTGAATATAAAGAAGGCAAATTTGAGTTTGCATCAATAATTAAATTACCATCTATCTGTAGAGTATCATAATCATGAACCACTACACGATTATATCTTCCTCCTGAATGATGTATTACTTGCTTAGCAAATAAATTTGAAAAGGTAAAGACAAGAATACTCATAAAAAAAGGTAGCAACTTCATTTTTTTCATAACAAATTAATTTATTATTTTATTATGTAAATGTTACAAATAAAATGATTATCTCCCTACCTTAATTTAACAGTTATTTAAGATTTACTTAAATAACACAATTAAGTATTAAAAAAGTAATTTTTATAGATACTAGGAAAATGGTTATTCAATTTAATTTTACTAAATCTAAAACTTTGGCTTAGTTTTAATATTTATTCCATCAATATTTGCAGATCACACAACATTCTTTTAACTTCTATACTATGGATTGAAATCTTCATTCCGTAGTAAAATAGTACTAACCCTGCAAACCAAGAAACGCAATAACATGAAGCGTCTCCTCAACATAATACCTATTATCTTTTTGATTTATAGTTGTTCTTCTCCTAAGAAAGTGGCAGAAACCCATTTTGACCAAGGGGAGTATGAATTAGCCATTCACAAGTATGAATCATTAGCCAAATCTACTAGTGATAAAAAAACACAAGCAGAATATTATTATAGAGTAGCAGAATCGTATCGTTTATCCAACAGACTAACTGATGCGCTCCCATATTACAAATTGGCAAAAGATGCTGGTTACGAAAATATGGATATGTATTTCTACTATGCTTATGGATTGGAACTTCAAGGAAATTACAAAAAGTCAAAAGCACTTTTTGAAAGATATGCCAAAGAGGGAACCAACCGTCAGTTATTGAGAAGGGCAAAAGATGAAATTAAGCATATCAATATTGTCGATAGTTTAGCCAAAAACCCAGATCCGTTTATTGAAATCACAATGTGTGAAAAGTTAAACAGTGATCAGGATGATTACTCGCCAATGTTCTACAAAGACGAATTGGTTTTTACATCCACAAGAGATACTAAAAAAGTCTATCATGGCACAGGAGAAGGATATTCCAATTTATATAAATATACTTTTGATCGAGCCGATAGTTGTAATGGAACCGTTTCCTATTTCGATAGCTTGATCAATCACCCTGACCTTCATGAAGCTTCTGCTACCTTCAATCGTGATGGCACTTATATGATATTTGCCCGAAGTAACACAGGGCATCACAAAGAAAACTTTAAGGAAGTCGATTTATATGAGAGTCGATTTGAAAATGGAGAATGGTCTTTACCAACTCTATTACCTATTTCAAATCCTCAATCTTGGGATGCTTGCCCTGCCTTATCAGCCAATGGCAAAACGCTTTATTTTGCCTCAAACCGAAAAGGTGGTTATGGTGGTATTGACATCTACAGATCCAAAAGAAACGTAAACGGAACTTGGGGAAAACCAAGAAATATGGGACCTAAGATTAACTCAAGAGGTAACGATATGTTCCCGTTTATTGCTGCCAATGGTAAGATGTACTTTGCATCTGATGGTCACCCTGGATTAGGAGGTTTAGATATCTTTGAGGCCACTCGTAAAAATAACCGAATCAATATCAAAAACATGGGGAGACCATTTAACTCTTCTGGGGATGATTTTGGTTTAGTATTCTTAGAGAAAAGATTTGGTGCTTTCACATCAAATAGACACGAAGAAAAAGGAACATCAAAAGATCACATTTATTTCTTCTCCGACAAAACACCTATTCTTAAACCTGTAAATTATTTCTTGGCAGGTAACTCATTTGTCATTAAAGACACTTCTGAAATCGCCTTAGGTAAGGTAAATGTTACTCTAAAAAATACTGAGGGAGAAGTCTTAGAAGAAGTTGTTTCTGATCAAGTAGGTAGATATACATTCGAGACCCAATTAAAAATGGGTAATGATTATATTCTAATTGCCACTAAAGATAAATACTTTATGGATTCGGTCTATTATACTACTGCTGACAAAGAAGTAGACCAAGAAGATCTTAAAGACCGTCCAGAAAAAATTGTGGATTACACTCTTGAATCTGAAGTAGAATTAACCAAAGATTATTACGACGAATTAATTGAAGAGGGAGAAATTACATTAAATAATATCCTTTACGATTTTGACGATTATCGTATTCGTGCAGACGCTGCAAGAGAGTTAGATAAATTGGTGACCCTATTACAACAACATAAGAATATTAGTATAGAATTAGGATCCCATACCGATGATCGTGGTTCTGAAAAATATAACTTGAAACTATCTCAAAAAAGAGCTGAATCTGCTGTAAATTATATTATCAGTAGAGGAATAGAAAGAGACAGACTCGAAGCTAAAGGTTATGGAGAGTTACTACCTGTTGTGTTCAACGCAGAAACAGAAGAGGAACACCAAATTAACCGTCGAACAACCATTACATTGTTAGACGAATTATAATAAAGCATCGATGTACATCAAAAAAGCCGGTTACTTTTGGAAGGAGCCGGCTTTTTTTGCATAGAAATAAATTATTATAATTTCTGTATTTCAATTTTCATATTTTGATAATCAGTAATCTTATCATTTATCATCACTAAATTTTTTAATTCTGACTTATTATACTTTGATTTATTCAAATCGTACATAAGCATAATGGTTACAATATTTTTTGTTTGATACAACACGAAAGACAACTCCCATTTACCTAATATATCTTTAGTCACTTCTTTGGGAATATTATCCACTTTATATCCATAGGGTAACTCAAATTGAATTATATCTTTATAATAGCGTTTATATTTTAAATCAATTAATTGGTCGGTATTATCTAGTTCGATTATTTGTTTCGGCGAAAATATTAAACGACTTAAATCGATAAAATATTTTTTATTTTCATTTATAATCAACGAATCATATTCTATTCGATAATTATCTTTATCCTTAGTACTATCAATAATTATTTTTTTTCCTTTCAATGATTTATGAATAAAATCATTTTTAAATGTAACATTATCTACTGCATAACCTTTATAAATTATTCCTTGTTCTCCAATAGCATTATTCAATGTTGGAGATATCTTTAGCTGTACAAGGTTTTTAATATAAAATATACCCTCAGAATCTAATTTGATAACCTTAGCGTTTAAATTATTTTTTTCTGTGCTTACAATAAATGTTTTATCTAATAGATGAAAAGGGACTTGAGATAATCCATAATCTTTTTGTGTTGCATCTAAATAATATAGTTTATCATCTATAACCACCATAACAATTACATAATCCAATAAATTGAAAGTTGGATATGTTAAATGACCTTGAAGTTCAAAACTAGTATATAGAAGATATGCATCTAACCCCAATACCTTTAAAGCATGATAAAGCGTTATATTAATTCCAGCTACATTAGAAATACCAGTTTCAAACCCTTTATCTATCAAAGCAGAATTGGTTTCTTTAGAATAACTTCCATTCCACTTATAGTGGTCTTGGAAAAATGAATATATATTCTCAGCTTTTATGTATGTTGACACATTTTTTGAAGTTTTACTTAAAATAATATCTTCAAGGTTTTTACTTAGAACAAGTGTATCTTTCTGTAACTGATATGTTACTTCCTCCCATGAAAAAAACATTTTATAAGATCCAGATTTGGTAAATCTTTTCACCTTTCTACCGTAATACATATGTTTTACTTCAAAATTATCTACATATTTTTTTATGTTAGAAGGTAATTGATGCGCCATTTTTTTCATCTTAGCAAGATTCGCTAAAAATTCATCATCAATTTCTAATATATCTGATTGTGGAGATTTGTATATATAATTTTTTCTTACTTTAATATCGAAAACAAGAAAATAAGAGTTTAAATCTCCTAAAGCCAACAATTCTACTTTTTCCTCTAATGGAGGTACATTTACTTTCCTCCAAGTTTTCACTTCTTTTAGATAAACACTTTGAGGAACTGCAGACATAAAATCCGTTCCTCCATTAAAGTCATTTTTTAAATCAAATCCATAACTACCATATTCAGACATGTCTATAAAACTATCAAAAGGCTTGACTTCTGGAAGAGTAGGGTTTTGATATACACCATTGAAGAAATTATCGTATCCAACAAATGAAATTTCACTAAGTAATGTTGGAGCTGTATTTTGAAAAAACCAGGTATCAATACCATTACAATAAAGGTCAAAATAATTTATGAATTCATAATCGATAATGTCACCAACCATTAAATTTTTAAAGGTAACCTTCACAATTGAATAGTTTTGGTTAGCAAAAACGACTATACTATCTGCTTTTTCAACACTTACCTTTCCTTTATTTTTTCTGAAGATATTTGCCCTATAAGGTAACTCAGAATCTTTTTTTGACTTTGATAAGTAGAGGTACAAAGTGTTATCACTTAAGCTTTTTTCTTTCAAAAATTTAACCCGAACGTTTCTTTTTAAGCTATAAATGAATGTAGATGATTTTACTTTTTTCTTTTGTACTACTCCTATGTCATGAAGTATTACCTTATCAGCATCTATATCATCACTGTTAATACTCCATTCTTTATCTGAAATTTTCCCGAACTTAACTTTTGTAGGTTTATCTTGAGCATGAATAATGAATACTAGATGTAATTTCACTAAGAGCGTAAGTAATATTTTCTTGAGAAGAATATTATTCATCATTACTCTACATCAAAGTTTTTAATCGTAGTTTATTATTTTCGAGTTTCTGAATTTCAGAAGAAAACATAGTTAAATTTTTGTAATCACTTAATAGGTAAACATATTGATTATATTTACAATTTATCATGATAGTAATCACATTTCCCATCTGAGAAATTGAATATGAAAAAGTTCCACCATTATTTTTCAAATTAATTTTAATTGGTGCTTTAGTATTTTCTATAGAGTATTCCTTTGGAAGAGTAATTTGAATTATGTCTTTGTAACTTTGTCTTGTTTGAAATTCAACTTCATATTTCCTTTGTTCATTTTTCTTGAAAACTGGTTTTAGAGTGTAATTTATTTGCCCTAAATCAAGATAATAACCTAATGAATCTTTAAGAATAAAATTGTCGATTTCTACATCATAATTCACCTTATCATTTGATTTTTCTATTAAAGAGTTTTTTCCTTTCTGCGACAACTTCACGAAGTCAATACTTTCATCATCCTTTAAGTTGGCATACCCTTTAAATGAAATAGTTTGGTTTCCTTGAGCATTCAATTCATCATCTACCGTAAACTCCAAAACATTTCTAACATAATAATATTCCTTTGATTCTAATCTGAATACTTTATTATTTAATCCATCATTTTTTGAAACGACTAAGAAATACTTGTTTAAAAGATTAATAGGTATAGTTTTTAAACCATATGTTTTTTGTGTTGCATCTAAATAATAAGATTTCCCTTCTAAGTTTAAATTAACAATAACATAGTCTAATAGAAAGTAAGTTGGCTTTACTAAAACACCATTACCTTTCATACTCGTGTACATAAGGTTCACATCAAATCCCATATCTTTTAAAGCTTTATACAACGAGATATTAATACCAGCTACATTAGAGACACCCGTTTTATAACCTTTCTTTATATATTCCTCTGAAATACTCGTTGCTTGCCCCCCATTCCAATTATAGTGCTTTTGTACTTCTGCATAAAGTGTACTTGCTTTTTCTACATTAGTAATACTTTTCTTTTTCAGATCATCAGTAATATTTGAAAATAAGTTTCCTCCTAATGGTATATCATTTTTCAACCTAGAACTTACTGCATTCCAAGAATCAGAATACGAGTGATATTTATTAATTGTACCATTAGAAACGTAAGCGACTTGTGCACCTGAAGTAGCAGTAAGGGGCATATTTGAAATAGATACTAAATCAAAGAAGATATAGGGCTTTTTAAAGTTATCATTAAGAACAAAATCTTCCTCTTTAAAGGCTGGTATATCAGTTAAACGCCAAGTTTTTGTTAATAACCATTTTGAAGTTTGAACAGTTGCAGTGGCTCTATAATTTGTTCCTCCAAAGTTTTTGTTCATATTATTATTACTCCTTCTAGCCTGTACCATTTCTTTTCTTTCGACCCTTCCTTCATAAACTAATTCAAGTGGATATTGATAATTCTGATAGTAGGTATAATCATCTCTTTCATCATGATTAAAGGTTAACTCACTTAATAATGTAGGAACGTCATTTTGAAAATACCAAGGAGTAATTGGGTAAGCATAACTATCACTATAAGATTTATATTCTATATCAACAATATCTCCCACCTTTACAGATGGTATTGAAACTTCTATTAATTGATAATGACTATTTGATTGTATTTCCTTTATTTCAACATCATTTTTTATTTCTTTCTTACCCACCTTACTAAATACATTAGCTTTTAAATGTAAGCCATCATCTTGTATAGATTTCGGTAATAAAAATTGAAATACGTTACCAGATAAACTTGATTCTTTCAAATACTTTATCCTTTTGTTTCTTTTTAATTCTACTACACCATATCCACTAAATACTCTAAAATTTACAACTCCAACATCATGAAGTATTACTTTATCAGCATTAGGATCTTTATCATAAGTTGTAAGATTCCACTCTTTATCGGATATTTTTCCGAATTTGGTTTTGGTAGGAGATGATTTTTGAGCAAAACAAAATGATACAATTAACAGTAACAATATTTGAAGTAAAAATTTCATAGTTAGAAAAAATTTGTAAAATGAGTTTAGTTTTTATTTAATCACAATATATATTACAAAATTAAATTATACTAATTTTGATAAGTTACTCTAGTTCTAAATATTAGAATTTTATTTAATAATATCTGTTTCATCTTTTGTCATTTAAATCCTATGAAAAAAACCGTCATTATCGGAGCCACCCCCAACCAAAGTCGCTATGCCTATTTTGCATCACAAAGACTAACTGATAATGGACATGAAATTGTTCCGCTTGGAATAAAAAAAGGAAAAGTGGCTAATGGTCAGGAAATTATCAACGATCAACCTTTTATAGACGATGTGGATACCGTAACAATGTATGTAGGACCACAAAACCAAGATAATTGGATGGATTACATCATATCATTAAAACCAAAAAGAGTCATTTTTAACCCCGGAACGGAAAACCCAATCTTTTATCAAAAACTTAGTGAAGCAAATATTTACTTTGAAGAAGCATGTACATTAGTCATGTTATCTGCTCAAACGTATTAATCGAAAAATTAAATTTATTCATGCTTAAAATAGCTTATCATCCATGTTATGGTCATCCGGTAGAAGCAGGACATCGTTTTCCAATGGATAAATACCCGCTTTTAATCGAACAGTTATTGTATGAAGGAACAATTACAGAGGATAATATATTTTCACCCGATCCAGTAGATGAAAAATATGTTTTATCCACCCATACAAAAGAGTATTGGGAAAAATTAAAAAATCAAACGATTAGCTACAGGGAAGCCCGAAAAATTGGTTTACCTATGTCGGATGCATTAGTAAAAAGGGAGCTCATTATTACACAAGGAACTATTGAGTGTACTGAATTTGCTTTTCAGAATGGAGTAGCAATGAACATTGCTGGAGGTACGCATCATGCATATACCGACCACGGTGAGGGATTTTGTTTATTGAATGATTTTGCTGTTGCTGCTAATTATTTAATCCAAGAAAAAGGACTAGAACGTATTCTCATCATAGACCTTGATGTACATCAGGGAAATGGAACGGCAGAAATCTTCCAAGACAATCCTAAAGTTTTTACATTTAGCATGCATGGAAAGAACAATTATCCCATGCATAAAGAAAAATCTGATTTAGACATTCCATTAGAAGATCAAACAACAGATAGTACTTACTTAAGTATACTCAAAAAATATATTGATGTACTTTTTAATGAGATCGAACCTCAATTTGTCTTTTTCTTATCAGGAGTTGATATATTGAGCAGTGATAAATTAGGTAAATTAGGGATGTCAATTCAAGGTTGTAAAGAAAGAGATGAAATTGTTTTAAAATATTGTCATGATCATAATGTACCTGTAGCAATAAGCATGGGAGGAGGTTACTCTCCACAACTTCATATTATTATAGAAGCACACGCCAATACCTTCCGAATTGCAAATAATATCTATTTTTAATGGTGTACTTTAGTAACTTATTATGATATATCTAATTAAAGTTGAATAATTGCGCGTTAGTAATTTTTTATTGTATTATTTTCATTCAAAATTCATAAGAAACTGATATAAAATAAGCTTTAGAATTTACTAATATTTTCTTCCAAGGTTAACAAATTATTAATTCGTATCTTTTTTAAGGTAGTACGATAGATATTGAGTTACTTTGGGGTTCTAAATTCAACCAAAATTGAATTCGTCGTTTATACTTAAGATATGGAATTTGGTATTTTTGAGTTTTTAAAACTTGTTGGTTCACTTGGTCTTTTCATCTACGGGATGAAAATTATGAGTGAGGGTATACAAAATGTTGCAGGAGATAAAATGAAATCTATTCTTTCTGCAATGACATCAAATAGAATTGCTGGTGTTTTTACCGGTTTTTTGATCACCACGATTATTCAATCTTCTTCTGCAACTACTGTAATGGTAGTTAGTTTTGTAAATGCAGGATTACTTAGCTTAACACAATCGATTGGTGTAATTATGGGAGCAAATGTGGGTACAACTGTAACCGCATGGATCATTTCAATCCTTGGATTCAAGGTTAAAATGGCCACATTAGCGACTCCAATTATCGCTATCGCATTCCCAATGATGTTTGCTAACTCTAAAAAAATTAAAGATTGGGGTAACACTTTAATTGGTTTTGCCTTATTATTTATTGGATTAGATTTCTTAAAGAAAGCAGTACCAGAATTCAGTGCTGACCAGTTACAATTCTTAGAGGTTATTCACTCATCTTTAGGTATTTTCGCACCAGCGGCTTTTGTAATAGTTGGTACTTTAATTACAATTGTAGTTCAGTCATCTTCAGCTGCAATGGCTTTAACTTTGGTATTGTGTAACCAAGGTGTTATTCCTTTTGATGTAGCAGCTGCAATGGTATTAGGTGAAAACATTGGTACAACAATTACTGCCAACCTTGCTGCTATTGTTGGTAATACGAATGCAAAACGTTCAGCTCGAGCCCATCTTATTTTTAACGTGACAGGGGTCATATGGATGTTATTAATATATCCATTCTTCTTGAACTTTATTGTATATATATCTCAAGAATATTTTGGACAGAATGACCCAAGAACTACTGCTGAAGCAGTTCCTGTAGCATTATCAATCTTCCATACAACCTTCAACATTATCAATACATTCATCATGGTATTCTTCGTGAAACAAATCCGTGATGTGGTAATCAAGATGGTTCCTGAAAAAGAAGATGAACACGAATATAGCTTAGAGTTTATTTCTGACGGTAGACCTATCGCTAACGAAGCAGGTATTGAACAGGCAAGAAACGAAATTAAACGTTTCGCTAATATCTCTGCTAAAGAAATCAACTCTTGTAGAAAAATCTTCCAAGGAAGTAAAGAGAATAAAAAAGAAAGAAAAGGTTACATCTCAAGGTTGCGTAAGTTGGAAGAAAGTACCGACGAAATGCACAATGATGTGAGTATCTTCCTTTCTAAAATATCAAAAGATCAACAATTATCATCTTCTCAAATTCAAGAAGTTAACTCATTATTGAGAGCTGCTCACGAAATTGAAAGAATTGGAGATATCTATAAAGGTATGACGTTTACTATCGAAAAACGTTATGACGAGAAGATTTGGCTTTCTGATGAGCAAAAAGCCGATTTAGATGACTTCCTACAAGTTGTAACCAATGCTTTCAACATTATGTTAGAAAACATGGATGCAAAAGAGATTGACCTTGATAAAGCTAATCAAGCTGAAAAAGAAGTCAATGCCAAGAGAAAAGAATTGAGACGTAAACACTTAGAACGCTCTAACGAAACTCCAGATGTCGAAGCACCACAAATGCTTGCATACAACGACTTATTGGCTTCAATGGAAAGAATTGGAGACCATATTCTAAATGTTTCTGAAGCATTCGCAGGAGTGGCTTAAATCATAAAAAACTGAATATGAGCCTCATCTTTAATTAGATGGGGCTTTTTTCGTATGATTTAACGTATAAAATATTCCTTTCCGAACTTTATTGCTTATGTTTGTCAATTGAAAATTAATTGTTTAGTCATCTATTAGATACTAAAACTTATACATAACAAATTTTTTCGCAGCAATGGATCAAAGTACACTGCTAGATTTCGAGAAACCTATCGCAGAACTCGAAGCGAAACTTGAAGACATGAGAGAGCTTGCATCACAAAACAATGTAGATGTTAGTGCCGCTATAAACGAATTGGAAAGTAAAATTACTCAATTGAAAAAAAGTACTTTTGAAAATCTTACTCGTTGGCAAAGAGTTCAGCTTTCTCGTCATGCTGACAGACCTTACACTCTTGACTATATTTATCAAATCACTGACGAATTTGTAGAGCTTCACGGCGACAGAGCTTTTGGTGATGATAAAGCGATGGTCGGTGGTCTTGGAACAATCAATGGAAAAACTTTCATGATGATTGGTCAGCAAAAGGGTAGAAACACAAAGCAACGTCAATTGCGTAACTTTGGTATGGCTAACCCTGAAGGCTACAGAAAAGCTCTTCGTTTAATGCAATTAGCGGAGAAATTTAGAAAGCCTGTTGTTACTTTTATTGACACTCCTGGTGCTTTCCCTGGTATTGAAGCTGAGGAAAGAGGTCAAGCAGAAGCAATTGCTAAAAACTTGAAGGAGATGTTTAAATTAACAGTTCCAGTGATCTGTATCGTTATTGGTGAAGGAGCTTCTGGTGGTGCTTTAGGTATCGCTATTGGTGACTCAGTAATGATGTTAGAAAACACTTGGTACTCTGTGATCTCTCCTGAATCTTGTTCTTCAATTCTTTGGAGAAGCTGGGATTACAAAGAACAAGCTGCTGAAGCATTAAAGTTAACAGCTAAGGATATGAAGTCTTTTGGTTTGATCGACAAAATTATTCCTGAACCACTAGGTGGTGCTCATACTAACCCTCAAGAAATGTTCGAAATCATGAAGAAAACAATTCTTGAAGAAGTAGAAGAGTTAGAAAAACTAGATACTATTACTTTGAAAAACAACCGTATTGAGAAATTCTCTCAAATGGGTGTATTCAACGAATAATCGTATCTTATCACATACTAAAGAGGCCGTCTCATTATTAATGAGTCGGCCTTTTTTATATCTTCAATACAAATTGAAAATTAATTTGATGAATTGAATTTTCATCATCAACATTTTCAATATTCACTTCTTTCTTTGTTCTACTCCATCTTGCAGAAAAATAATGTCCGTTGCCAAATCTATATTTTGATAAAACATAAAACCGCCAACCTACACCATAATATGGAGGAAAAGAGTAGGCGTATCTTATGTTTTTTTCATAAGCATATAAACGAGTAGAAAAACTTGGTGCATCAAAAAATGCCAATCTGGTAGACAAATAAAATTTCTTTTCCCAATCCCAATTCAAGTCTTGATAAATCATATATCCCAACTCCGAAACCTCTCTTTCTTTGTTATAGCTTCCTTGTGCTCTAAGTGTCCAATTTAAATGCTTTGAAACTTCTACCAAATACCTTAGACTTCCTTTTATAGTCTGTTTTTTTCCGTACAATTTTACTTTACTACTATCTGCTAAATAATACGCTCCTTTTTCCTGAAAACTACCCTCGAATTGTAATTTCTGCCCTTTCTTCACTTTATACCAACCACTTCCTCTAAACTCTACTCCTTCTCTACCTGCATCTTGCTGATAGGTAGCATATGGGAATTTAAAAACATCAAAAAATAAATTCAATCCCCATTTCTTGTACTGTTCCAATTTTAGTCCCATGTACAAACCTTCCTCGTTACTTACACGACTTAATTCACCAAGGCTATTCGCATAAGGAGCTACATAATTAGGTGAATATTTACGATATAAAATCACCCAATCCACCCCTTTTAAAAGATGAGTGAATAACGTTGTATTCAAAGCATAGCTATTATCTAAAGAAGTAGCCACTTCAGAAACTACATGGAAATTCTGATATCGAAAGCTGACATCAAATGATGTGTTGATAAATGATTTTCCTGAAAAGATTCCAAGTGAATCATTCCTCAAATTCATTTTTATTTCTTGATCATAATTTCCCATCAAAGTATTTAAATGTACATCAAATAGTTCTTGATGATACCCTAATCTAGCTCCATATATCTTTTCTTCAATTTCTCTTTTTACTAACTCATCATCATCAGAAACTTGAACATATGCCTCCTTCTTTTGATACCCAACAAACACTTCAGAGTTAAGCGATTTAGACCATGATATATCTGTGGCTGCTCCCCTAAAGAAATTATCGTTGGCCATTGAATTATAAGGTCTAATTCCATCTTGTCCTCTATACACACTCAATAACGGATCTCCTCCTTTCCCTAGAAAATAACCGCCACCAAACACCAATCCTTGTCCCCCGATCATTTGATAATCACCTAATATTATTTTTTGAAATTTTCCTTTGTTATACAAAGCCACATGTGCGGAGGAATAGCTTGTTCCAAAATCATATGACTTAGGATTCCAGGTAAACAGTTCGTCATTTTGATGTTGAATATTCACTCCCACACTATAGTCATTTTTTCTAGTCCACCTTCCCCTCAACTGAGTTGAAAACGGTACAATTAATTCATCATCAAAAGGGATTTTAAGACTTGTATTTAACATTAAAAAATGCTGATCGGGCAATTGCCAACGGTCTTTTGCTGAAAGTGATTCTTTATCCTTTGAATCAATAAAAGTAGCTTGCTTCACTCGTTTTTTTGTGGATTCTACCCAATCTAAACGATCAATTTCTCTAATATTAATCAGTTTGCCAAATGTCTCTTTGTACTCTAGAAAAACAGTTAACTCATCGTAGGTTAAGCCATAAATTTCCATCAATTGATAAGGTTTTAACTTATTGATGTCTTTGGGATGAGCAAATAAATCTAACCAATAATCAATTTCTTGAGTGGACATTAATTCTAACTCTTGATCTGAAAAAACTTTCTCCAGAGTAGATTGTTCTTCAGCGTTTTGGGCTACTATTTGATGCGTCATCAGAAAGATGAGACCTAAGATATATTTTCTCATGATTTCAATTTTCTAATGACATAACAAATTGAAAACTGATGAGACCATGCAAATACATCGTCAGTAGAGAAAGCATAATCGACTTTCCATTTTTTATGATGAAATCCGCTTCCTAAGCTAATATCAAAAGGAAACATTTGAACGCCACCTCTGAGAAACAAATACTTCTTCCATTGGTACTCAAACCCCGATTTAAATTGAATTGGTTGATACTTTTCCCTTTCAAATGAAGTAGAAAACTTAAAAAACGAATTGATTTGATAATGAAGACCAAATGCCAATAATGATGATTTATCCGCTCCAAATATGCCTTCTTTATACATCGATTGACCTACGTTTTTCATGGCCACTCCCAAAGAAACTTTTGACGATAACTTCGTTCGAACAGCAAAATTAAAGGTGATTAATTGAAGGGTATTTACTCCCTCTGCTCGTAATTGATTGTAAGAAATACCTCCTCCTAATCGAATAATACCAATTTTATGCACAGTACCTAAATCAATAGATTGCTCAGATAGATAGGCATCCCCAATACTTTGAATACCTAGAAAAGTTGACCAGTCTGAATGAATTGGATGAACGATTCCAATAGCAGAATAGGCCACTTCTTGAAATATACTTCGATGTGTTACCCCAACTTCAGACGCAGGTAAAAGTATTGAAGATAGATCGTTGAAACTTCCCCAAACATCATCAGAAAAAAGGTGTTGATTTCCTTTTGCTTGGGCTGATGCACCCAATGGAATATTCCCCAAAGAAGGACGAGGAGTTTGTGAAAAAAGAGAATAGCTTAGAAAAAGAAAAGTACACAAAGTACCCACTCTTGTAAATAGTAGCATTAGTCAATGAATCGTTAATCGTTTAATTTACAGCGACCTAAATTACTACTTTTATAATTATATCTAAGGTTCGATGAAAAAAAATCGTAAAATTCTTCAATCTTTCGTAAATGAATTGCATTTTGATAGTTCAAGATTGAATTTAGTGAAGCTGACAAGACTTAACGAAGGTAAATCTAACCCTAATTCATCCATTTTTTGAATAATAAAATTATAGATGCAAAGAACATCAAAATATATATTTTCCCTTCTCGGACTTTTATTACTTCCATTTATAGGTTTGGCCAATTATATTTTGGTACCTATGGATGTCACCCAGACCAATCATTTAAAAGCCTATGGCATAACTTATTGGGTACTTCAAAAAGATGTTGAAGCAGAATGGCTCCTCAATTTTAGAGGCGGAAGCTTCCTTTTTAAGTATGCTCAGGAATTCGAAAACGAAATGATTGTCCGTGGGGTATCCTATGATGTGATTTCTGATGCAGATGCTTTGCAAATAAAAAGAGAAATTGAACATCCTGAAGCTAATATGGATATCATGCGATTGGATGTTCCTCCTAAAATTGCAGTATATTCTCCTCCATCAAAAATGCCTTGGGATGATGCGGTAACTTTAGTACTTACCTACGCAGAAATTCCTTACGATGTCATTTTTGATGATGAAGTAATTGCGGATCTTCTTCCGAAATACGATTGGCTGCATTTACACCATGAGGATTTTACTGGTCAATACGGCAAGTTTTTTAGAGCCTATGGTCGTCAGAAATGGTACATTGATAACCAAAAGAAATTCGAAGCTTCTGCCCAAAAGCACGGGTTTAGTAAAGTTTCTCAATTGAAATTGGGGGTAGCTAAAAAAATTAGAGATTTCTGTGCGGGTGGAGGATTCTTGTTTGCCATGTGTTCAGCTACGGATACTTACGACATCGCTTTATCTGCTGAAGGAGTAGATATTTGTGATTTCATGTATGATGGTGACCCTGCCGATCCAGCTGCTCAATCCAAACTTGATTATTCTAAAACATTCGCCTTTAAGGATTTCAAATTGTATATGGATCCTTACAAATACGAATATTCAAATATTGATAATCAGTACTACGAAAGAGGTTTAACAGAAGGAAATGATTTCTTCAAACTCTTCTCTTTCTCTGCAAAATGGGACCCTATTCCTACGATGCTTTCACAAAATCATCAGCAAAATATTAAAGGTTTTATGGGACAAACAACGGCCTTTAAAAAGCATTTAGTAAAGTCAGATGTGATTGTGATGGGCGAAACAGCAGAAGCGAATGAAGTACGATACATCCACGGAACATACGGTAAAGGTACTTGGACGTTTTATGGTGGTCACGATCCAGAAGATTATCAGCATTTAGTAGGTGAAGAACCCACCGATTTAAACCTTCATCCCAACTCTCCGGGTTACCGTTTGATATTGAATAATATCTTATTCCCTGCCGCAAAGAAAAAGAAACAAAAAACTTGATGCTCGATTTTATTCAAGAATACTTTTTTGAACTACTTTACGCTGCATTTCTACTTCCTCAGTTAATATTATGGTGCATTATTGTCCCTTCTCAGTGGAAAGTAGAACGTCATCATCCAACATCAAATAATGAGGGCGTAAGTGTAATTGTAGCCGCAAGAAACGAGGAACATCACTTACCCACACTCTTGGATCATTTAGTAAATCAAGAGTATCCAGAATTTGAAATCATCATTATAAATGATCGTAGTTCTGACCAATCTTCTAGGATAATTAGGGAATATCAACAAAAACATAACATTATAAAGGAAATAGTAATTGATGATAATTTTGGAGCAATCAGCCCTAAAAAATTTGCTTTAAGTAAAGGTATTCCTCAAGCGAAATACAATCAATTATTATTTACAGATGCCGATTGTGTACCTGCTTCTAATCAATGGATAAAATTAATGACGGCTAGGTTATCGACTCATCCACTTACTTTAGGCATTGGGTGGTACCTACCTAAACATGGACGTTTAGTAGAAAAATTTACACAGTTTGAAACCTTAATCACTGCCTTACAATATGTCTCATTTAGTCGAATAGGCATCAATTACATGGGGGTGGGTAGAAATATTGCCTATACAAAAGCACTTTATACATCAGGAAATGGGTTTGAAAGTCATAAAAATGTGTTGAGTGGTGATGATGACTTATTTATCAATCAAGTGGCAAACAAAGACAATACGGCAACAATCATTCACCCAGATAGTCTGACATATAGTCAGCCACCGTCCACTTGGAAAAAATGGTATTTTCAAAAATTAAGGCATTTAAGTGCCGGACATCACTATAAATTATCAAATAAATTGCTTTTAGGTGCCTTAAGTACTTCGCACCTATCAGTATATTTTATATATTTACTATTACTACCACTAAATGTGGCAAATTTATTGTATTTATCCCTTTTGTTGATAATTCGATTAGTTGCCATCACGATCTGTACTAGAAAATTCACGAGAATGACGAATACAAAGTTTAGTTGGTGGTTTATTCCTATTATGGACTTCATGCTTATTGCATATCAAATTATAATTGGAGCATCCTCAGTGATCTCGAAACGTAACACATGGATTTAGAGAGACAGTTTTCCCAAAAAGCACTAGAAGACTTTGAATTAATAGATCAAGCTATTGCCGGAGATGAACAGGCATATGCGAAGTTGATGGGCCGTTACCGTAAATCAGTATATCATACAATACTGAAAATGGTAAGGAATGTCGATGATGCCGAAGATTTAACTATCGAAGCCTTTGCTAAAGCATTCAAAAACCTATCAAAGTTTAAAAAGGATTATACGTTCAGTACATGGCTCTTCAGAATTGGGTCGAATAATGCTATTGACTTTATCCGTAAAAAGAAATTAGAAACATATTCTATTGACGCCGAAGTGACCAACAAAGACGGTGATACAATGAGTATGAACATTCAGGATTCAGGCCTAACACCTCATGAAGAAGCAATCAAGAAACAAAAAATTCAGATTGTACATGAGTTTGTAAGCTTGCTACCTCCTAAATACCAAAGATTAGTAAAGCTTAGATATTTTGAGGAAAAATCTTATGACGAGATTGCCGCAGAACTAGAAGCACCTCTAGGTACGATTAAAGCACAATTACACAGAGCCCGAGAGTTACTGTATGATTTAGCTAAGAATAGTAAAAACGTACTATAAGGGATACATCAAATAGTCTAATCAAAACAGCATCAATCTCATTTAAAGGAAATTGATGCTGTTTTATTTATAACACGGTGTGTTATTTTTGTATAAATCGAATAGAATAATCATTTATTAAAAAATGATTTTTTACTTTTACATCGTAATCAAAAAACTAAGTAAAAACGTGTTGGAACGATTTCTTACTTATGTGATGCGATGATTTAAAAACAAACGAATCAACACTATTTATTTCAACATATGAAACTAGCAGTAGTAGGAGCAACAGGACTTGTGGGAGAACAAATCCTAAACGTTATCAAAGAAAGAGGTTTCCACTTCGATGAGTTATTATTAGTAGCATCAGCAAGATCTGCAGGTAAGAAATTCACTTACGATGGAAAAGAATACACTGTAGTTACAGCTGAAGACGCTATCGCTCAGAAGCCGGATATCGCTATTTTCTCTGCTGGAGGTGGTACATCTTTAGAGTACGCTCCAAAATTTGCTGAAGCAGGTGCTACAGTAATCGACAACTCTTCTGCATGGAGAATGGATCCATCGAAGAAATTGATCGTACCTGAAGTAAATGCAAAGTCTTTAACTAAAGAAGATAAAATTATTGCAAACCCGAACTGTTCTACAATCCAAATGATTGTGGCTATCGGACCTTTGCACGAAAAATATAAAATCAAACGTGTTGTAGTTTCTACTTACCAATCAGTAACTGGTTCTGGTAAAGCTGCAGTAGATCAATTGTTCGCTGAAAGAGCTGTTTCTGCAGGTCAAGAGCAAGAAGTAAACAAAGTTTACCCTCATACAATTGACTTAAACGTTCTTCCTCACATCGATGTATTCCAAGACAATGGTTACACTAAAGAGGAAATGAAGATGATCAATGAAACTAAGAAAATCTTAGAGGACGATTCTGTAAAAGTTACTGCTACTACAGTTCGTATCCCTACAGTTGGTGGTCACTCTGAATCTGTAAACATTGAGTTCGAAAACGAATTCGACGAAGCTGAATTACGTCAGATCCTTGCTGATGCTCCTGGCATCATCATCCAAGACGATCCAGCAAACAACGTTTACCCTATGCCGTTGACATCTCACAACAGAGACGAAACTTTCGTAGGTCGTATTAGAAGAGACGAAACTCAAGAGAAAACAGTGAACATGTGGATCGTTGCAGATAACTTAAGAAAAGGTGCAGCAACTAACACAGTTCAAATTGCTGAATATCTTGTATCTGCAGGACTGGTTTAAGTTTAGGTAGAAGTTAGGAGTTAGGAGTTAGGAACTAATAACTAAGTTTTGGAATTAATAGATTTAATGGAAGCTGAGTACACTTTAATGTGCACTCAGCTTTTTTTAATGGTTAAATATATTCACCCTCATTTCATATTTGATATTTGTATTCAAACCTTCAACATAGTTGCCTGCAACATCAATCCATTTTTCTGATTCTGTTAATTCTGATAACTCAACATCAAACCTTTTTTCAATTTCTCTTATTTTTGGATGTAGAAGCGGTTTAAAATTGTGTATAGCATTTGTTCCTATTACAACTAAAATAAGAGTATTATTCATCCCCAAATCTTCAAGATCAAAAGGTTTATATATTGTACGTATCCAGTATTCATCTACAATAGCTTGATTTGGATAAACCAAACTTTCCCCATTATCAATAGAATAAGAGTTAATTAATTCCTTCTCAGATAAGGGGTTAAAATAATCCAGATCAAAGTTACCTAGTTGATAATCAGCAACAGCATAAGAAGACGTATTTGTAGAAGGTGCTGTATAATACCTTGTAAAATAGTAGTTTATATTTCCCTTATTTATTAAAACCTTAGGAAATTCAAATTCGCCGTTCAGTTCGACAGTATGTATTACTAATAACTCTGCAGAAGCATTATTCAAATTTAATCTTGCAAATCCTTTATAAGTGTTTCTCAAATCAATTGGTCTTGTATTAATTGCAGCTTTAGTGGACTTTAAATCATCCACTGAAAAAACTTTCTCATTTTCATCAAAAAAATACAATGGTAAATAGGCTTTGATATTATATGTTGAATGATAAATTAATAAATGTGCACTGTAATCTCCTTCTAAGTTACCTGTTATCGTTACATCCATAGTATTAGTACTCTCATCTTCTGACTCCTTTATTTGAATAGAACGGCTTTTTGTTTCTAAATACACTGTACAACCAATTGGAAAAGTATATTTTCTTTCTAGAATATGATCTTCATCTGAAGTGCTCCTATTTTGTAAGTTCACTTCTTTATATACTAAATGTGATATTAACTCATCAGTATAATCCCAAGTTTGAAGAACCAAAGAAACTCTATACACGTCTTCATTTTTATATTTTGATGAAATCTCAACGGGAACAGTTACGGGTGATAAATCATCATATTCATACAAATCTGATATTATCGAAGAGTCTTTATCTACAAAATAAAAATAAGCAGTACCCTGAATAAACTCATGCTCAGAATAAACAGGAGGTAATTCATCTATATGTTGATAATAAGTAAAAGTACCTAATTCCTCACTGGACCGATCGAATAGTTGACATCCTCCAAGTAAAATAGACAATAATAAAAATTTAAAGTATTTCATATTAGATTAATTGATTAAAGTATTCATCAATTAATCTAATCCTGTAAAAAAAGAAAAACACTTAAAGGGGTTGACGTAGTTAAGAAGTAGTATCAAATATGAAATAAAACTTTGAAGTAATAACTCAAGATTCATATTATGAAGGTCTACCATAAAAGGATTAGTTTATTTAACACCCTTTTTTTCAATCACTTGATCAATCTTATTAGTTTTGAAGTTCGGACTTGATTGTGTGTGAGTCCACTTTGTATTTGAGAGGATAAAAATAAATTAATTTGGAACAGACAATTACTAAAAAAGGAAATCCACTAGCATTACTTCCATTGCTAACATTCTTGGTGAGTTACTTAGCAGTCTCACTTATTACTAACGACTTTTACAAAATGCCTGCAACCGTTTCTTTCTTGTTGGCATCTATTGTTGCCTTAGCGATGAATCCTAAAGCAACTTTAAAGGAAAAAATCTCTACCTATACACAAGGAATGGGACACTCAGACATTATGCTGATGTGTATTATTTTCTTGTTAGCAGGAGCTTTTAGTGTTGTTAGTGAATCTATGGGTGCCATTGACTCTACAGTAAATATGGCCCTCAATTACCTTCCTAGTCATTTACTGATTACAGGGATATTTATTATCGCTTGTTTCATTTCTATTTCTATAGGTACTTCTGTAGGTACGATTGGAGCTATTGCTCCCATTGCTGTTGGTATTGCCGAGAAAACAGGAATGCCTGTAGGTATTGGCTTAGGAGCTGTTGTAGGCGGAGCCATGTTTGGTGATAACTTATCGATGATTTCTGATACAACTATCGCAGCAGCACGAACGCAGGGTGTAGAAATGAAAGATAAGTTCAAGGCCAATATCAAAATTGCTTTGCCTGCAGCTATCATAACAATACTAATTTATATAGTAACTACCAGTAATATTCAACTTAACTTGGCTCAAAATTATGATTTCAGTTTCATAAAAGTGATCCCTTATTTGGTTGTTCTTATTGGTGCTTTATCAGGAATGAACGTAATGGTCGTTCTACTACTCGGCACCTTGCTTTCTGGTATCATCGGTATATCTACCGAATCATTTGATATCTGGGGAATGATTGCCGCTACCTCTCAAGGCTTTATGAGAATGTCGGAGATTATCATTCTTTGTTTAATGATTGGTGGTGTTGTAGCCATCACTCATAAAAATGGTGGAATTAATTATATCATTTATGCTATAACTTCACGTATAAAATCAACTAAAGGTGGCGAAATTGGAATTGCCATCTTGATTATGTTTATCGATGTGTGTACTGCAAATAATACTATTGCCATTATTATTGGAGGTCCCATCGCCAAAGAAATTTCAGATAAATTCAATATTGATCCGAAAAGATCGGCGAGTATATTAGATACCTTCTCTTGTTTTACACAAGGTATTATTCCTTATGGTGCTCAGATTCTTGCCGCAGTTACTGTTACCACAATAATCACCCCATTAGATATTATTCAATACCTATATTATCCTTTCATTTTAGGTGTTTGTGCATTGGCTTATATCTTTTTGATGAAGAGAAAATAATCGAATCATATAACCTAAAGAGGGTGTCTAATTTATCCACTTTTCCTCATATCATAAGCCCCGAATTTAAATCCGGGGCTTATGATATGAGGTTTTATTGAATTATGGGACATCCTCTTTTTTTACACTACCCCATTCACAAATTCAACTAAATCTTCCCCTTTTTGTAAGCCTAGTTTCTTCCTCAAACGATATCGAGAAGTGTTCGCACTTTCTGGCGATATCCCCAATAGTCTAGACATTTCTTTACCAGTAAAGTTCAGCTTCACTAGAGCACATATTTTCAAATCGTAGGTACTTAAGTTTGGATATTTATCTTTTAGATTCTCAAAGAAGTCTTTATTGGCAGAGGTAAATCGATGTTCAAACTCCAGCCAACTCGTATCTTGATTGACTTTGATGGAATTGAGTACAGATCTCAACTCTTTACTTCCCTCCTTCTTTTGAAGTTCTTTCAGTTTATCTTTTACAGTAGCCAACACCTCATCTTTAGCAATAATTTGAAGTGTCGATTGCGTCAATTCTTTATTCTTGATAGCTAATATTTGATCGTTTTTCTCCTTTTCCAAATGCTGTTTCTCCACCATCATTCGACGCTCATTTTTATAATTTTTCTTCATCAGTCGAATTCTCGTAAATACCAACCAAGTGATAAAAACGAATACTAAAGTGAGGATACCAATCGACAACCATAAGATTTGCTTCTCTTGTGTAACATTCTGAATCTTCTGCTGAGTAATGATTTTTTGTTGTTCTTGTTCCTTCTTTTTGTAGACATCATTAATCTCTAACAAAAATCGGTTATTCTCACTCTTGCTACTATATAACCATTGATCTAATGTATAAGCCGCATTTAAATAAAATAAGGCGGCCTTCTTATCATTTACCTTGTTTAATGCGGTAGATAGCTTTTTATAAATATCAGGTACAAAGTTGATATGTGCTCTATATTTCATGGCAGCATCCGCAGAATGTAAATAGTTTTTTATGGCCTTTTCATACTGATTTAACTCCATAAACATATCAGCATACAATGAATAAAAAACTACATGATAACTTTTTACTTGTTGATCTTCAATTTTGGGTAAGATTTCATCAAATAGTTTTTGTGCCGATGAATATTGTTTGCCTTCTGATAATAAATATGCTCTTTCTGACTTTACAATTAGTTCCGAAAAATCACCTTCAGTAGGAATCATCAAACAGCTGTCAAGATAGGTATTTGCTTGATCAAGATTTTTATCATAACGGTAATGTACAGCAATCACAAAATAGTTTTTCCTAAGGTTTATTTTCGGAACTTTTCCTTGATTTACAAGTAAGCGATTTATTTCCAATGACTTTTTATAGTAAGTCAATGCTTGATCTCTCTTCTCATAAAGGCTATAAAGAATCCCCATTCCATCGTACACTCTTGCTCTTAGTTCAAGATTTTCTCTTTCGTCCAAAAGATCTAAAGCCGACCAATAGGAGGCATACGCTTTTTGATAATTTACTCGATTACAATACAATTCGCCCAATTGAATTCTGGTCTCTACTTTATCAAAAAATGATTGTGCATCAAAGTTCTTTTCTAAAGATTGAATTAAACTATCGTTTTCAATTCCTTTTAAAAATGATGGTGAAATTACTTTTCTAGATTTAATATCAAGGTATTCTTTTCCAAGAATATCATTTGATAAAAACGAGAGAACAATCAAGAGATTAAAAAATACGCACAGTCTATCAGTATATATTCGATTCATTACGCTGTCTAGTTACAATCTGCTTTAAATATCATTTAAGTAAAGTTTTCTTCCAATTTTATTGATGTAAAAATAACACTTGTCTATAGAGAGTCTATACATCTCTTACCTAAATATATGTAAATAATAATCATATTGACCTTACTAAATTAATAAAGTGGTCACGCACTTATCTCGGAATTACCATCAAATGACTTTTTCAAACATGAAAGAAAAATTTATTTTTTTCTCACTTCTTGCTATTCTATTGGGAACATCTTCCTGTTCTACCAAAATGCCTGAAGAGGTAAAACTAGCTTATGAGGAACTTCCTCAATCATTAAACTTCAATAAAGATATTAAACCTATTTTATCGGATAAATGCTTTGCTTGTCATGGTCCTGATAATGGAAAAATAAAAGGTGGACTCCAACTGCATACTTTTGAGAAAGCGACAGCAGAACTTACAGAATCAAAAGGTAAATATGCTATTGTTCCTGGGTCTCCCAATAAAAGTGAGGCGATCAGAAGAATATTAAGTAAAGATCCAAACGAGGTGATGCCCACTCCTGAATCTCATCTTAGCCTAACTGATGACGAAAAAGCTACTTTAATTAAATGGGTAGAAGAAGGTGCTCAATACGAACCACATTGGGGGTTTATGGCATTAAAGACATCACATGTTCCCAAAGGATTAAAGAATTGGGGTTATAATGATATCGATAAATATGTTGGCGAACGACTAAAACAAGAAAAGCTAAAACCAAACGAAGAGGCGGACAAGGAAACTTTATTAAGACGTGTCTCTTTAGATTTAACTGGCATCTCACCAACTATAGAAGAGATCAATCAGTTCGTCAACGATAAATCACCTGATGCTTACGAAAAGCAAGTAGAACGTTTATTGAACTCTAAGCATTATGGTGAAAAGATGGCAACCGATTGGATGGATGTTGCCCGATATGCTGATACGCATGGATATCAAATTGATCGACCAAGAGATATGAGTCCTTGGAGAGACTGGGTCATTGCCTCTTTCAATAATAATATGTCCTATGATCAGTTTATCACATATCAATTGGCTGGAGATTTATTACCGAATCCTACCAAAGAGCAAATATTAGCTACGGGTTTTAATCGTTTACACCCTCAAAATGCCGAAGGTGGTATTGTAGATGAAGAATTTAGAGTGGAATATGTTGCGGATAGAACTGCAGTATTAGGTCAGGGTTTAATGGGATTGACTTTGGCTTGTGCCCGTTGTCATGATCATAAATATGATCCCATTTCACAGAAGAATTACTATGAGTTTTATAGCTTCTTCAATAACATCAATGAAACAGGTCAGATTTCTTGGGATCCCGATGATATTCCTGTTCCGACAATGATGTTACCTACCAAAGACCAAGAAGAAGTGATTGCTTATCTAAAAAAACTATGTGATGATAAAGAATTACATCAAAAACAAGTGATCGCTCAAGAAACTCCTTTAGCCAAAAAATGGGTAGAAAATAACGGCTATCAGAAAATCAGTAAAAATACACTGTATAGGAGTCGTGTTGCCGAGTTTAAATTAAACAATAGTTTAGTGAACTCGAAGACCGGTAAAAAGGCGAAAATGGATCGTCAGTTTTCTTATAATGAGGTGGCGAGTTATACCGATGGTAAATTCGGCAAAGGTGTATTATTAAATGGAGATGCTTGGATTGATTTAAAACCTGTTGGTATCTACGATAGAAATGATCCTTTCAGCATCAGTTTGTGGGTAAATATTCCGAAAGATCTAAAAGAGGGCGTGATTTTCCATAAGAATCAAGCGGTAATGCTTCACTCCATGAAAGGCTATACTTTGTACCTAAAAGATGGAAAGCTTCAAACCATATTAGCCCATACTTGGCCTGAGAATGCCATTATCAACAACTCGAAAAATGATATTCCAAGAGATGAATGGGTGCACCTATGTATGACTAACGATGGACGCAGCAAAGCGAATGGTATAAGTTTATATATCAATGGTGAAAAGACTGAAATGGAAGTGGAGAAAGACAACCTTACGAAGAGTATCATTTTCCATGACTATGAAGATATTATTTATGCTCATCCTATTGAAAAAGGGCTTCAAATTGGTGCTCGATGGAGAGGTTTAGGATTGAAAAACTCTAAGGTGGATCAAATAGATGTTTTCTCTAAAATGCTTACTCCTTTAGAAGTAAAACAACTCTACAGCCCATTATCATTTGATAAATTACTAGCAAAAAATCATACAGAATTAACTCAAGATGATCGTCAGCTATTGGTGGATTATTTTATTCATGAGGAATCGGATAATTATCAAAAAGCGGAACAAGAGTATTTGGCGGAGAAGAAGAAATTGGATTTCACTTTAGATACAGTTCAAGAAGTGATGGTAATGAAAGAGATGGAAACACCACGTCAGGCTTATATTCTGGAAAGAGGTGTATATGATAATTACGGTGAAAAAGTGTATCCAAATACACCATCAAGTATTCTTTCTTTTTCTGATGAGCTTCCTAAGAACCGATTGGGATTGGCTCGTTGGCTCACTGATCCCAAGCACCCTTTAACGGCTCGAGTGGCTGTCAATAGATACTGGCAAAACTTCTTTGGTCAAGGTATTGTAGAAACTACTGAAGACTTCGGTAACCAAGGAAAATTACCTTCACATCCAAAGTTATTGGACTACTTGGCTAACTCTTTTATTGATAATGGATGGGATATCAAAAAGTTGAATAAAATGATTGTGATGTCCTCTACCTACCGTCAAAGCAGCTTATGTTCTGATGAAATGAGGGAGAAAGACCCCGATAACGTTTTGTTGGCTCGAGGTCCTCAATTCCGTTTAACTTCAGAAATGATGAGGGATAATGCGCTTATGGCAAGTAATCTTTTGATCAAGGAAGTTGGTGGTAAATCGGTCCACCCCTATCAACCTGATGGACTTTGGGTCATGAACGGAGGTAAATATCAACAAGGACATGGAAGTGAGTTGTATAGACGATCGCTTTATACCATTTGGAAAAGAACTGTCCCCAACCCTACGCAAGCTACTTTTGATCAACCTGACAGAAGTGAGTGTACGGTAAGACGACAAAAAACAAACACACCCCTTCAAGCATTGGTGCTATTAAATGATCCGACCTATATCGAAGCATGTAGAAAATTGGGAGAAGAAATCGCTCTACACGATAAGTTAGATGTAGGGATCAAGAAGACCTATAAGAAACTGACTGGCAAAAATATCTCAGACAAAGAGCTGAGTATTTTAATGGGGGTGCATACCAAGGAAAAAGAACGTTTCGAAAATCATCCCGATAAAACAAAAGGGTGGCTCACTATGGGGCATTATCAAGTAGATGATAAACTATCGAAATCTACTGTGGTGGCCAATGCTATTGTGGCCAGTGTAATCTTAAATTCAGACGCTACTATTACAAGAAGATAATCATGTGCAATCATCATAAAAAAATTAGATCGAACAATAAAGACCTTCAATCTGTCGAAAAGAAAATGGATAGAAGAAAGTTCCTGCAAACCACTTCTATGGGGTTAGGAGCAGCAGCGCTAGGTTCTTTATTTGGAATGGATAAATTGTTCGCAAAATCAAATCCTCAACCAAAAGGAATTGAAGATATTATGTCTTCATTGCCTCACTTTATGCCAAAGGCGAAACGTGTGGTGTACTTATTCCAAAGCGGAGGTCCTTCTCAATTCGAAACATTTGATTATAAACCCAAATTGATGGACATGTTTGGACAGGAATTACCCTCCTCAGTTCGACAAGGTCAGCGATTGACTGCCATGAGTGCACAGCAATCGTCTTTACCCATTGCTCCATCAAAATTTAAGTTTAATAAGCATGGTAAATCTCAAACTTGGGTGAGTGAGTTGTTACCACATACAGCAGAAGTGGTGGATGATTTATGTATTATCAAATCGATGTACACTGAACAAATCAACCACGATCCTGCGATTACTTTTTTCCAAACTGGACATCAATTGCCAGGTAGACCTTCTATTGGTTCATGGTTAAGTTATGGCCTTGGATCAGACAATAATAACTTACCTTCTTTTATAGTACTGACTTCTGGTAATTCTGGTCAGCCGCTGTATTCAAGACTTTGGGGAAATGGATTCTTGCCGACCCAACATCAAGGAGTACAATTTAGATCGGGTAAAGACCCTGTATTGTTCCTCAATAATCCAGAGAATTATCATCACGAAGACCGTGAAGATATGTTGGCTTATTTAAAAGATTTAAATGAGGTGCAAAATTCAGCTTTCGGAGATCCTGAGATTGATGCTAGAATCAAACAATATGAAATGGCCTTCAGAATGCAAACTTCTGTTCCTGAAGTAACCGATATGTCTGATGAACCTGATCATGTCTATGACATGTATGGTCCGGATAGTAGAACACCCGGAACGTATGCTGCCAATTGTTTAATGGCACGTCGCCTTTTAGAAAAAGATGTGAAGTTTATTCAATTGTACCATAGAGGATGGGATCAGCACATCGGTTTACCTGGTGGAATTAAGAACCAATGTAAAGCCACTGATCAGCCCACTGCGGCCTTCATCAAAGACTTAAAGCAACGCGGTTTATTAGAAGACACTTTAGTGATTTGGGGTGGAGAATTTGGGCGTACAGTATACTCTCAAGGGAAATTAACCGCCAATGATTATGGTCGAGATCATCATCCTAAATGCTTCTCGATGTGGATGGCAGGAGCTGGTGTAAAGCCTGGTATTACCTATGGTGAAACGGACGATTTCAGCTACAATATTGTAAAAGATCCTGTTCATGTTCACGACTTCCATGCTACCCTGATGCACATTATGGGGATCGATCATGAGAAACTCACTTTTAAACATCAAGGACGTCGATTTAGACTAACTGATGTTCACGGTAATGTGGTGAAAGATATTTTAGCTTAATTGACTATCAAATAATTATTTGAAATGAATTCTAGAAGAGATTTTTTAAAGAAAAGTGGAATCGTATTAGGAGGTGCCTTATCCACTCCTCTGTATAGCTTCAATATTCTAAAAGGAGCAAAAAAAAAACAAGAAATATTAGGTCATGGTGACTATCAATATAACTTAAACCGAGATTGGGCAAAGATCAGTAGCGTAAGAAATCCTTTATTGAATTGTCATGAAATGGTGATGGACTCTAAAGGTCGTTTAATTATGATGGGTGATCATACCGACAATAATATCCTCATTTTCGATAAATCAGGTAAGCTTCTTGATTATTGGGGAACCGCTTATCCCGGTGGACATGGTTTGACATTGTCTCAAGAAGGTGAAGATGATTTCCTCTATCTCACCGATTCAGGCTGGTATTTAGACCGTAGAGGCAAAATGATACACCATAATGGTAGAGTGACTAAAACAACAACAGATGGTCAGGTCATCTTTGATATCGGACATCCACAAACTATTGGTATTTACAAGCCGGGAGATCATTTCTGTCCTACAGAAGTAGCAGTAGGTCCAAATGGAGATATTTATGTGGCGGATGGGTATGGTAAAGATTTTATCATTCAATACGATCAATATGGTAAGTACATCAGACACTGGGGTGGACACGACAACAAAGACAATAACTACAACTTGGTCAATGCCCACGGAGTCACTATCGATAATCGTGATCCTAAAAATCCACTTTTATGCTGTTCATCAAGAAATGAAAGTACTTACAAATGGTACACTTTGGATGGCAAATTCGTCAAGAAGTTAAAGCTCACCAACATGTATATGTGTAGAGCGGTATTCGATGATCAAAACTTATATGCTGGCGTGTGTTGGTCTTCTCCTACTAATGCTGGAGGATATGATTGGACAAAACATACTGGATTTGTTACTATTCTCGAAGGTGATAAAGTGGTTTCTAACCCTGGAGGTACTGCTCCAAAATATGAAGATAACGGCGAATTAGCACCTTCTTTCCAATTAGAACATAAACCTATTTTCCACGGCCACGATGTATGTGTGGATGAGGATAAGAATTTGTATGTCTGTCAGTGGAATGCGAATAAGACAGCGCCTTTGATGCTGGAGAGAGTGTGATATTAGGTAGCAGGTAGCAGGTAGCAGGTAGCAGGTAGCAGGTAGCAGGTAGCAAAGTTAACGCTCGTTTTTAACTAAGAAACTAAGAACTAAGGAACTAAGGGGCAAACAATTGCTATGTGGATAGAGTATCAAAAGCCCAGGAATTTATTCCTGGGGATAGTTTTTTAGACATTATCTGAATTTAATTTCAAATGGATTTTTCAAACTTTTCAATATTTATAGGTCGTTTTCATCCTTTATTGGTGCATTTGCCCATTGGCTTTTTGTTGTTGGCGATGATCTTTGAGGTGGCGACTAGATTTAAGTGGTTAAAGGATACTCAAAAGGTGATATCATTTACTCTTTTGGTGGGTGGTATAAGTGCGGTAGGTACTTGTATTTTGGGTTATTTATTGGGGCAATCGGGAAGTGATTATAATGAGACTACTTTAGATAATCATCAATGGGGTGGTATTATCACTACTTTGATAGCATTTGGGTGCTATTTCATCAAAAATAAAAAGTTGCATCCTTTTATATATCCTTCCCTATTGGGATTATTAGTCGTGGTAATGTCTTATACTGGGCATCTTGGAGGGAACTTGACACATGGATCAACTTATCTAACTCAATATGCACCCATTCAATTTGGGGATGATGATGTAGAATCTTATGCAGTGGCAACTACTCCTGAAGAAGTCATTGTCTATGGTCATTTGGTGAAACCTATTTTGGAAATAAAGTGTACGAGCTGTCATAATCAAGATAAAAAGAAAGGACAGTTATCACTATCAAGTAAAGAGGACATTCTAAAAGGTGGAAAAAATGGTGCTTTTATCGTTTCTGGTGATGCTGAGGCTAGTTCATTCATTCAAAGAGTCAGCTTACCCCATGGACATGAAGATATTATGCCTCCTGAAGGAAAGAAAGGTTTAAGTGATGATGAGATTGCTTTAGTAACACTATGGATTAATCAAGGTGAAGGCAGTTTCGATACGCTCTACTCAGCACTTGATATTCAAGAGGAATTACACGCCTATTGTATGACAAAGTTAGGTTTTGTAGCTGCCCCAAAAGATCAAATTACTTTAGCTGAAATTCCACAAAGCAACATCAAAAAATTAGAGGAAAAAGGATTTCAAATTAGGGAATTAGTACCTGGAACAAACGCATATGATATTACTCTTCCAATCAAAACAAATCAAGCCAAAGAATTATTACATAAATTATCAGAAATAAAAGATAACATCGTTTGGTTAGACCTCAAGGGACATCATTTGGATGATAAAAGCGTGAAATTAATAGCTGAGTTTAGTGAATTGAGAAAACTTAATTTGAGTAAGAATCCAATTACAGATAAAGGCGTGAAATCACTTCAACAGTTAAAACATTTAGAGGTTTTGAACTTACACTCTACAAAGATCACAGAAGCTAGTTTGGCGTATTTTGAAGGACATGAGAGTGTGAAGAAGATTTATTCTTGGAATAGCTTTTAAGGAAATGAAAAGTTAAAAGTGAAAAACGTATAATGTAATGTTTACGCAAGATGAATAAACGTGTAATCTCAATGTAAAGAAACGATTAAAGAGGTTGGATAAAGCCTAAATCAACTCTTTACACGAACTACTTAACATCTCACGTTTTTCACTTTTAATTTTTCATTTTTAACTTAAAAAAAGCTCCACATATTTCACCATTCAAAACTCAAATTTTGAATCAAAAAAAAAGCCCTCATTATTAAAAATGAGAGCTTTTTTGCCTTACAGCTTTATTTCTTATTAACTGCCTGCAAGTGCTTCTGCACCGCCAACAATTTCTAGGATTTCGTTGGTAATTGCTGCCTGACGAGATCTGTTGTAATCCAACTTCAATGCTTTCAATAAGTCTCCAGCATTTTCAGTTGCCTTATCCATCGCCGTCATACGAGCACCATGTTCTGCCGCATTCGAATCAAGTAAGTGCGAATAGAAGTTTACCTTAAGTGTTTTAGGAATCAATTCTGATAAGATTTTATCTTTCTCTGGCTCAAAGATATAATCAGCTTCCTGACCGTTATCTTCTTGCTCTTCAGTATTGTTTTCTAAAGCGAAAGGTAAGAATTGTTTAGCTCTAACGATTTGTGTTGCCACATTTTTAAATTCGTTATACACCATCACAACCTGATCAAACTTTCCTGAAACATAGCCATCCATAGCATATTCAGCAGCTTTTCTAGCACCATCAAAGTCAAGGTTATGGAACAAGTTCATAAACTCGTTATTTACTTGATGACCTCTTCTTCTGAAGAAATCGGCTCCTTTAGAACCAACTGCTAGCACTTCAACTCTACCTGCTTGATGTTGTTTTGAGTATTCCTCATTGATCAAACGAGTAGCTTCTTTTTGAATATTCGAGTTAAAGGCACCTGCCAAACCACGGTCTGAAGTAACTACAATTACAAGAACGCTATTCACTTCTTCACGAGCCTCAACGAATGGGCTAGAAAAATCAGTACCAAGTGCCGCAGTAACGTTTTCAAGGATAGACGCCAACTTATCAGCATAAGGACGCATACCTGTTACACGGTCTTGTGCTCTACGCATTTTTGCCGCAGAAACCATTTTCATGGCTTTTGTGATTTGTTGCGTTGAGTCTACAGAGGAGATTCTCTCTTTTACTTCTTTAAGACTAGCCATTTTCTAATGAGTAATGAAAGTGAATTAGCAATAGTAATTTATAAATTACCATTGCTAATTGCATATTATAATTAAGCCTTGTGGTTTTGAGCTACCTCTTCACCTACTTTCTTAAACACTGCAATGTGATTATCGCCCCACTTACCGGCAGCAATTTCGTCCATTACATCTTTGTGTTTAGTTTCAAGAACTTCTAAGAATTCGTTTTCAAAAGCTTTCACTTTAGTTTCTGCTACAGGGTCGGTAATACCGTTTGAACCTGCCCAGATAATAGCGATTTGCTTTTCAACAGTATATGGAGAGTACTGTGCTTGCTTCAAGATCTCTGTGTTCTTACGACCACGATCAATTGTAAGCTTAGTAGCTGCATCCAAGTCAGAACCAAATTTTGCGAAAGCTTCTAGTTCACGGAACTGAGCAAGGTCAGTTTTCAATTTACCAGATACTTTCTTCATACCTTTGATCTGAGCGTTACCACCTACACGAGAAACTGAGATACCTACGTTCATCGCTGGACGGATACCTGCGTTGAAAAGGTTAGTTTCTAAGAATACCTGACCGTCAGTAATTGAGATCACGTTTGTAGGGATATATGCTGATACGTCACCTGACTGAGTTTCGATAATTGGAAGGGCTGTTAAAGATCCACCACCTTTTACCAAATGCTTGATAGACTCAGGCAAGTCGTTCATGTTCTTTGCAATATCATCCGATGTGTTGATTCTAGATGCACGCTCTAATAGACGAGAGTGAAGGTAGAATACGTCACCTGGATATGCTTCACGTCCTGGAGGACGACGAAGAAGAAGTGAAACCTCACGGTATGCTACCGCTTGTTTCGAAAGGTCATCATAAACTGCTAATGCAGGACGTCCAGTGTCACGAATGAACTCACCAATTGCTGCACCTGCGAAAGGAGCAAAGTATTGCATTGGAGCTGGATCAGAAGCGTTCGCTGCAACTACAGTAGTATAAGCCATTGCACCTGCTTTTTCTAATGCCTGAACAATAGTTGAAACAGTTGATGCTTTTTGACCAATTGCAACATAAATACAATATACTGGCTCGCCTTTATCGTAAAACTCCTTTTGGTTGATGATTGTATCAATCGTCACCGCAGTTTTACCTGTTTGACGGTCACCAATAATCAATTCACGTTGTCCACGACCGATTGGAGTCATAGAGTCAATTGACTTGATACCTGTTTGCATTGGTTCATCTACTGGCTGACGGAACAATACACCTGGAGCTTTACGCTCGATAGGCATTTCGTATAAATCGCCTTCGATTTCACCTTTACCGTCGATAGGGTTACCTAACGCGTCTACAACACGTCCAAACATACCCATACCTACTTTAATAGATGCAATACGTCTAGTACGTTTTACTGTATCACCCTCTTTGATATCTGTGTATTTACCCATAATTACGGCACCTACATTATCTTCTTCGAGGTTCAATACCATACCTACGACACCTGATTCGAATTCGATCAACTCGCCAGCTTCTGCATTAAGCAAACCGTAAATACGAGCTACACCGTCACCTACTTCCAATACTGTTCCTACTTCTTCTAAATCCGAAGAAGCTTTGAAACCTGTAAGTTGTTCCTTCAGGATCGCAGACACTTCGTCTGGTCTTACTTGAGCCATTTTTGTATCTGGATTTGAATTTTGACTATTCTTTATTAAAAAAGTATCACTCACATTTGAGGATACTCAAAAAATTAATTGAAAGCTACTTTCAATTGTTGTAACTGAGACTTCACTGAGCAATCCAATTGCTTGTCGCCAACAGTTAAGATATAACCACCGATAAGAGAGGCATCTACTTTTTCTTCCAATACCACTGTCTTACCAGTAGATTTTGTCACCTTCGCAACTAATGCATCTTTAGTAGAAGCATTTAGAGGAGTCGAAGTAACTACAGTAGCTCTTTGAATATTTTTTACTGCATCAAATTCTGCTTTGATGGCAATAACGATTTCATATAAAGCCGAAGTTCTGTTCTTTTCTACCACTAGGTTGAAAAGTTTATTTGTAAGATCAGTTACCTTAGATGAAAAAATTTCCTTAAGGATAGCTGCTTTTTTCTCAGCTTTAATGATTGGGCTACTCAAAGCATTTGATAGTTCACGGCTACCTTCAATAGTAGACATGATCAACTCTGCATCAGCATACAACGCATCCTGATTTCCTTCTTGGGAAGCTACAGAGACAAAAGCTTTTGCATAACGTGTTGCTACTCTAGATTCTGCACTCATGGTTATGATTTATATACAGCGTAAAAAACGCGTGTTTCTCAAAAAATTAGATATTTGCGTCTTCAACTAACTTGGCTACAAGTTCTTGTTGAGCGGCATCATCAGATAATTGCTTACGGATTACTTTCTCAGCGATATCTAAAGAAAGTTCAGATACAACACCTTTGATTTCAGCCAACGCTTCTCTTTTTTCTGCATCAATAGAACTTCTTGCATCATCAACGATTTTCTTCGCTTCAGATTTAGCTTGTTCTGTTGCTTCAGCAATCATTTGATCTGCTTTTTTCTTCGCAGAAGTAATGATTTCTTCTCTTTCAGCACGAGCTTTCTCTTTTTCCTTCTCGTTTTCAGCTTTTAGATTAGCAATATCTGCTTTTGCTTGTTCAGCTGCTTTAAGAGCATTGTCGATAGACTCTTCTCTATCTTTTAAACCTTTTGAAATTACTGGAACGATCTTCACTCCGATAATCGCGAATACGATTAAGAAGAATAATGTGTTCCAAAATAAAAGACCTATACCAGGAGTTATAATATCCATCTCTTAATAATTTTGCGTGAGCGTTCTGACGTTTCTTTGTTGAAAGATACCCACCGCCGGGCAATCCCCTGTTGCGATGGATATCCAAACAAAATGTTTTCTGAATTTAGGGATTAACCTAAACCGATCAATAGACAAACTACTACTGCGAATAGTGCAACACCTTCAATCAAGGCTGCTGCGATAATCATTGCAGTTTGTAGGTTACCAGCGATTTCTGGTTGACGTGCCATCGCTTCAACAGCGTTACCACCGATTTTACCGATACCGATACCTGCACCGAATACTGCTAGACCAGCACCGATAGCTGCACCTAATTGACCTACGTTACCACTTACTTCTAATAAGATTGAAAGTAATGACATTTGAATTTTGTTTAAAAAGTTTATAAAAAGAAACGTATATGAAGCTTTCGCTTGCGCGAATATCATTCATTTGATTGTACCTAACAACTTACAGAGCAATTAATTAACTTAATTTCAGTAAATTGCGAGATTTCTTAGTGATGATCTGCTACTGCCGAACTAATAAACAGTGCTGATAACATCGTAAATATATATGCCTGCAGGAATGCTACAAAGATCTCCATAAAGAATAATGGGATAATGATAAATGAAGCAACTCCACCTACCCACCATTTTCCAATGATGAATACCAATGACATGAACGATAACAATACAATGTGACCACCTGTGATGTTAGCGAACAAACGAAGCATTAAGGCAATTGGCTTGGTAAACAAACCGATAATTTCTACTGGAATCATAATCGGAGACAACCACCAAGGTACACCCGGTGTAGCAAAAACGTGTCCCCAATATTGCTTATTACCACTGAAGTTTACGACTAAGAAAGTCATTACCGCAAACGTCATTGTGAAAGCAATATTACCTGATGAGTTCGCACCACCTGGAAGTAAGCCCATCAAGTTGTTGATTAATATAAAGAAGAATAGTGTAAGTAAATAAGGTAAGAACTTGTCTGTCTTTTTACCTAAGTTAGGAGCAATTACTTCGTCTCTCATGTAAAGAATTAGAGGTTCGAAGAAAGATTGGATTCCTGAAGGAGCTTTACCTACATTCTTTTTGTATCCTTTTGAGATTGCAGAGAACAAAATCAACAAAACAACTACAGATAATGCAGTTGACGTAGCATTTTTTGTTAATGAAAAGTCATAGATTACTTGATTTTCGTTATCAACATTTACAATGTGCTCATGGTGATTAACGTAAGTACCATAATTACCTTTTACTTTAGCATGGTGCAAGAAATCTCCTGAAGAGAAAAATTCAAAACCATTACCCGGTACATAAAGAATCACTGGTAATGAGATACCATAATGATGTTCGTGTCCGTGTTCATCTGTTGTCGTAATTAATGACCAATGATGTTCATCTTGAACGTGATGAAGGATAGTTGCTACTGGATCATAACCACTATCTGAAGCTTCTTCATGACCATCGCTAGCCAAAAGTGTCGAAGATTGTAAAAGTGCTGAAAAAAGCACTGCTAGCATTGCTAGACGGCTGTAAAAAGATAAATAATTACTTTTCATTCTTATAAAATCACTCATTTCCCCGATTTACCCTGCAACTTATGGTATAAGCAAATAATTTCAAAAATTGTGTAGGCAAAATAAAAAAAGAAGAAGCATAAAATAAAGCTCAACTTTTCTGTCTTGTCTGCATTTGCTTTTAAAAAAAACAGGATAAAAACAGTCAATGATAATACTAATCGGATCAAGACTGTAGCCATGTAAAATGTGTGAAAAGTGGGTCCGTTGCCGGTATCCGCACCTAAACACGTTATTTCAAATGACATTACCGCTAAAACAACATTGAAGATTAATTCATGATAAATGAAGCGGCCTAAATCAACTCCAAAGTGAGATGCTAACAGTATAAAAATGACAAATGACATTGTCACAATTAGCAAACCGACGTAGAAGCGTGTTCGAAAATCTAGATGCATTATAAAATTTCCAATTCTTCTAATTGGAATCGATTGCAAACATAAGGTAAACGAATTTAAACTTCAAAATGACATGGGTCATTTTTTTAGAAAATTGTCAACTTTACCTTTTTTTTTCATTATCGGGTCCTTTTTTAGATATTTTCTGTAATCCTTTGATTAAAATATACAAGGATGCAAACACTCCAAAGAGTAACAACCCTATGGTAAAATATGGTCCCTTAGTTTCAAAATACTCATCCAAATACTTTCCTCCGAAAGCACAGATTAATAATGTAACTATCATTTCTGTGCTTACAGAAGAATACTTAATAAAAGTAGAATATTTCTTTGAGTACTTTTTCTCGTCTGAACTATTTTGCTTTTCCATTTTCAACTTTCTCCTTTTCATCCACTGCATTTACAGTCTCTTGAGAAGTTGATGTTGTACTTGTTAGCAATGGTTTTTCATTTCCCATTTTACAAGTCCCATTAAAAACAGCACCTGGATCAATTGTCAAAGACTTTGTAATGATATCACCGTGAATTACAGCAGATCCTCTTAATACCAAGTTTTCTGCTACTTCTATACGTCCATGAATTTCACCTTCGATCTCTGCATTTTGAGCAAAAACATCCCCCTCAATCTGACCATCATTTCCTAGAAAAAATTTAGAATGACATTGAAGGTTACCAATGATCTTACCATCCATTCTCAAAACACCATGAGTCTCCACATCTCCTTTTAGTGTAGTTCCATGTCCGATAGTGTTATTTGTAGCAGTTCCTCCTTGTGGTACAGGTGCTACACTTCTTTCTTCGTTATTTCCGAATAATCCCATAATCGTAATCGTTTTTCTTTTAGGTTAGAGTACAATCCTAATGTGTCTATAAAATCTATTCAAATGCAATAAAATCCACTGGGTCAACAGGGATTCCATTGTACCATAATTCAAAATGTAAATGCTGACCGTCTGTCATTTCTCCACTGTTACCAATAATGGCAATAATATCCCCTGCTCTTACAGACTCACCCACTTTTTTAAGCAACACGGAGTTGTGTTTATAAAATGACACTACTTGCCCTTTGTGTTGAATACCTATAACATAACCAGAATCTTGTGTCCAAGAAGATAAAATAACTGTCCCTTCAGAAATCGCTTTTATTCCTTCATTTCTTTTTGCTAGAACATCCACACCAAAATGAGACTCCTTTAAGCTAAATTTTTTAGAAAGCACTCCATTAGAAACAGGAGGAAAGAAAAACACGTTCTCTATTCCAGAATAATTGCTTGTCACTGAAGTCGGCTTTAATTCCACTCCTTCAAACTCACTTCTAAACAAGGAATCTACAGGATCAATAGTTTTTAAATCAACTTGAATATCTGATACCTCTTCGGTATTTACAATTTTTGCTTTATAATCCTCTTCATCATCTACTTCTCCATCAATAATTGCCTTGATAGTAGCCATATAAACATCTTTTTCATCAGATGCTATCTTTAGAGAATCAAGTGATCTTTCCATTTCAATCAACTTTCTATCTGTCTCTCTATAAGCCACCCTAGGGTCAAAAATTCTAGATAGCAAAGTGGTTGCGAGAAGAAAACTCAAAACTCCTAAAACAGAAAATATCATCCCTAAAACCAAAAGAATCTTCACATAACTAAATCTGTATGCTGCTCTTTCAGCAAAGGTTTCTTCATCTCTTACGACCAAAACAAATCTAGTGGTTAGCCACTCTGATAACGTTTTTCCTTGTTTCTTCATCAAATTATCTCCTTGTTAAGAAGTTTCCCTTCTACGAATTCGGTCAAAGACCTTTCCAAGACTATGTTTATAACCCGTAAAATTACAATAAATAGTCACTTTATATACATTTTATATGAACTATTGATTTTTTATAACTTTTTGGACGATAAAAAAACGTAAATTTGTTAGTTGATTCATTAAGGTGTAGATTGATCGATGAATATTACTCGCCTACTTAAACTAATGGTCTTCAGTAGGCCTCAACAATCAATAGTAAACAATAAGAACCTACTTGCTCATAATAATGAAGCATACTTTTTCACATAAAAAATACTTTTTAGCCTTTAAGGTGATTTTATTTTTGATACTTGGCACAACAACTTCTTGTCATTTTTATCATAATACCGCCACTCATTATAATTCCTACTTTTTAGCAAGAGAAGGAATGGATAGGTTTCATAAGCAATTATTTGAGGCTCATCAGGATGATTACAATGATGTCCTTTCGATTCTTATTCCTTTGGATACGAATCAAACAATGAATTATAAAGAGGACCTTGATTATGTGATTACTAAAGCATCACGTCCAATTAAGTTTCATAAATCCAGCGATTTTATTGATGAATGTTATTTACTTGTCGGTTGGGTGAGAATGTATAAAGGTGACTTTGAAAATGCCTTGACTACATTTAAATATGTCAATTCTAAATTCACCGATGAGGACAGTAGACATGCTGCTTTGAATGCGTTGTTAAGAATGTTTATTGAAACAGACGAAGAAGCCAACATGAATTTGGTGTTAGACATCATCAAACAGCAAAAAGCTCCTTACAATAAACTAAATACTAAAGATTATCATCTAAATCTGGCACATTACTTCAGAAATAAAAACTTCTATCCAGAAGCGATTAAGCACTTACGTATTGCTGCAGATTTAGAGGAAAAGAAAGTATATAGAACTAGATACTATTTTATTTTAGGTCAGCTTTACGAAAAAATTGGAGATATTGACAACTCGTACCGTTACTATGTAAAATCTAGAAAAATCTCAAAAACAAACGAATTAGATTTCCAATCGGATATAAGTGCGCATAGTATGCAGCCCGTTGATTTTGGTGATCCAAAACAAGAAAAGAAAATAGAGAAATACTTCGCAAAGAAACTAAAGGATCATAATTACTGGGATTACAGAGATAAAATATATTATGAAAAGGCACAATTCGAAATGAGAAAACCTGATTACGATAAGGCCTTACATTATTTTAATGAATCGGTTCAAGTAAGTACAACCAACCAAACTCAAAAAGGCCACTCTTATTGGGAATCGGGTAAAATCTATTACGACGAGAAACAAGATTATATTAAGGCTGCAGCTTATTATGATAGTGCAGTACAAAACTTCAACGAAAGTGTATATGGCTTTGAAAACATCAAAAAAAGATCAGAAAATCTTCAAGAACTGGCGAAATACACAAAGATGGTCGAAGAAAATGAGCGTCTGATAAAGTTGTACGAAATGAGCGAAGAAGAGCGAAATGAATTTCTTGAAAAAGAAATGGAAGAGGAAAAAGAAGAGCTCATATTAAGACAACAGTACGCTTTAGAAAACGAAAAGAAAAGACAAAAGCCAGAGACTTCTAGTTCAGGGTCATTCAGCAATAAAGAATCAACCGAGTTTTATTTCTATAATACAAATGCAATTTCTCAAGGAAAATCTCAATTCTTGAGAACATGGGGTTCAAGACCTTTGGAAGACAATTGGAGAAGGTCGAATAAAATGGAGTTTAGCAGCAATGATAACCTTGCTAATCAAAATGACGATCCAAGAAAGAACAACAACAAAGGCAAACACAAATCTAATGAAGATGGAGAAGGCGGTAGTGAAGACTTATTTGCTGGTTTAAAATCTGTAGAAGAAAGAAAAGCTGAAATTCCAGGGAACGAGGGTGAACTTCAGAATACAAAGAATAAATTAGGTGATGGTGTTTTCGGTCTAGGTAAAGTGTACCTATATAGAATGAAAATGAATGATCATGCTTTAGAAAACTTCTACAGAATGATAAAGCAATTTAAAGATCATGAAATGGCGCATGAGGCTGCTTACCTTATTTATGTTATTTGTAAAACAGATGATAGTTGCGATGAAGAACTAGCAAAAAGCTTCTTGATAAATTATTACCCTGATTGTCTTTATGCCAAGATTCTTAAAAATCCAAATTACATTAAAGAAACCAATGAAAGAGAATTGTACATAGAAAATTTATACGCTGATGCTTACAAGATGTATATCAATGGGCAGTACAATGAGTCGGATATCAAATTGACTGAGTTATTTACACAGTTCCCGGATAGTGATTTTGAAATCAAAGGTCGCTTTCTGAGAGTTTTACTTATCGGTAGAACCACCAAATATTACAAAATTTTCAAGAAAGCTTTAGAAGACTATTTAGAGAAATACCCTGATAGTGAATTCGAGGAAACTGCTCGAGGTATGCTAGATGAAATCGATGAAGCTCGATTGAAAAACGGGTATATTCCTGGTAGATATCATGATTATCAAATCACTATAGAAGAGTAAACCTTTCTTAATATACTCTTCTTTGGTATGGTTTTCTTGAGATCAATTTAAAGTAGTCATTACAAAACACCGTTAATGCTGCTGGTTTCATAAAATTTAAAAATGCCTTTTTGATCAAAATGATTAAATTGCGGTAATTTTACTTGTCATATCTTTAATTCTTAGACTAAAAAAACAGTTCTGAACTTTTTTATATATGTACTTAAAAACGATTAAAGCACTCTGGATCCTATTTTTTGTGGGATTAATATCCATAATCATTTTTGGGGTTTCACTTAAAAATAACTGGTTTAACCTATATGGTAAACTCCCCGATCCTAGTGTGTTAGAAAATCCTGACCGTAACGAAGCTTCTGAATTATACTCAGCAGACGGAGTATTGTTAGGTAAATATTTTAGAGAGAATAGAAAAAAGGTTGAATATGATGAATTATCAGAAGACCTTAAAAATGCTTTAGAAGCATCTGAAGATATTCGTTTCTACCAACATTCCGGTATTGATTTTAAAGCGACTCTTGCTGTACCTTATTATTTAGCGAAATATGTAATAAGTAAAGGTAAACGAAGAGGTTCTTCGACGATTACACAGCAGCTTGCTAAAAACCTATTTAAAATACGTCGTGATGAAAATCTAGAAGGAAGACTATCTAGCATTAAATATCTTGACCTTGTCATCAACAAATTCAAAGAATGGATTGTTGCTGTGGAATTAGAAACTGCCTATACAAAAAGAGAAATCTTAACCATGTACTTAAATACAGTGGATTTCGGATCAAACTCTTTTGGTATTCATACTGCAGCACAAACATTTTTTTCAACCACTCCTGATAGTCTGAACATTCCCCAGTCAGCTTTGCTAATAGGAATTTTACAAGCACCTTCAAGTTATAGTCCTGTATATAATCCAGATAAAGCAATTACAGTTCGTAATAATGTTATTGGACAAATGGCTAAATATGGTTTTATAACAAAGGAGGAAAAAGAGAAATACATTGCTACAGATTTAGAACTAGAATATAATGTAGAAAACCACAACAAAGGTTTAGCTCAATATTTTAGAGCGGAAGTAGTAAAAGATATCAGACGTTTTTGTAGAGAAAAAGGATTGGACCTTTATGGTGATGGCTTGAAAATTTACTCTACAATCGATTCTAGAATTCAAATTAAAGCTGAAGCTGCCGTCAAAAAGCATATGATGGAGCAACAAACATTATTTGATGAACACTGGAAAGGACACGGCGATCCTTGGAGAGATAGAGAAGGTGAAGTAATTCCAAATTTCCTTCCAATGTCAATTAGAAGAACTGCCGTTTGGAAAGGTTTAAACAAACAATACGGTGGTGATTCATTAAAAATTGACAAGGCATTAAAAGTAAAGAAGAAAATGAGAGTCTTCTCTTGGAATGCTCCAAATTACGAGAAAGACACTGTAATGAGTTCTTATGACTCATTGCGTTACTATAAGATGTTCTTACAAGTTGGAATGATGTCGATGGAACCAAAAACAGGTAATATTAAAGCTTGGGTAGGTGGCATCAACTATAAATACTTTAAATACGACCACGTTCGTTTAGGTTATAGACAACCTGGATCTACATTTAAGCCTTTCTTGTATGCAAAAGCTTTGGAAGATCGCTTCCAACCTTGTTCTCCGGTAACCGATTTACCAATTACCTTTACAGCTGAAGAAGCAATGGCTGATAAACCTTGGACGCCAAAGAATGCTGATAGTTATAGTGGAAAGACCTATACACTTAGACAAGCAATGTCTCGTTCTATTAACACCGCTGCAGCATACTTAGTAAAAGTCTTAGGTGCACCTAACTTATCTAGATACGCAAGAGATAAATTTGGCTTTAAATTTATCAGAGATAAGATGTTCAACTACATGGTTTCTGATGATGAAAGAGCAAGAGGTATAACAGGTTACGATAAAAAGCCTATTGCAGGTGTTCCTTCCCTTTGTTTGGGTACAGAAGATGTTTCCGTTTATGAAATGGTAACTGCTTACTCGGTGTTTATCAATAAAGGTACTTGGACTGAACCTCAATTCTTAACTCGTATCGAAGATAAATACGGTAAAGTATTGAAAGAATTCACTCCTAAGAAAGAGGAGGTTCTTAACGAGAAAACTGCTTGGTTAATGACATATATGCTTAGAGGTACATCTGAAGAATCGGGAGGTACAGCTTTAAGATTAAATCGTTATAAATTTAAGAAAGATAGTCATGTTGCTGGTAAAACTGGTACAACAGCCAATTTCTCTGATGCTTGGTTTATGGGCTTTACTAACGACTTAGTAACAGGTGTATGGTGTGGTGCTGAAGATCGCTCAGTTCACTTTAGAACGATTAAATATGGTCAAGGTGCAAGACAAGCCTTACCTGCATTTGCTTACTTCATGGAAGACGTTTATGAAGACAAAAAATTATGTAAAGAATTACATTACAACAAAGGTTTCTTCCCTGAACCATCTATGAATTTAGGGGTAGAATTAGATTGTAGTAAATTTGATCCAGATCAATTTGGAGATTTTGATGCTGAACCTGATTCTACAATGGAAGAACAATACGAGGCTCCAACAGAAGTTGGAGATGGCATTTTGTAATTCAATAGAGATATTAAAATTAAAGCGAGGAACGTGAAGACTTTCCTCGCTTTTTTATTCAAAAAAAACAACTATGGATATTCGTACGAAAAATAAAATTGAATCAAGCTTGGAAATAAAAGTGGAACCTTTTCGTTCGGGTATTCGAAAAACCAATCCGCATAAGCATCATAAGTATATGGAGATTGTGTATCTATCTCAAGGAGAAGGCGCACATACAATAGATTACGATACTTATCAAATCGACCAACCTATATTGTTTTTTATCCAAAAAGACCAAATGCATCATTGGAATTTACAATCCGATCCAAAAGGATATGTGATTATCATGAAAAAAGGTTTTTTAGATAATAGTAAAGACAAACAGCTTATTGACTTGATAGGTGAATTGAGCCACTATCCTTCACTATCAGTAAAAGAAACTTCAACCATCAACCAACTATTTGATTTACTCACCAAGGAAGTCAAATTATCTGGAAAATATCAACATGATATTGTGGAAGGTCTATTAAAAACTTTATTTTCAAAACTACTTAACCATTCATCTCCAAAAGTAGAAAACCAATCTACATACAACGCTACATTTATCCAGTTTAAAGAGCTATTGGAAGGAGGAGATCAAGTAATTAATAGTGTGAATCATTATGCAGAATTGATGCATACTACCCCTCAGAATTTAAATAGTATTGTAAAAAATGCAACTGGAATTTCTGCTTCAGTATTTATTGGCGAGTACATTATAAAAGAAGCCAAAAGAATGTTGTTGTACACGAATATGACGGCTAGTGAAATCGCTTTTCATTTAAATTTCAAAGACTCTTCTCACTTTACAAGGTATTTCAAAAGAAAGGTAGAGGTTACTCCTGTTCAGTTTAGAAATTCTTAATATACGTTTATAACAATACCTACAACTTTCCCCGTCTCTCCATATTTTCAAAATGTACATTTATAAAGGTGAATTTTTTCAAATAGACCATTCACCTACTCTTCTCATCCATCATCTTTGTATTGTGTGACATGTAGATGTAATTATACTTTTATCTACACCAACTTCAAACCAATTAAAAAAACAATCTAGACCTAATGAAACAAATCTTATCTTTCATTTTGATATGTATCAATGTGTCTCTAGTATCTGCACAAAATTTTCAGATTTCAGGGCAACTCATTGATAACGATAATCAAGAAACCATTCCTTATGCATCTGTAAAACTTTTAGATGCACAACAAGAGATCATCACCTTTACAAGCTCTGACTTCGATGGTAAATTCGAATTGAATAAAGTAAAGAAAGGAGACTATACCATTGAAGTTTCTTTTGTAGGGTATCACTCCCTAACCAAATCAATTTCTTTATCGAATGATTTAAATCTTGGTACTGTTTTCCTTGCTCCAAATGTTCAGCAGTTAGACGAAATTGTAGTAAAGGATTTAAAAGAAACAGTATCCACAAAAATCGACAGAAAAGTATATGCAGCTTCTGATTTTGAAACTGCAAGAAGTGGTACTGCAACTGATATGTTGAATAAACTTCCTCAGATTTCTGTATCTCCGGAAGGTGATGTATCCGTTCGTGGCACCCAAGGATTTATGGTCTACGTTAATGGTAAACCTACACAAATAGATCCTTCTACTTTGTTATCTCAAATCTCTGCTGGTTCTATTGAAAACATTGAGGTAATTACTGTCCCTTCAGCTAAATACGATGCTCAAGGAAAGGCAGGTATCATCAACATCACAGTCAATAAATCTGAATTGGAAGGTACTTCTGTAACTGCTGGCGGTATGCTTGGTGGATCTCCTTGGAGAGATGGAGCCGAACCTGTTCGTGGTGGTGGTAATTTCAACATCACTCATCAAAAAGATAAATGGACTTTTAATGCTGGTGCAAACTATTTAAGTAGAAATGTAGATGGACGTCGTGAAGGTGAATCTGAAATCACTCAGAAAGATGAATTCGGCAACCGTACGGGTACTTATCACATGGACGCGGCAGGTGATCGCCCAGAGTGGCATGTCAACTATTCTGCTAATGCTGGTGTGGGTTACGACTTTAATGATAACACTTCATTAAAAGCGTCTTATTTCTATGGACACAAGAGTAACAAACGTACAGCGAATTATGTGTACCATAACTATTACAAAGGACTAGACGGACAGATTATTGATGGTGCTGAGGAATATATTTATAACCCCAATACCCATAATCGTTTTGGTGATTTCCACACTGCCAATCTAGACTTCTTCCATCAATTTGAAGATAAATCAAAATTAAACTTAGGGTTAGTTTATGAGCACTCTATTTTGGGAGACGACTTGGATAATAAAAACCAAGTTTATGATAAAGGAACAGAGACTCCTCAAGAAACGATCTTAACGCACTATACTCAAACTACAGATCAACCACTACATGCCATTCGTTTTTCATTAGATTACGAAAAGCCAATTAGTGATAATCAAACAGTATCTTTTGGTGTACAACCTCAATTCTTAACACAGTCGGGTAATTATAATTACGATACGCTTAACCTAAATAATGGTGCTTGGGAAGAACATCCTTATTCAAATAGCTACGATTTAAAACGTAATATTTATGCAGGTTACGTAGATTATTCGGCGAGTTTTGGCAAATTGAATTTAAAAGCTGGACTTCGTTTAGAATATACAGACCAAGTAATGACTGTAGGTAACTACGAAGTTTTCCCAATTGTTGATGTACCTGAACAAGATGAGTTTGTAGTACAACAATTAAATGCCTTCCCTTCATTAAACTTGGATTATGAGTTTAACGAAAATAACCGATTGATTTTTGGTGCGAGTAGACGTATCAACCGTCCTCCAACAAAAAATATGGCACCATTCCTTTACAGAAGGCATTTTGAGGTATACGAAGTAG
>NZ_CP076132.1:0-165000 GCF_018736045.1 Flammeovirga yaeyamensis | reverse complement strand
TTTACAGCCAAAGCCTCTACGCCATAAGCAAAAGGTAATGCCCATGCAGTTAAATCATAAGTTAAAGAATCGGTCCTTTCCGTAAAGGGCTCCATCAAAACTTGCAACGCTCTTCCTTTAGGTTGATGTACATTTAAAATGATATCTCCTTTATTTACCTTCGATTTTAATTCAGAATTTGAAAAGTAATCATAGGCGGTTACATTGAAATCATCAGTTGCATAAGAATAAGCTATCTGATGACGATCCATTAACTCTAATAACCTATCTATATTTTTCTTCTTTCTAAATGAGTCCTTGATAATAAAATGTTGGTAACCATTATTAGGGGCATGATCAAAAAAATGCTCGAACTGATGAAGCAATTCTTTTTTATTCTCACTTGCCGTATAAATCGAAATCATTGAAGTTTCAAAATGCTTTTCGATCCTTCCTTTTAATGTGATAGGCTGAATAATATTCGAACTCTTAAATTCCAACCCAGCGACACCATGTCCTCCTTGTTCAAAAGTAAAACCTATCGCTCCATTAAATGAAGTCCAACTATCACCATAAGATGGGTACAGAAGATCAAAAATCTCTTCTGTGAAATAGTCCCATTGATTTTCTTTAAACAATGTCTCATAATTATCTGATGCAATTCGCTGATATTTTCTTTGCCAAGGAGTAATCGACTGATGAATAGGTTCTGCTGGCGGTCCGAAAAAGTAAGAATACTGAGGCATCATTTCATGAAAATCAACATACACATGGGGCATATATTCTTTATACACCTCATACCTTAACCTAGACTCTCTTTGTGTTTGCCAAGCCCAATCTCTATTTAAATCAAATAAATAATGATTATACCTACCCGTTGGCCAACGCTCTTTATGTGTCCAATGACTTACAGAAGAATTATTGAATTTTCCTTTCTTCATTCGAAAATCATTCACATATCTTTCTCTTCCATCAGGGTTTAAACAAGGGTCTATAATAACTACTAGGTTTTCCAGTGCATCATTTAACTTTACCTCATCTCCTTCTAAAAGGTGATGAATTACTTTTAAGGCCACCTCTGTACCTGATGCCTCATTTCCATGTACATTATACCCTAACCAAACGAATGGTACATCTGTAGATGTTTTTCCATCTGATAACCCTGCCCTAATGATATTGTCTGATTTCAGTTTGTCCAGTCTTGCGATGTTTTTCTCTGATGATATGACTAATAAGGTAAGTGGTCGACCTTCTGATGTGGTACCATAGTTATGAATCAAAGTCTTTTTGGGATAAGCAGTATGTGCTTCATTCAAATAATTAATTACTTGATGATGATAAGTGAAATTGCTACCCAACTCATATCCTAAATATCTACTTGGAGAGGATAATTGAGCAACAGTTAGGTGAGTGATAAAAAATAAAGAAAAAAGAAGACCGAGAATCCTCATATAAAAAGCTTAATCCTTGAATTATAATTAATTATAGTTCAAGTTATGAATTTTGTTTAGAATGAAGATGAATTTATTGTAAAAAAAGAAGACACCTTATGTTCATAACACTGCAACTTATGCAACTAACTGATAAATAATAAGTTATTTCCTGCGAAAAAATAGTAAAATATACACTTAGAAATTTTACATAATAAATTTAAATAGCTATAATTGTAGATAAGGTATCCCCCTTAGAACCAAATATTTCATTTACTACTATTATATTTTTTTCATGCGACTATTCAAATCTTTTTTTACCCTGTGTTTCGCATTACTATTGTTAAGCATGGGGAAAACAATCGCAAATGACAACAATGGACCTACTTCAAAGTCTAAAGTAAGTACGAGTACTACTGTTAAAGCAACAACACGTTACGTCTTTTTTAAAGCTGTAAGAAAAGATTGCTTGGAAGGCGACACAGAAATTCTCTCTTCTATCGTCGAAATTGACATTACTAAATTCTCAAAAGAGAAATTCAAGTTACTAGCTGACTTCCAAAAGGAAGTTCAACAAAAGTATCCAAAGAATGTGATTCACGTGAATTTGGGAAGCATTGAAGGTGTTTATACTAACCTTCGTGAAGCAACAACTGCTAAGAAAAACATTATTGATAATGTTCGAGAAGTTCGATCTGTAGTATTAAAGTAAAAGAAAGCGATGTACTCTAAATGAATACATCGCTTTTTTTTTGATAATTATCCGATTATCTATTCTTAAAGATCAGTTTACCCGAGTCAGGTTCAACGTCAATCAAAACAACACTGTCTTTCTCAACATCTCCACCCAAGATAGATTTTGATAAATCATTAAGAATATATCTTTGAATTACTCTCTTTAAAGGTCTTGCCCCAAATTCTGGTTCATAACCTAAATTGGCTACTTGTTGTAACGCTTCTGGAGTAATTTCTATTTCTACGCCATTGCTTCTAATTCTTTGTTGTATATCCTTAAACTGAATTGCAGCAATTTTCTTCATGTTCTCTCTTGTCAAAGGTTGGAACATTAAGATCTCGTCGATCCTATTCAAGAACTCTGGTCGAACCGTTTGTTTTAGCAATTGAAGTGCTTTCTCCTTGCTATCATCAAGAATTTCTTCTTTTTCGATAGTTGCGGATGCTTTTTCCAAGTCGCTAATTCTATCCATCATGAAATGTGCTCCCATATTTGAAGTCATAATCACAATTGTGTTCTTAAAATCGGCTACTCGACCTTTGTTGTCAGTAAGTCGACCATCATCCAATACCTGAAGTAAAATATTGAAAACATCAGGATGTGCTTTCTCAATTTCATCTAACAAGATCACAGAATAAGGTCTTCTTCTTACTTCCTCGGTTAACTGACCACCTTCGTCATATCCAACGTAACCCGGAGGCGCTCCAATCAGACGGCTTACCGCATGTCTTTCTTGGTATTCCGACATATCGATTCTGACCATTGCCTTTTCATCATCAAATAGATATTCGGCCAATGCTTTGGCCAATTCGGTCTTACCCACACCGGTCGTACCTAAGAATAAGAAAGAACCAATAGGTCTTCTTGGATCTTGTAATCCTGCTCTACTTCTACGCACTGCATCAGAAATAGCTGTAATTGCCTCATCTTGTCCAGCCACTCTTCGTCCTAACTCTGCTTCAAGGTGAAGTAGTTTTTCTCTTTCCCCTCTCAACATTTTAGCAACAGGAATACCTGTCCAACGAGCAACAACCTCAGCGATATCATCAGAAGTTACTTCTTGACGGAGCATTACGTTACCTGTCGCAGATTCTTTCTCTGCTTCCAATTGAAGTTCTTCCAACTGTTTTTCAGCTTCTACTATTTTCCCGTACCTGATTTCAGCTACGCGTCCATAATCACCGCTTCTTTCTGCTTGATCCGCTTCAATTTTATATTTATCGATATCCCTTTTAAGTTGTTTTACAGCATCAAGAGTTTGTTTTTCTCTTTTCCACTCATCTTCCAACTCATTCAGTTTACCTGTAAGCAATCTGATTTGATCTGTAAGAATATTTTCTTTTTCGACATCATTTTCTCTACGGATAGCCTCTCTCTCGATTTCCAACTGCATCACCTTACGTTTGATCTCGTCTACCTCCTCAGGCATAGAGTTCATTTGAATACGCATACGCGATGCCGCCTCATCCATTAAGTCGATGGCTTTATCTGGAAGAAAACGATCAGAAATATATCTATTGGATAATTCAACAGAAGCGATAATTGCATCGTCTTTGATCCTTACCCCGTGGTGAACTTCGTATTTTTCTTTGATACCTCTCAAAATAGAAATAGCATCGTCAACATTCGGCTCACCAACAGTGACCGGCTGGAATCGTCTTTCTAAAGCCTTATCTTTCTCAATATATTTTTGATATTCCTTTAGTGTTGTCGCACCAATCGATCTTAACTCTCCTCTAGCTAATGCAGGCTTTAATAAGTTCGCTGCATCCATTGCACTATCACCTCCAGCACCTGCACCGATTAAAGTATGGATCTCATCAATAAATAAGATGATTTTACCTTCAGCACTTTGTACTTCTTTGATGACCGCTTTTAGTCTTTCCTCGAACTCACCTTTGTATTTAGCTCCAGCGACCAATGCGCCCATATCTAATGATGCAATAGAAATATCTTCCAAGTTTTCTGGAATATCCCCTGCCACAATACGCTGTGCTAAACCTTCGGCAATAGCCGTCTTACCTACACCCGGCTCACCAATAAGCATTGGGTTGTTTTTGGTTCTACGAGAAAGGATCTGTAAAACTCTACGGATTTCCTCATCTCTACCAATAACAGGATCTAACTTACCGTCTCTAGCCAATTGTGTTAAGTCAATAGCATATCGTTCTAAAGATTGATATTGACCTTCGGCATTCTGATCAGTTACTTTACTTCCTTTACGTAACTCCGTAATTGCCTTTTTCAAGTAATCAGTAGTAAAACCTGCTTGCTTTAATAATTGAGCAGTTTTATCATTTCCTTGTAAAAGACCTAATACTATATGTTCTACTGCTACAAACTCATCGCCCATTTCAGACATAAACCTTTCTGCATCTTGAAGAGCTTTTGCTGCTTCGTTTGACAAGTATGGATTATCTCCAGAAGATTTTGGATAAGCAGTAACAATACTGTCTAATTGTTGATTTAAGGTCGCTTTATCCGCTTTTATCTTATTCGTCAAGAAAGTAATCATATTATCTTCTTGCTCGATAACCGCTTTTAAAATGTGACCTTTTTCAATAATTTGTTGTTGATATCCCTTCGCAATAGTTTGTGCTTTTTGCAGTACCTCTTGAGAACGGATGGTATATTTTTCGAAATTCATATGCTTTGAATATTAATTTAAGTTATAGAGACTCAATTAAATTTTATAACTACCCATTGATCAATAACCGTTCAAAAGTAAGTTTTAAGACAATTTTTCCTCTTTGCACTAATTATTTGATACACGATCAGACAAAACGACATTAATCAACTAAAAAACAGAGAGTTAAAATGACAATACGACAGAATTTTAGGTAATAAGTAAGAGGGAATAACTAATAGGAAGCTAGTTTTTTTATGAAAAAGCTCTTGTGAATAACGAGGTGATAGTGTTCTTAGAGGGAAAGCTACCTAAGTTAACGCTCGTTTTAACTAAGGAAGTAAGGAACTAAGAAACTAAGGGAGGGGTTACTTTTTAGGGTTATGTATCAAAAGCCCAGGAATTAAAACTTAAGTCAACTCACCTCCCAAAACGAGGAGGTGTAACCCCTCGATATAAGAACCGGATGAATAAGATGAAAAAAAGTCAATGATTTTCTGTCGAACACATCTATCTGTTTGTCTATTATGTACAAACACTACTTATAACAAATAATTACCCTATCTCATGAAAGTATTAGAATATATCGGTTTAGCTGTTTTGGCTGTTGTCGTAATTTTTAAATCAATTATTATAGGAAAATAAAAAGGCAATTGTATTGCTACAACTGCCCTTAACTTTAAGTCCCCCTAGTTTATTACAAGAAATTAGGAAGGTCTAATTTCTTCGAAATTCTGTAAGCGGCGTTCATCAAACCTACGTGACTGTATGTTTGAGGGAAATTACCCCACTGACTGCCATCATTCGAATCTACATCTTCTGATAACAAGCCAACGTGGTTTGCATAGCTACTTACTTTTTCAAAGTATTCAATTGCTTCTTTCACTCTTCCCACACAAGCTAATGCTTCGATGTACCAATAAGCACAAATAAGGAAAGTAGTTTCCGGAGCTCCAAAATCATCTACGTGACGGTAACGATAGAATAATCCATCTTTTGCCATCAATTCTTTCTCCATTCCAGCCAAGTGTCTTCTTGCTCTTTCAGAATTTGGATCAAGATAGTTCATGGTGATCAATTGCAAACAAGAAGCATCCATATCTTTCGCTCCTGCAGCTTGCATATATACACCTGTTTCTTCATCATAACAACGTTCGATCATTTCAGCAGCACGCTCTTTGATTTTAAGTGCTTTGTCTGCCATCTTCACATCGTCGAAGTATTGTGCCATCTTATAGGCAGCAGATGCCCCTGCCCAGTGGAACAAGAAAGTATAACAGTAATGTCCTGGACGATCTCTAAATTCCCAAAGACCTGCATCTTTCTCCTCCATTGTATCAGCGATCTTCTGTAAAGTATGCTCTACCAATTTCTTTGTATGCATACGGTACTTATTGGTGAATCGCTTATCGGCATATAGTGGTAATAAAGAGGTTAATACCTGTCCATATACATCATTTTGAATATGAGTATAGGCATCATTACCAATTCTTACAGGTTTATTTTCACCCAAATACCCTTTTAATGGCATTTCGATTTCTGTAATCTGCTTTTGTGCCGTAATAGTATATAATGGCTGATATCGATCTTCTTCTTGTCGAGTAACATTCTCGATATATTTAAAGTAGGCTTCTACTTCTTCGAAGTGACCAATGTTGTTAAAGGCATTCAGAGTATAGAAAGAATCCCTCATCCAACAATATCTATAATCCCAGTTTCTTGTACTCTTATGGTACTCTGGTAATGAAGTAGTACCTGAGGCGATAATAGCTCCAGTATCTTCATACTGATGTATCTTAAGGATTAACGATGAACGGATTAATTTTTCTTGATGGAAGAAACTAATTGACGTCGATTTCACCCAGTTTCTCCAGTATCTTTTCGTTTTTGTAAAGAAAGCCTCCGAAGTAGCTTCGATTGCTGCTTCTAATGGAGCACCGTAAGTTAATACAGTGTAAACCGCACCACTCAATACAAATGGATTTTCTTCCATTACATAAGAAAGTGGAATATTGGTTGTTAATCGCATATGTTGGTCATAGCCCAGGTAGCGAATGTGATTCGACCCTTGAGATTTCTCTGGTGTAAATTCACCATATTCCCCAGTAGGATTACAAACAACCTTAATCGATGGAGTGCCTTGTAATGGTTCGATCTTACGAATCATCATTAAAGGCTTATAATAACGGTCATCTTGTTCGAAACGAGGTGCAAAGTCAGTCACTTTAAAATCACCTTCCTCAGTATATACCTCGGTAACAAGAATGTTGGTGTTGGTAACGTAATATTGTTTGGTTTCCTTGATTTTCGCAGTAGGTTTAACAGAGAACTCCCCACCCTTTTCATCATCAAGTAAATCACCGAAAATAAAGCTGCTATCAAATCTTGGCCAACACAACCAACGCACACTAGCTTTTGTATCAATATAGGCCATAAACGCACAGTTGCCTATGACACCCATATCGTACTTATGAGTTTTTTTCATGTTTAGTAATTATAGTTAATTGTCACTTTGGATGTTTGTCTGTCATCAATTTAAGAATAAAAACATCAAAAAATAAATTTCAACCGATAGCAATTTTGATTTAATACGTTTTAAAATCAGATATTTCGAATAATAATTTCTATTTGATAAACATTTCAGTGCATTTATTCTTATTAAAAATAAAAGATGACAAGGTTTTTGCTTATTAAATATTAAATCAATTATTGGCTTATCAGAAATAGATTCTCTTTTTTTGATTTATTCCTAAATTGTCAATCACAAAGCGAATTGCTTCATAGAGAGAAAAGATTTTTTGATTCAAAATTATACACATAATGAAAAAGGTTTTATTTACTTTTTTGATCGGATTATTTGCTTTAGCGGTACAAGCACAAGACGCTAAAGGTCCGGTAATCACATTTGCTGAAAACACTTACGAATTCGGTGATATCCACCAAGGTGATGTTGTTGAACACACTTTTAAGTTTACAAACACAGGAGATGCTCCTTTGGTGATCATCAATGTTTCTACTACTTGTGGATGTACTGCACCAAAATGGCCAAAAGAGCCAATCGCTGCTGGTGAAGAAGGTGAAATCATTGTAAAGTTCAACTCTAGAGGAAAAAGAGGTGTTCAGAACAAACCGATCACTATTCAATCAAATGCTAAATCGCCAACAAGAATTTCGATTACAACAAACGTTTTAGTCGACAATAACTAGTCGAAAAAAAGGTTTTTTATATATAAAGAAAGACTTCGAGAAATCGAGGTCTTTTTTTTATGTCATACATCAAGGTTGCAAACTATCAATACTTTAACACTTATTGTTAAACATCTCTAAATAAGTAAACAAAACACGATCTGAGGGACGATTAGACTCGTTATGATAATTATGAGTTTTAACATTTTCAAATATTAACCATCATATTTTATGTCTCTCTTACTGTACATTATCGTCTTTTTGTGTATTGTTTATAGTGTGTTGAGTATTATACCTCAACTATCCAAAAACTATCCAGTACTTAAACCCAAAATGGGCGGTCTATCATTTGTCGCGGCATTAGTTATTATGATTTCATCTAATGCCATTATGTGGGCAGAACCAGGATATCAGTACTTCGTGACTTATCCCAATGGTCAGAAATCAGCATTTATGTCAGAAGGTTATCACTTTACTTGGTTTGGTAAAGTTCAGCCTTGGAGTAAATACATCGATATCACTACAGAAGATGTAGAAGATGATGATAATTCATCGATGAAAGCTGTTCCAATTCGTTTTATCGACCAAGTAACAGCTTTAGGTTATCCTTCGGTTAGAGTTCAGATGCCAACTACTCCAGAAGATTTTATTGATGTTGCTGTGAAATTCAGATCTCAAGAAAATTTAGTGTCTATGACATTAATTCCAACGATCCGTGAACAGCTTGTCAATACAGCTTATATGTACGCAGCACAAGATTATATTTCTGGTGATGCACAATCTTTCCGTCAGACTTTTGAGGAACAATTGAAATTTGGTTCTTATGAAGTAAGAAAAATCGAAATGGCGGATACTCTTTTTGATAGTTCAATTCAGAAAAGTAATCGTGAGATCAAAGAGATTAGAAAGAAATACATGGTAGAGAAAATCGTGGATTCGAAAGGTCAATTCAAACGTATTCCAAACGAAATTTCTGATAACCATATCTTGATTTCTCAAGTAGTCTTACCATCCATCGACATGGAGTCTTCATTTAAAAAGCGTTTAGAAACGCAAAGAGATGAATCGGCGAAACGTCAATTGGAGATTCAAAGAATTGAAACAGCCAAAGCTGCTCAATCTCGTATCCTTGCAGAAGGTGAAAGAGATAAAGCGGAGGAAAGAGTAAAAAGAGAAAAAGAGCAAGTTTCAAGTTTGATTGCTATCGAAACACAATTGAAGCAAGAAGAAACTAACAAGAAGTTGGCAAAAATTAAATATGAAACAGCTCAATTAGAGGCGAAAACTGAAAAGGTAGTAGCAGAAACAAAAGCTTATGCCAACAAACAGTTAGTGAACTCTGGTCTTACTCCTGAACAAAAATCGTATTGGGAGTATAGAAAAGACTCTGTGAAATGGGCCAACATTAGTAAGATCAAATTGCCTGAGCAATATTTCTCAGGTCAAGGTAACAGTAAAGGAGGTGATCTTTTACAATCAATCTTAGCAGCTCAGATTGCCACTAAAAAATAGACCTTTCCCACTAACATTACTTACAGCGGTTAAATTATTGGTATTCTTTATCCTTCAAACCTGAGTTCGACGAACTCAGGTTCCTACCACTTTTCAACTTTTGGGAAGTGGTTTTTATTTTTCCCAAATCTGGAAATAATCTTCATCTAATTTTTTTGTAAACCCTAAATCAATCAGAATTTGTTCACATTCGTCTGCTTGTTCTTGAGTCAGAATATTATTGAAAGGATGTATCTCGAAATAAACACGTTTTAAACCTCCAATAAACTCCTTGAAATTAGAAAGCAATGGTAACTCTCCACCTTCAATATCCATTATCAAAGTATCGAATGTGACGTTAAACTGTTCTTGTAATTGTTCGGGAGTCACTCCTTCAATCTCTACTTTCTGACTCGTCTGAACATTGGCACTACTTTCAACAATCGACTTATTGATATTGAACGTTACTTTATCCTCAGAAGAAAGTATCTTATTGACAATTTGAAACTGACAGTTATTCTGATCTCTATTTTTTGTAAGGTGCTCAATTAAAAAAGGATTGGCTTCTACCGTAATATGATTTGCCGGATTGCCTAAAGTCTTATTGATAACACATGAAACCACACCAATACAACCACCTAGTTCAAGCACTTTTGCGTCTTGTGGTAAATATTGAGGTATAAATAATCTTTCTTGTTTTTCGTACCAACCTAAAGTAAAAGCGCCTCTAAAAAATCGGGTCGTAAGATCTTTCGGAACACTGTACGTATTTCCGTTTGCTTTGTATTCCTTTTGAATAAAATCAAAAATAAAACCTGCGATAAACTGCTTTATCGGTAAATATATGTTGAGAAGTAAAAAATTCATTTGTTCCTGTTTTGGGTAAAGATATCATTATTGTAAAAAAAGCGACACATTTCTGCATCGCTTTTTCTTTGATATTGATTTCTACGAATGATTTATCCGTTTACATCACCTATTATTTTACTATATAAATGATCTCTTTCTTTAAATCCTGAATTGCTTCAGTTATCTCTGATAAGTTCTCATTTAGTTTTTCTCCTTTCTGATCACCCAAGACATTCAAGGTATTTTTCTTTCTGAAAGTCTGCTTGATTTCGTTCCAACGTTCCAATTCCTCATCGGTTAGAATTTCAATCAGTTCTTTAAACTTCAGTAAGTTTTCCTCGGCAGCACTTGTTAGTGTCTGAGATTCGTTTTCGTAATGTGATACCACTAATTCCAATAACTCTTCTTCGTTCATGATTGGCGATAACTTTTCGGCCAACTTATTCATGTTACGATATGAGCCTTGTAATTTAAATGGTGGTTCTACACGGTAAGCATCGTCTTGAGCAGCAGACGAAACGTACGTTTGATTCACCTTTAGAATCACACTCTGAACAAATAACAATTGTCGGAATACCTTAATACTTTCTTCTTTCTCATCGGTAGAAAGGTTAACCTCTAATTCAAGGTCTTGAAGATTATCGTTCTTCACTGCACTCACTAATGCATATAAATCTTTCTTAGGGTAATTCGACCATTGAGAAATGAACTGATTGGACGTCATACAATTTTCTATATAACTTAGTTCGAAAGCGGTTTGTGTGCTACCAATCACCTCACCAAGATTGTACGTATCAGCACGGTTGGCCAACATGTCTGGAATCTGGAATTTATCACCTGATTCTGTATATGGGTTACCCGCCATGATTACGCAGAAGCGTTTGCCTCTGAAATCATACGTCTTGGTATTTCCTTTATACACCCCTTCAATCTTTCTCTGTCCATCACAAAGTGAGATAAACTTCTGAAGAAATTCTGGATGACAGTGCTGAATATCATCCAAGTACAACATCACGTTGTTCCCCATTTCTAAAGCGATACCTAACTTTTCCAACTCTTCACGAGCCGTCGCATTAGGTGCTTCTTCTGGGTCTAATGAGAGCACTTGATGCCCAATCGATGGTCCGTTAATCTTCATAAAGATCAAACCCAGACGATTGGATATGTATTCCATTAATGTAGTTTTACCATAACCCGGAGGAGAAATTAGTAAAAGAAGTCCCATCAAGTCGGTTCTTTTTTTATCCCCTGCCGCACCAATTTGTTTGGCGAGGTTCTCTCCTATTAACGGTAAATACACATCGTTAATCAAACGGTTTCTTACGAAAGAAGACAATACCCTTGGCTTGAACGACCCTAACTTAATATCATCGACAAACTCTTTAAGTAATTCTTTTTTCTGATCAACATACAACTGATATTTTGGTAAATCTACCGTAATATGTTCTTTCAGACGTTGATTAAAACCATAGAAATCTAGGGCATACTGACCATTATTAATGATACGGTGATCTCCCAATAAACCTTCCAAAGAAGTGGTCGGTTTCACAGAATGTAATGTTCTATCTGATTTAAACTGTGGAGCGATCAATAAAATGGCTTCATAAATATACTCTTGATAATTGCCTCCAGCATTATCAAATGCTTTGGATTGAATGAGAGTTTGGACACCTATCTCCAAGAAGGCAACCACTTTCTCCCACTCTTCTTTCCATTGATTCAATTGATTTTCAAATTGCTCTTTTTGATTCTTAGCAATCAACAATCGATCAAATTCTTTAGCAATATGATTGGCCTCTTCACTTATTTCAAAATAAGGGAAATTGATAATATCAAATAGACAATCGGCAATATCTGTGGCATCAAAAGTATCATTCAACTGTAGCTTAGAAAGTGTTTTCTCAGCATAAGGAACAATGTATTGAAGGATATTATCAGCAGATGCTTTTTCCGAGAAGATGGAAGTAAACATCGATAAACCTTCCGACCATTGTTTTACTTTAAGCTGTTCTGCTCTTGGCAATTCTTTCATCCATAACAATTGAGCAATTGCTCTCTTTTTGGAAGGATGACTTAATGTCCCAAGTTCATTTTTTAAAGCTACGAAGGATTGAATGATCTTTACGGCATCCAAATCGTGAATACCCTTAAGGTAACCTTCACTTAAAGAAGCACCCATTCTTTTTTGAACTTCAGCTAAAAGATCTTCCTCATTGATATCGGCAAGTGCTGTGGTATCTCCCTTATAATCCTCATGTATGATCTGATACGCTAAATACTCTGCTCTATATACCGCATCTGACTCAGAAGAAACACTCATTTGCCAAACCTCTTGCGTATTTTGAAGTTCATCACTATCGATCAACTCAAAAAAGTCAGTACCTATCAAATGATAATAAAGAGATCCATTTCTTTCGACAATAGATGCTTTTAGATCTTGGGTACTTACTGCAAAAGAATGCTTACCAAAACGAATAAAGCCAGGACCATCAACATTCAGTTCATTCTTATCTCTTAACTGACGGACAGCTTCTTTTTGTGCATTCTTTAAAGCACCAAGAATCTCTTCCGCTTTTGATGTTTCTCCTAACTCATCTAATTCTTTTGAGGTATCTCTTAGTTTTTCTATCAGTAAATCAGTGGAGAAATAAGCTACCAACTGATCTTCTTTCTCCATCTGTTTCGACTTCGATAAGATCGATTGAAGGATACGTTCGGCTGAATTCCTCAAACGCATCACCTTTCTATTCCTTACCTCTTCTAATTGAATTTTCTTGTTCTCGAAAGCTTCTGAAACTTCAATTCTTTTTGATTCTAATTGATCGGCAAACTCATCGAAATCAGAAAACTTACCTTCTAGTTCTTCTATTTGAGCGGAAAGCTTACTGAGGTAGTCTTCACAATCTTGAGGAGTGACACAAATATCTAGGAAAGAAGACACCGACTGTTCCAATAGACGGTACTGAGCAGTAAACTCTGCCTCTGCCTCCACTTTTCCTAATTGATTCTTCTTCTCTCGAACCTGTGCTTGCACATTATTTAAAGAAGAGAACAGATTAGAAATATTGTTGATGATATCTGCCGTCTGCGTCGCATCTTTGATTTTTAAATTAGAAACCGTCTCAATGAGAAGTTCTAATTCTTTTCCTAAATCAGTGAGTTCTTCAGATAAAGCATCGATATCTACCGTCTTTTCTACTTCAGGTAAAGCCGTCTTCGTTTCCTCTATTTTATTGATAAAGGCCGTTAATGAATCGTCCTGAAGCAAGAATCTTGTACAGCGTTCTCCTAACTTTTCAGTTTGTTCTTTGAGCTTCGTTTCCCATTCCTCTATTGGAGGTAATTCGATATATTTTACCTCTTTTAAAGAAACTGCTTGTCCACGAAGTGCTCTGAGGTTAGAAAGTGCCTTAACGTATTCACGTACGTTTTTGTAAGTTCCCCTTTCGGTTTCCCTTAGCATTTTCAGACATGCAGCATCAAACGTTGATTGTTGTTCGAGTGCATGGTTTTTCTGACGACTTACTTTCTCGTATTCCTCAATGGCAGCAGAAGAAGTATCAGCAATTTGCTTTACGACCTCGCTTATTTGATCTGTTTCCTCTCTTTCAAGCCATGGAAAGAGGTCTAAAGTAGTATTACACTCTTGGAGAATATCAGTATATAAGCCCATATAGTTATCGGGCTTATTAATTAATACATAGATATTTTTTAGAAGAGCAACCGCTTTAACAATCTCTTTATTTCCAATTTTGGCTAAGTAATTATCACTTTCAATATCCTCTTGAACAACATCTGTATCTATAAAAGGTGTTTGAAGGATTTGAAGGTTATGCACTTTTCTCGGTTCTTCATCCGATTTAAAGTACACTAACTCACCATTACTGAAAAGTGAATATCCATTACATTTTAATGGAGGTTGGATACTTTGCTCAATCACATTATAAGAAAGCAAAATATATTCGCCCGTCTCTTTCTGATAAAAAACAAAAAGATAATCTTCCCCATTCGGAGCGATAATCCTTTTCTTGAATAACCAGTCTTTTTCTTGAGACTCAAATATCTTGTGCTCTCCATTCTGAAGATAATAACCATTAGAGAATACGATACCTTGTTCTTCTGGCAAAAGCACACAAGAATTAGAAATAGCATTGACTCTAATTGCCGTTTTCAACTTTTCATTATAGACAAAATACCTCCACTCCTTTTCTCTGTAAGGAAGTATTTTCAATAAGATCAGATTACCTAAATCGGCATAATGAATTTCTCCATCTTCAAGACGTTGATCTTTTTCTTCTACTTCTTCAGCAAGAATACCTTCACCGTCTTCTGTATTATCTTCAATTTTAATGGTTAGATCACCACCTACAGTTTCTACAAAAACTTTATCTAAAATAGAAACATGAGGGTGATTCCCTTCCCTGAAATCATTACGTCTTGTTTTTACCCATTTAAACTCGTGTTGAGGAGGAAAAACAACTTCATGATCACTTCGTGCATCAGCATACTGAAGTTTTCCATTCGTTAAAACCCACTTAAACGCTTTAAAGCTTTTAGAGGACTGACTCGTGAGGAATAACATGTAAATGTTGTTCCCTATCCTGAAAAACTGAGAGAATTTCGTTTCTCTATTGTACTGATACAGTTCTTTAAAGTCTTTTAAAAACGTTTTATCACCAATAAAATCAAGTGATTCGTTTTTAAAAGTATGTGCGTCTGGATCATAGGTATAAATACTGAACACATCCGAGAGGTTCATTTCATTCCTTAATCCTAACTGCACATTATATCCAAAAATAAACGTATGCCCAATTGGAATCATGTCCCTTGCTGCACAGTTATTTTCGGTCATCAATCTTTCAGTAGCGATAATTTCTATCTCAATCGAACCAAAAAGATCTTTTCTTAAACCGTTTAACTGATCGAACTTTTCTTTCAGCTCGGCTCCATTTTTATGGAGCCGTTGCTGTAGAAGTTCATAAGTTCCTGACTCTAACATATAAAAAGGGTTTGGACATTATTTTAAAAACTTACCGGCTGCAAGTGCTGCAATACCTGTTTGTTCTGCTGTGACTAATGCACTGTCCAACCATGTTTTAGATGTTTCGTCTTTCGACATCATTTTCATATGAGAAAGCAAACCTGCTACGCTCAAGTTTTTGATATCTTCTGTTTTGATTCCAAATTGATCGATCATTCCTTTCACTTTGGCAATCACATTTTTTCCGTCTGAAGAATCCAACAAGTTATCTTTCACCTCAGTGGCCACTTCACTTGATTCAAAGAAGTTATCTACAGCATCACCCATAGAGATCGATTTGATGATTCTATCGTACACTTGAGTTTCACCACCAACAATCTTAATATCACTATTCTTCATAGCTTCAGCCATTACAGAAGATTGTGTTTGAGCGTATTCTTTTTGTACCTCGAACTGTGCTAATTTCAAGTCTCTCTCTTGGTTCAGTTTCAATTTGTATTGCTCCATCTCACGGCTCGCATTATCCATATGCGTTAATGCTTTTGCTTCCGCTTCAATTCTTTGTGCTTCTACAAGTGCTTTTTGCTCCAATACTTTCGCTTCAGCTAGACCTTCTAATTCGATAGCATGAGATTTTTTCTCCATACCTTCCGCTTCAGCGATCATTTTCTTACGAAGGATTTCAGCTTCTGCTTCACCTAACTGAACATTTGCTTTTGCTTGTGCTTCCGAAGTGCTTTCGATGTAAGCTGCTTCAGCCTCCGCTTCTCTTTCACGAGCCACGGCCGCTGCTTCTTTAATCTGAACTTCCGCAAAGCCAGAAGTTGCTTGTTCTTTTACTTTTGCTTCTGCCAACGTCTTAATTGCCGCTGCTTTTTGATTTGATGTTTCAAAATCTGCTGCCGCTTCAATTTTCTTTTGTTCAGCCAATAATTTAGCCGCTTCTTTTTGTGCTTCAGCTGCTTTTAATTCAGCCATCAAGTTCTCCTCTGCTTTTTGCTCAGCTAAAGTGATCGCCACTTTCTTTTGTCTTTGTGCTTCAGAGAATGCCTGAGTGTCTTTGATTCTTTCTTCTTCTTCAACTACCGACTTCTGAACAGCCACTCTTTCCTTGATGACATCTTGGATATCACGTTTCTGCTCTTCTACTGTCTTTTCTTTATCGATTTGTGCTAACTCAACAATTTTATTTTTCTCTGTTTCTGCTAACAATCTTTCTCTATCGATTTTTTCGTTTTCTAGTGCTTCAGTCTTCTCAATGATTTTCTTTGCTACTAGAACTTCTCTCTCTTTATTCTTTTCTTGAATTTCGATTTCTTCTTCCGTCGTCAAACGAGCCTTTTCAGATTTCAATCTTTCTTCCTGAACGATTGTTTCTGTAGTTGCTTTCTCTTTTGCTTTCAGCGTTTCGATTTCTCTAATCTGACGTTCCTCGGCTTCCACTCTTTGCTTTTCTAAAACAAGAACTGCTTCTTCTTTTTCAACATCTTGCTTCTTGATCTTCTTCTCTTCTTCGTTTTTGATCAAGTTCGCTTGGATCTTTTGAGTTGCCGTTAAATCAATGATTTTTTTGATACCTTCTGCATCTAGAATATTATCTGGATCTAGGTGATCAATTCTTGTTTGCTCTAAATAGTCAATAGCACAGTCATCTAATACATAACCGTTCAAGTCAGTACCAATAATATCGATGACTTCTTGTTTCATTTTCTCTCTTGAAGTGTACAATTCAATAAAGTCGAAGCGTTTACCGATTGTTTTTAATGCTTCTGAGAATTTTGCTTCGAACAATGATTCAAGTAGTTCTTTATCAGATGCTCTTTCACAACCAATAGTTTGAGCAACTGTAGCAATATCCTCAGTATTGTTATTCACTCGGATAAAGAAAACTACTTTGATGTCTGCTCTAAGGTTATCTTGACAAATCAAACCTTGTTTACCCTCTCTACTAATTTCGATACTTTTAAGAGAAACATCCATTCGTTCTGCTTTGTGGATTACTGGAATAACCAATCCACCTTGAGTAATTACTCTTAATCCATTCATACCCGTTCTAACCAAAGCTTCTCCTTGAGGTACTTTTTTATAGAATGATACAATGAATCCAAAGATTCCAAAAATAACTAGGGCTATAATACCTAGAACCGTTAAAATGATTTGAGTATCCATTTTTTAATAATACATTAAGTTGTTGTTGTTCTTATCGGTTTAGAATAGATCATTTGAGTTTGCTTGATTTCAAAAAAATTATCCTAAAATTTTCAGTCTAAAAATTTCCAAAGAACAGTTTAATTATGATTAAGTGTTTAATAATTTTCTTTTGAAGTTTGCTTGCTAAAGCGTTTGTACCAAATAACATTTTTGATCGGTGTCGTACTCAACAACAATTGCTTCTTCGCCCTTTTCAATAGGTAACCCATCAGATGATTTGATATATACTTTTTGTTCTCCACTTCCCACCCAGATAGAAATTTGGCCTTTGTGGCTTTCTGATGCTCCTAAAAGTACTTTGCCTCTTTTTCCAATTATTTCTCTATCTTCTTCCTCATTTAGTTTTCTAAATAAAGAAGCAAAAGGGAAGGCAATATACCTGGTTAAAAATATAGAAAGCACAATATTAGGTATAGCAGTGCCTAATGCCATAAGGGGTGAAAGTTCAAAAATATAATGATTAAATAAGATTGAAAACAACCACATCAGAGTAAAAAGAACTGTAAAAATCAACATTACAGGGACTATCCCTACATGAAGAAACTGTAATACACCCTGAAAAATACCCACAGAAGAAACATCTGTATCTAGATCCGTGTCTACATCTAAATCGATATCATTATCTAAATCTAATTGCACATCTAGAAAATCTGGTGTAATTGCCCCAATGATCACATTTAGCCAATAGATAATACATAATATCAATAAAAAAGTATAAGGTAAATTTATCAGTTTGATAGATTCGTTCAGTAATTCCATGCTGTGGTGTTATAGTTGTTTGCTTACTACTATTTAATGGTCCTAATTTTTTCAGATCATTAAATTAAATAAGAAATAGTTAGCTAATAGTTAATATACGTAAAGCATTGAAATTAGTTGAACTTTTGATCAATAAAATTGAATGCATCTTGAGCTTCTTTCTCATTAAATTTGCTTAGAGATTCCGCTAATTCTTTACACTTAGGTTCTCCTCCAAACATAGCAGGAGCATTTCCATAATAACGAAGTAATCCCCAATGTGCAGGAACGTGTTGTGGGTCAAGTTCTAAAGTTTTCTCAAATGCTTCTTTAGATTTTGGAGCAATACTCATCAGTTTCAAGATGTTTGCTCCTTTGGCTTGTTGCCCTAAACTAGCACCATAATAATAATGGTAATCCGCTTCCGTCGGATAGTCTTTCCTTAAAGCTTCAAAAACAGCTTCCGCTTCTTCATTTTTCCATTGACCTAAATAACATAGCCCAAGAAGTTCTCTACCTTTTTGTTCACCTTGGTAAGCATTCAATTGATCTTCTAGACCATCAAATTTTTCTTCTTTTAATTTATTCTCTATTTCCAGAATCAGATCCTTTTCCATTATTTTTTTCTTTTTAATCTCAGCTGTTTAAAAAAGTCCATTATTAACTGATGACACTCTTCTTCTAATACACCTGTAGTATATTTCGCTTTCGGATGGGCTAATTTAGAAGAATATGCATTAAATCCACGTTTTTCGTCGGATGCACCATAAACAATTCTTCCAATTTGAGCCCAAAAGATGGCTCCTGCACACATAGCACATGGCTCAATAGTTACATACAAAGTACAATTTTGTAAATGTCTACTTCCTAAATAATTTGTTGCCGCAGTAATCGCCAACATTTCCGCGTGGGCTGTTGGATCATTTAGTTTTTCTGTCTGATTATACCCTTTTCCAATCACTTTTCCATCTGCAACTACCACTGCTCCTACAGGAATTTCACCTTCTTTAAAGGCTTCTTTTGCCAGCTCAAGTGCTAGTCTCATGTATTGATTATCATCCGATAAAATCATATAAAAATTGTACTATTCTAATTTTACAAAAATTCTACTACTCGATTTCATAGTGATTGACCAATGTGATTATTCAAATAAATAATTGCACTAATCTTTGTTTATGATTGATTTTCAAACACCTCAATCAGTTCACTTAGATGAATGTACACAATTTTTCGATGAACAGTGCTTTTCCTTAGATAAAGAAATTTGAATATTATTAATATTTTCAAACATTTACATTAAGCAATTTATAAAGCTTACTACTAATAATTGAAGACGCGAACTATTTGTATTTTTTCAAAAGTTATCACAATGCGTTTACAATAAGCAATATATTATCAACGTTATAACAATGCGAGGCATGAACAATTATACTCTTTCAGACCAAGAATTAATATCGCAATATCTAAATGGAAGCGAAGCAGCATTTGAGCAACTATTAAATAAGTACAAGAACAAGCTATTTACTAGTATACTCCTTATTGTAAAAGATGAGTTTGTTGCAGAAGACCTTTTGCAGGATACATTTATCAAAGCCATCAAAATGATCCGTGCAGGTAAGTATAATGAAGAGGGAAAATTTATGCCTTGGATTTCTCGTATTGCTCACAATATGGCGATTGATCATTTCCGTAAGCAGAAAAGATATCCTACAATTGTTATGGAAGACGGCAGCAGTGTTTTTGATACTTTAGATTTCTCTGAAAATTCTATCGAGGACCAAAAGATCTTAAAAGAAACACAAGCTAATGTAAAAGCATTGGTTGACCGTTTGCCAGATTCACAACGTGAGGTATTAGTTATGCGTCATTATATGCAAATGAGTTTCCAAGAAATCGCAGACTCTACAGGAGTAAGTATTAATACTGCTTTAGGTAGAATGCGTTATGCCCTCATTAATCTTCGCAAGATGATGGAGCAACAAAGTGAAAACGCTAATTATGCAATTAGACAAAAAACAACTCACCAAAGAGCGTCTTAACAAATCAGTATTATTAATTTATAATAGTGATCAAGACATTCATTTCTCAGCCGATGAACTTGAAAAAGTTATGTCTGATCCAAATTGCGAAAAATTTGTGAACGATAGTTTGCAAGTAAAACAAACGTTGAATAAACTCGAATTAAAGCCTCGTTCTAAAACGATAAAAAATATAATGGAGTTTGCCATGAAGGCAAACGATGAAGATAATTCTAATTGATAAACTAAATTGCTCGATAAAAAAGGCTACCGTAATGGTAGCCTTTTTGCGTTTGTCTGTTTCAATTCAATTTATTAATTCAAGTCTTATAACCTGAGTTCTATATGATATTGTATTTTACTCCCATATTAAACGTTAGTACGCTATTACTAGAAGTAATTTCATTCGACTGACTGTTCTCCAATAACTGACTACCATAAGTAGTTCCTAAAGAGATAGAAGCTTTTGGAGCTATCTTATAGTTTAAAGAAGCACCTACATTGGCAGAAATATTTGCTGTATTTCCAACCGCACTTCTCATCAAATCATTTTCGATAACACCACCACCTTCTACTTTTTGATCGATAATAATGTCAGCGGCAACGCCAGCAAAAACATCTAAATCTAATTTCTTATTCATATTGATGGTATACCCCACATTTACTGGAATAGAAAGTTGCTTCTGCTCAACTGATATGTTTTGATCGTTCACACCTGCATTGATAGAATATTGAGCGTATCTCGCTCCTAATTCTACGAAAACATTATTATCCATTTTGATACCCGTTATTACTGCAATTGTAGGGGCTGTAGATTTTCCAGCAATGTCCTTATGATTGTATCTCATATTAGGATCAATTTGCGTTCTACCCGCTTCAATTTTTAGGTATTTCTTATTTTTCTTTTTCTTTTCGATGACAGAAGGTGACTGACGAGCCATTAATATTTCATCAGAATAATCTTTAGGATTACTATTTATCTGACCTAATTCTGAATAATAAACTTCTTTTTCGGCTGATTTAATAACACCTTTCATTTCCTCTTTTTTTGCTGTATAAAAAGGATTCACTTTAGTGTTGATAATTTCTTTTGAAGGAGCAATGTATTTTTCTCTTAGTAATTCTAATGCTTCAGCACTTTCATCTATAGATGAGATAAAAAAGTCTGTTGGAAGCATAGATGCTTGATAAACATTTCTATCTGTAGTACTATAAGAAATAGATCCTATATCGTAATTCGATTGGATCGGCATTTCATTTTTTACCAAGAAACTTGATAGTAAACCGAAAGTGATAATCGCAGCGGCCGCTCTAAAGATGTTAAACTGATTTTTCTTATCATTTATTTTATCAACTTCCTCCTCCAAATCATCCCATAGATCTGTAGGTGGAGTTATTGATAACTCTTCATCCTTGAAAGCATCTGCCCATACCTTATCAAATTCATCTCTTTTATCCTCTTTCTTTTGCATAGCTATATCTTTCAATTTGAGATTCTTCAATCATGGCTTTCATTAATTTTCGAGCCCTAGCAAATTGAGACTTTGAAGTACCTTCTGTGATACCCGTCATTTCTGCAATTTCCTTGTGCTTATACCCTTCAATTGCATAAAGGTTGAAAATCACTCTGCAGCCATCAGGTAGTTTTTGCAATAATTTCAGCAATTCCTGAAAACTATAATCGTGTAATGCCATCGCTTCTTCTTTCAGATCATACATATCGTTTACATCCATCATTGGATATAGATATAATTTTGATCTTTGGAAGTTGATCGCCGTATTGACTACAATTCTTCTCATCCAGTGTTTTAGGGATGACTCGTTCCTAAACGTACCAATGTTCTTAAATATCTTGACAAAGGCCTCTTGTAGAATGTCCCTCGCATCTTCTTCGGTTTTAGCATATCGATAAGATACAGCCATCAATACACCACTGTATTGTTCATATAGCTTTCTTTGAATACGCTTGTCACCGTTTCGACATCCTTTGATTAATAATTCATCTTCTAACATGTGGAGTAGGTGTTTAAATTCCTGTAATGGACTAAAAAGTTTTATCAGTACACCTTAATTAAATTGACACTTTTATATCATATTCGAATACCGTTAGTAAATACATAGATAGAGAATATGTTCTTTGATTATTGTACTGAATGAATTAAATGTTTTGCCTATACTTCTTGACACACGATTTGAACAATCCGTCTAAAAAATATATTCTACAATGTAAGTAAGTAATTTTAAACACTGATAATAAGATAGTTACATTTTCATTATTTTCACATCAATTAATATTTGAAAGCGTACACAGTGTTAATTCTGATTAAAATACGAGGTAAATGTTAAATTGATTTTTTCCTTTTAATCTTTATTAAAAATTTATCTGTTAAAATACCCCTATAAAACCAAAGTGTATTTTAGCTAATTGAGTACTAAATGGAATCTGATTATTTCTTCCTAATGCATATGCTATAGAAAATATGCCTGTTTTAGTTTCTAGACTTGCTCCTGCTCCAATTCCTACAGGTACATCAATAACATCGTTTTGCCCTGTAATGCTAATATCAGAGAATAAAAAGAAGTAAGAATTTCCACCCATGTTGACTCTAGGTTCAAAAGTGAGTAGAACATAACGATCCACAAACAATTCACCTTCTAAAAAACCTCTCACCGAATTGAAACCTCCTAAACGATACAATTCATTTAAAAAAAGCTTGTCCGCAATCATTTGTGCAGCGTCCAACTTTAAATAACCATCAATCCATTTTGTGATACCGAAGTAAGACTCAGCTGTAAATTGCCAATCAAACATCAAAGATTTTTCAGAAATCCCTTCATAAACGCTTTCATCAAACGATGGATTAAAAATAATCGTTCGCTGTCCTGCACTTCCTTTGAATCCAATCTTCCATCCTCTTCTTGGAAAAAGTAAATCATCTAAATTTACCCAATCATACCCTAAAGAATACAAGGTACTTTTCGTATCATTTAGTGTATCAACCGCTTGTTCATCTAACTCTCTTAATAAGCGACTGCTCTCCCATCTTGCTCCTAATTTAACGGCTCCGTTTACTCCAACTCTTCTTTTCAACAATACCTCATTGGAGACTCTAATAAATGTAGAATCCTGAATTTGTAAATTGATATTGTAGCCTACATCCATTTGAGTTTTAAAAAAACGAGGGTGTTCATAGCTTCCTTTAAACCATTGAGAATGTTGGTCAGGCTTTTTCCAATCGATAAAAAATCGTTTTCCAGTACCAAAAGGATTTTGTAGGTCTAATAATACTTGACCAGTCACCAAAACTCCTCCATCATCCGACTCATTAGGTGCAAAGCCAATTAAACCATCTGCTCTACTTGCTCTTCGTTTCTCTAAAGGAATTTCTACCATTGCCCTGCCGTATTCAAAGACAACATCAATCGTATCTTTTAGTTTTAGATAAGAGGTCTGCTTGATAATAGATTCAGCCCTTTCAACATTTTTCTGACTGAAAGGTTCTCCCTTTTTTAAACCTAAATATCGTTCGAAAAACTTTTTCTGTACCCCGAGTGGTTTCTCTCTCTTTACAATCAAAGTATCAAATACTACTTGATCTCCAAGGTCTAGATTTAAATTTGCATAGAGATCATTTCCTTTAAAATGAAGAGAATCGGTCCATACTTTTGTAAAGGGATAGCCTTGGTTTTCATAATATTCAACTACTTGAAACTTGGCTCTTTCCAACTCATTAGGCAATACTTTTTTAAACTTGGAATTCCCTTTCCAGTACCTACTTTTTAATATCTGATCGCTAACTTTTTGGGTATTGATATAAATATGATCGTATTGCGGGCCTAAATATATTGTATAAGTAAATGTGTCTTCTGTTTGCTTGAGGGTATCAATGGTACAGAATAAATATCCTTTATTTTTGGTGGCTGTTAAGGTAGAATCAACAAATTGATATAACTGAGTGGTATCTCTAAAGAATAGATTTGGTTTGTTGTTAATTGGAGATTTTTCGGAAGCATCACTCACCTCCCATTGTAATTTGATATTGTTTTGGGCATTTACTGCAATACTGCTGAATAGCAATAAAAGTAGAGCAAATTGCTTTGCTCTACTTTTAAAGATCATTTGATATATACTTTGCGTACTATTCAACTTTAATTGTTTTTGCTCCATGATAAGAATGGTAAGCTCCATTATACATGGCGTCTGCACTTACAGGTCCCTGTTTAAATGTTCCTTTACTTACCGCTCTTACAACATAATAGAATTTCTTCTCTTTTACATCTGCTGTTACGAAGAAGTTAACTCTATCGTCTCTAAAATCGACATGTTCTGGATACGCAGCTTTCTTTTGTGTCCAATTCAAACCTGGAATATCACCTAAACGCGGATTTTCGATTTCAAAACCTGCTGGTAACATATCTGTCACTACCACGTTTTCCACTCTAAGTTTTGACGATTGTAAGGTTACTTCAATAACGATTAGATCGTTTTGCTTGAAATTAGAAGAAGTAATTTGTGTACCGTTTCTGTTAAAGTACTTTCTTCTCACTTTTAAACCTTTATCCTCTTCTACATATCTACCTGTAGTATTTAAACCTTCTATTTCCCAGAAATAATACAGTTCTCCACTACCAGTTGTTTTAATGCTTACTTCTTGGCCTACAACATCAGAAGAAGTTAAGATAAGATCTTCTCCATCTGTATTCCCTACCGTCTTACCATTATTCACCACTTGAGCTGAAATAGATTGTTGAGAAGCCTTTTTCAAGACTTTGCCTAATGCCATTAACCCAAATGCTCTTTCTTGAGTCGACATATAGGTCTCCGATTTCATGGCCTCAGATAATTCTTTCGTAAGAACACCTACTTGACCATTTTTCGGGTCTGTCTCTATCAATGAATTTAAGGCTAAACCTAAATCCCGAATTCTAGATGAGAAACTTCCTCCAAACTCTTTCTCCTGATCTCTATTTTCAAATGCTTTTGGTAATAATAATCTATACGATTGCTGATCGCCTACTCTTAAGAAAGTAGTGGCTAAAAGATATAATGATGAGTTATCTAAACTAGCCTTATGCTTTTTAAAATAATTCATTGTAGAAACATCTGCATGTCCAGATTCTGCAATAACATAAAGAGCATATAAACTTGTCTTATTAAACACCTCAGTTCTTGTTCTAGAGCCATTATTATAGTAGTAATACCCATGCTTCTTTTTATTGGAAGCTAGTTTTCGAACATAGGCTAATAGCTTTCCTAAAACAGTACCATCAACATCGTATCCTTGTTTCTGAGCTTCTAACAAGAAATGAGCGGCATAAACAGAACCATACTCACTTACATAAGATCCGCCTTGCCAGTACGAAAGTCCACCAGAGTACATCTGCATACTTTGTAGCTTCTTAATGGCCTCATTGATATTATAATCTACTGTTCCTTTATTGTTTGTCTTATTGAAACGGTCAGCCAATTCTCCTAAATACAACTGAGGGAAAACTGCTGATGTCGTTTGTTCAACACAACCATAAGGGTAACGTATCAGATAGCTTAGGTCTTTTGAGAAACCAACAAGAGGTGATTTAGAAATTAATAATTTCCCTTTAAGTGATTTAGCGATATAGTCTTCCTTCAAATCAATAGTAGTAGATTGACCTCCTTTTATCACACCATCACCGTCCGATTTCAATAAACCAACAGATGCTCTAACATTAATGTTTGTCGATGATATAAAGTCTTCATTATTCACTTTAGCAATTACGACTACTTTGCCTTCACCTATCGTCTGATCAGCCATTAATTTGAACTGAACCATCTTTTCAGAATTGGCCGGAATAGTTACACTACCAAGGTTATCTTTTTCAACTTTTACTGCTCCTTCTACCTTCAACTTGGTAGAAACCGTCATAGGCTTATCTGTTGTATTGGCCAACATAATAGTCGCATCGTTAACATCAGATGGACTTAAGAACCTTGGTAAAGCAGTACTTAATACTAATGGGTCTCTCACTTTCATCGGTTTATCTGCACTACCAAAAGCATTACCTTTTGATGCAACTGCCATCACTCTCAATTCTCCTGAGAATTCTGGGATATCTACTGTATAGTTTACTTTACCATTTCTATCTGTTTTTAGCGTGCCCGACCAGAAAGAAACTAAATTCACTCTATTATTGACCATAGGGTTGGCTCTGGCACCCAAGTTGGCCATATCGGAACCAAAACTGCTTGCTTGTTTTCTGAACTGCATCACTTTAGGATACAAGTCGTACGTCTGAACATTTAAGGCTCTATTTTGATAGAAGTACCCAAAAGGATCTGGAGTCTTATAATTCTTAATCTGAAGAATACCTTCATCAACCACAGCTACTGTTACTTCTACATCTTCTTCTTTGTTTGAAGTTTGTATTTCTATAGTTTGAGAAGTTCTAGAACGACTCACCTCAGGTGCAGTGATCTTTAATTGAAGATCTCTATCTGCATCTTTTACTTTAATTGAAGTAAAACCATGTGCTACTGTTAACGGAAGTTCATTGTCCTTAGCTCCCTTAATTAAAGTAGCTGTGATAAAGATATTTGGTAGATGCTCATCTTTGATTGGAATCTCTAAAGAAGCCATCTTATTGTTCGTATCAATTACTTGATGCGATATCACATTATCTTTTTCGATAGTGACAAGTAATTTTCCTTGGAAAGGCGTTTTGAATAAAACTTTCGCTTTATCTCCAACGATATAAGTATCATATTCAGGTTCGATCAACACTCTTCCTTCCTTATCCACTTCGAACGCAGTACTTGATACATCACCCCATCCATAAGCATAGTAATCCATACTAGTATATGTACTCGCCCCAGGAAGTGATACTCTCACTTGATATTTTCCAGAGTGTTTAGGGAAGAAAGAATAAACTGAATTACTGCCTAATTTCATTTTCTTGGAATCTACCAAAATCTCTTTATATCTAGAGACATAACGGTAACGGTTATTGTATGATCTTTCCATTGCAGAGTGCCACTCGTAACGGTACAACTCTACCTTAACCTCTGCATTGTTTACCTTTTTCTGATTCTTATCAATAGCGATTAAAGATATTTCATTATTCGCTCTCGTTTTGATATAATGATCACCATACTTAATACCCAAATAATAGGGTTGAGTAGAAATTTTAGCAGTATTCAATCGTCTTACCGGTCTTCCAGTTTCATCAAAAACAGTGGTATATACTTTAGCCGTAAGTAATCCGCTATTTTTTAAATACTTCGGAAGAAGGAAAGATTCTTCTAAATTACCCTGCTCATCTGTTGATCCATTTCTCAGGTGATTATCAAGATTTAAGGATACCTTACCATCAATATTGAATTTATATTCTGTATAGTCCTTTGCTACCATATTCAATCTTGATAATGAAAGGTCGACCTCATAGTTTCTATTTGCAGCAGGAGGACCAAACATATTCAATACTTGTGAGGAAGCTTTAATATTTTCAGAAACTTCATAAGTGTCTTTATCCAATTCTGCATTTACCTTGATTCTATCCGGCATAAACTCCTCGACACTTATTCTCTTAGAAGCTAAGATGATGTTGTTTCCTGTAGTCACCTCAATGCTATAATTACCCGTAACGGAAGCATCCATCAATTTTACATTTCCTTCAAAAGAACCGTCGTTATTCAGCTGTGCTCTTTCTGTCTTTAATAGATTTCCATCAGGTAGATATATATTGACTAAAATTGGTTGTTGTACTACTTCCCAATCTTCGGTTCTTACAATAGTTTTATAATAAATCGTTTCTCCAGGGCGGTACAGATTTCTATCACCATATATAAATGCCATTAAATTTGAAGAATTAGAATGTCTACCACCCACTTCATAACGAGAAGTTGAAATTCTCGATTGTTGGAAGTTCATGTAGTTAAAATCATTGCCTTGCTTGGCAAAAATCATGTTGATATCAAATCCCTTAGCATGTTGATCTAAATCTGTAAACTTTGCAACACCATCCTTATCGGTAGTAAGCGTATAAACTTCTTGGTTATTTTGTGATACTAGTGTGATTTCTGTATTTGGCATTGGAGAAGCATCTGCAATTGAATTTGCCAATACCAACATTGAATTTTTTCCTTCTTTCGCTATCAAACCAATATCTGATATTGAAATCATCTTACGTGCTAGAAGATATCTTTCTTTAGAACTTCTAACTTCTACAACATACACTCCGCTGAACTTGCTTTCATCTAAGAAATCTAGAGATAGTGTTTTTACATAACCATTCGATTTCATGCTACTTACCTCCACATCATGGTTTGAGAAAATTTTATCACCTAACCTTCTAAAATTAGGTCCATAATAAGAGTAAGAACTTTCAGTGTATAGACTGTTATCGTCGAAATAAGTAAAGAGGTTGTTTTTGTATACTTTATAGACGTCTACGTCTACTTTCGGTACGTTTACAATTTTAAGATCTACCGACTTATCACTTTTTGGAGAAAGATACACCGACTTTTTATCTACAAATGAGATTAAAGGATCGATGTTTCCGAAAATAACCGTTTCTCTTACTTTATCTTTTAACGGAGTATTAAAAATACCTTTGATACCAGTATATAATTCAACAGTATAATCATAACCCAATTTGAAATTACCTTTTAGTTTAATTCCATCATTTAGTTTTTCTACCTCATAGCTAACTTTTGGTGTAATCCTAATCTGAGATTTAATGTTTTTTATCTCAAGTTCTTGATTCGATTTGATGATAATACTTAAGTCATCGTCTTCTACATGAGCAGAAACAGAATTAATTTTCAATTCATTTACCTGAGGAATAAATCCATTAGCTTGAATTGAATAATCGGTTTTATTATTCTTAGTGATATTCACCCCTTTCCCAATTTCAATGGAAAGAGCCTGGTTTTTAGAAGCAGGAGAAACATTCGTTAGTTTAAAAGTAAACTCATTCGTTTCACCTGAAGTGATTAATTCTGTGTTTATTTTCTTTTTGTCTTTATCCTTCACTGTTATTTTTTCAGCAAGGCTCTTCCCATCAAGAAAATAATTGAATTTTAATATTAATGTAGGAGTTGGTTTGCCACCTGAGATCTTTGACCATGCCCCTAAAGACTCAACCACTTTTAGGTCCTCTGTTGCAAAAGAATAAGATAATTCTGTATTCTTTAAATTAATTCCTTCTTTAGCTAATGCCTCTTCTGATAGCTTTAAACTGTATTTTGTACTTGGTTCAAACCCTAATTCAGGTGAAAAAACTAATGTGTTTTTAGCCGTCCACTTGTATTGTCCTTTTACTTCTGGAGTAATAGTAAAATAATTGAGGTCTTGAGTTAGCCATTCACCTGTTTTATCTTCAAGGATACTTTTGGTAAATGTAAAAGTGATATTTTGCTTTGTTGAAATGCTCTCGGTAAAGTTTTTATATGCTATGCCGTCACCATTGCTTGAGCTTGAATTTGTATTACAAGAAAAAATACCTATCAAAAGAGATAAGTAAATCAAAAAGTTAAGTTTTTTCATGTTAGTTGGTTTATGTACTTACCTATATCCTAATAAAAATATTAGAATTAGTTCAGGTAATTAAATTCAGAATACAAATTACAAAAAAAGGTCATACCTTTTGGCATGACCTATTCTTAAATTTCATTCAAAATATCATAACATAATAAAATGATATATTATTAATACTCCCACAATAAAGCTTCGTACTCCATTAACTTATATACTGCTTCTTGTGATTGATATAAAGACTTCATGTCGTTACCATACATCATGATAATCGAATTATCTTGAGGGTTTTCGAATTTGATTAAACGACCGTCCCATAACTCTAAAGCGAAAGCTTCACCTAAATTTCTATGTTGTGCTGGGTTTACTCCATTATACCATATAGCATCAGGGTCTTTTACTAAGCTCCCATCTTCTGCTTTTGTATGAAAAACATTATCATTTAATTCTCTAAACGAGAACGAACCCAATACAATATCAATTCCCTTTGGATTCTCTTGTGCAGGAATGATTAAGTTGACCGCCACCAAATCATTGTACATTTTTGATCGACGCTTATCAAAGATTCTGTCCACTTTTAATTCAACCACCCATAATCTTGTCGGATCATACTCATCACCCGGTTTTTGACCATTATCTTTATTGATAGTAATGCCATTTACATCTCCCCAAGCAGCATCATCATCCTCGTACTCATCATCACTGTTAACCGTTTGAGGAATAATTAAACGCTGAAGAAACTCTTCTTTCGATATTCTATTTTCTAAAGAATCGCTAGAATAAGGAACAATTCTATCGTTCTTAACCGCATCAATAATAACACGAGTTACTTCGTGATTTCTTGCGAAAAAGCCATTATTAATTTTTGTTCCCAAGTTCACTCTATACCAAAGTGATTTCTTCCACATCATCTCATAATTCTGAATGTCCATCATTGAGTGTGGATTACTAAGGGTGTCCGCCAACTGAGCTTGTGCTGATAGTGCAGAAGATAAAATAAGGCTTATAAAAAGAATTCTGAATCTATTTATGTTTTTCATTTCGATAGTGGTATCGTGAAGTATAAAAAATAATAGTAAAATATCATGCCATAAATTCCACGATGTAATTTGATAAAGAAATTAGGTCTATTTATTTAAATAACTGATTGTAAAGATAATATAGTTCATTAAAATAAAAAAAAGGTACTTTGAATATTTCAAAGTACCTTTTTATATGCTTTATAAAGACTACATAGCTAACAATTTATCCTCTAATTTTTTAAGGATACGTTGTTTTGTCTTTAACTTGTTCACATAGTTGTTTCTCTCTTGGTACAGGGCATAATTCTCAGAATTTTGCTCAGCTGCAGCTGAAGAAAGAATTGAAGAATACTTCGCATTGAACTCAAATAGATCTTGCTCATCCTTACGGATTGATTCTCTTAGAATATCCAATTTGATTTTCAATTGTTCGAAGTCAGATAAGCTATACAAATCTGGCTCTTCATTTTTAGCTGTACGCTCTAAGAAGTGAGATTCGAAGATTTCGTTACAAACGATACGGAATCTTAAGTTCATCTCTTTATCTTCTTGAGAAGGCTCTTTACCTAAAGATTTCCATCCATTTTGTAATTGCTTAATGTTAGCAATATTGAATGGTGCTCCGTCTGATAAATACTTCTCAGCAGTATCTAGTAAGTCTTTTTTAGACTGACCTGGAGTCTTTTGTGGAGCCATGTCTCTTGTGCTATAAGCTGGACGGTCTTGTCCGTAGCTTTCGCGTTGTTGGTAATTACCACGTTGTTGGTATCCACCACGATCGCCGCGATCTTGATGTCCACCTCCGTATCCACCGCGATCTTGCTGACCGTAACCACCACGTTGTTGACCACCTCCGTAGCCACCGCGATCTTGTTGACCGTAACCACCACGTTGTTGACCACCTCCGTAGCCACCGCGATCTTGTTGACCGTATCCACCACGTTGCTGGTAGCCTCCGCCACCACCACGTTGTTGGTAACCGCCGCCACCGCCACGTTGTTGGTAACCGCCGCCACCGCCGCGTTGTTGGTAACCACCGCCACCACCACGTTGCTGACCGTATCCGCCACCACCGCGTTGTTGACCGTATCCACCACGTTGTTGGCCGTATCCGCCACCACCGCGTTGTTGACCGTATCCACCACGTTGCTGACCGTATCCGCCGCCACCGCGATGTTGTCCGTAACCTCCTTGGTCACCGTTTAATGTACCAAAGAACTTAGCAGTTTCACGTTTGAAGTCACTACCTAAGAAGCCCATTTTCTTTTTAGGCACCATTGGTACGTTTCTCCAATCTTCCTGTATTTTCTTAACGTCATCTACGAATTCTTGACCACCACCATTACGGTTGATACGTCTTACTTTAATTAATAAAGCTTCGTATTGATCGATACTTTGTTCATGTAATTCGTTTTGGTGAGCATAGAATTGTGTTCTATTTTGGTAGAACTCATCCATAGCAGCATTGAATTTCTCAGACAATTGCTCTTCCATTTCTTTGTGAGCAGAACCAGTCTTAATCCAGTTCATTTTAATGTCTTTGAAACGTAGAGAAGCGTTTTTCCAATCTGTACTACCTTTCCATTCTTCAGCTTCTTTTAAAAGAGCATTCTTAATTTCTAGGTTTTTGTCTCTGTTGACTGCAATGTACTCATTGATTTCATCTTCTAGTACATTGATAATTTCATAAAGTTCTGTGAAATCGCCAAGACCATTGAATGAGGCTAGGTAGGTTCTCATGTGAATAAGTTTCATCAAGAAAGAACCTTTGTTCTCTGCTGTTTTTACAGCTTCTTGAACCGCTAAAACTTTTTCAGTCACCATCTTAAATCGGTCAACGAAGTATTGTAAACTTTCTTCGTCGCTTTCTCTTACTACACCGATTTCTCTGTCTTGGAAGTGGTAATATCCTCTTAAAAATACTTTACCATCTTGTACATAGCCGTACTCTGTAATGTCCTTGTGCTCGATAATTTGGGAATCTGACATCGCTATTTCGCTTGTTTGATTAAATGATAATAAAAGCTGTTGATTAATTATTAAACTAAATTGGTGAAGGATTATCTTAAATAATAGGGCCATCAACGACTTGCCGTATTAAATAGTAAATGATCAACGTTTACACAAATGAATGATCAATAGTTCTGATAGTCTCTTACAAACCTAATATTATGTTAATGATTATTAATACTTATATAATTTGGTACAACAATAAAATCTATAGATTCTAATATTTTAATGATTAATACTTTGTCTTAGTAAACAACTAAATGAACGTTAACAATTTTCACTAATGATATAGTCTATTAGTCTTTATTCAATAAAGTTATGAATTCGAATGCAAAATGCTATGATACTTTCTGTTTTGCAAATTTTTATTGATTAAATACATGTAATTTATTAGTATTTAAACATTTCATTCATTTAGTTTTACGTAATTAGCATAATTAAAGTTCAAAATATCATTTTAAATTATATATGAGCAACAACAACGAAACCATTATCTTCTCGATGGCGGGCGTCTCAAAAGTGTACCCTCCAAATAAACAAGTACTTAAAAACATTTACTTATCCTTCTTTTATGGAGCTAAAATTGGTGTTTTAGGTTTAAACGGTTCTGGTAAATCTTCCCTTCTAAAGATTATTGCAGGGGTAGATAAAGAATATCGTGGTGAGGTTGTTTTTTCTGACGGTTATAGCATTGGTTATCTGGAACAAGAACCACAATTAGACCCTGAAAAAACAGTCAAAGAAATTGTTCAGGAAGGAGCACAAGAGACTGTTGATCTATTACAAGAATTTGAAGAAATCAATTTAAAATTTGCTGAACCTGAGATCTTAGAAGATCCGGATGCAATGAATAAATTAATCGAGCGTCAGGGAGAAGTTCAAGAAAGATTGGATCACCTTGATGCTTGGGAATTAGATAGTAAATTAGACAGAGCAATGGACGCGCTTCGTTGTCCTCCTGAAGACCAAAAAGTAGGTGTTTTATCAGGTGGTGAGAAACGTAGAGTAGCATTGTGTAGATTATTATTACAAGCACCAGACGTTCTTCTTCTTGACGAACCGACCAACCACTTGGATGCGGAATCAGTATTCTGGTTAGAACAACATTTACAACAATATGCAGGTACTGTAATTGCCGTTACCCACGACCGTTATTTCTTGGATAATGTTGCAGGTTGGATTCTTGAGTTGGACCGTGGAGAAGGTATTCCTTGGAAAGGTAATTACTCATCTTGGTTAGACCAAAAACAAAAACGTTTAGCGCAAGAGGATAAGAAAGAAACAAAACGTCAGAAAACATTAGAACGAGAGTTGGATTGGATTAGAATGTCGCCAAAAGGTAGACATGCTAAACAAAAAGCTCGTTTGAACTCATACGAAAACTTACTAAACGAAGAAGCGAAGGAGAAAGAACAAGAGTTGGAAATCTATATTCCAGCAGGACCTCGTTTAGGTAATAAAGTAATTGAAGCAAAAGATGTAACGATGTCTTTTGGTGATAAAGTTTTATACGAAAACTTAAACTTTACTTTACCTCCTGCAGGTATAGTTGGTATTGTTGGACCTAACGGTGCTGGTAAAACGACTCTTTTCAAATTGATTACCGGACAGTTACAACCTCAAAACGGTACTTTCGATGTAGGTGATACTGTAGAAATCGGTTATATCGATCAGGAACACGCTTTGATGGATCCAAATAAAACTGTTTGGGAAACCATTTCTGAAGGAAATGAATTGATGGAAATTGGCGGAAAACAAGTCAACTCTAGATCATACGTTTCAAAATTCAACTTTGCTGGTAACGATCAGTCGAAAAAAGTAGGCGATCTTTCTGGTGGTATGAGAAACCGTGTTCAGTTAGCTATGACATTAAAAGCGGGATCTAACCTTCTTCTTCTCGATGAGCCTACCAACGACTTGGACGTAAATACAATGAGGGCTTTAGAGGAAGCATTAGAAAACTTTGCTGGTTGTGCAGTAATTATTTCTCACGACCGTTGGTTCCTTGATCGCTTAGCTACTCACTTGTTAGTATTCGAAGGTGATTCAACTGTAAGATACTTTGAAGGTAACTTCTCAGAATATGAAGCAAAAAGAAGAGAAGAAGTCGGCGATATCACACCAAAAAGATTGAAGTACAAGAAACTTATGAAATAGTTTTTTGGAGCACAATTCGATAGGATAAAAGCTTTTTTTACCTGTCTGAGGTGTTAAACTTATAAAAGATGCTTCGATTACACTTCATTAGTAATCGAAGCATTTTTTTTCCTCCGAAAAGACTTTATTTTTGTAACTAGAAATCGTTTTTCTTAAATAGATTATATGCAAGACGTCATCCGTTTATTACCTGAATCATTAGCCAATCAAATCGCTGCCGGCGAAGTGGTGCAACGACCTGCCTCTGTTGTAAAAGAGTTGGTCGAAAATGCCATTGACGCTGGAAGTAAATCTATTGTGCTTAAGGTGAAAGATGCAGGTAAAACTTTGGTTCAAGTGATCGACAACGGATGCGGAATGTCTGAAACAGATGTTCGAATGAGTTTTGAACGTCATGCTACTTCTAAAATCAAACAATCTGATGATTTATTCAATATCAGTACATTTGGATTTAGAGGTGAAGCACTTGCTTCTATAGCAGCCGTGGCTCAAGTAAGCGTAAAAACAAAAAGAGAAGAAGACGAATTAGGTACACTTGTAGAGATTGAAGGTTCAGAGATCAAAAATCAAGAACCTATCCAAACAAAAAATGGAACAACCTTCTCTGTTAAAAACCTTTTCTTTAACGTTCCTGCTAGAAGAAAATTCCTAAAATCAAATCCTGTAGAATTAAAGCACATCATCGATGAATTTCAAAGAGTGGCACTAGCCAATCCTGAAATATCGATGACCATGATTTCTGACGATAAGGAATTGTACAATCTTAGAGCTGGAAACTTGGCGAAGAGAATTGTTCAAATGTTTGGACGTTCTTACCAAGAACAACTATATCCTTGTCAGGAAGACCTTGATGTAATTAAGGTAAAAGGATATATTGGTAAACCTGAAAGTGCTAAAAAGACAAGAGGTGAGCAATTCTTTTTTGTCAATGGTCGATACATCAAGCATTCTGCCTTGAATCATGCAATTATGACTGCTTATGATGGTATTCTTCCAGACAACACCTATCCTTTTTATCTTTTATATATCGAATGCGACCCTGCCGATGTAGATGTGAATGTTCATCCTACTAAAACAGAGGTAAAATTCACCGACGAAAGAACAACCTATGCAATTGTTAGTGCTGCTGTAAAACAAGCATTAGCAAGCTATGGTATTACTCCTTCGATTGACTTTGGAATAGATGTCAACTTTGCCAAAGACAGAGCGACGAACTCTATCCCATCATCAATGACACCTCCTTCTGAAGATCAGTTAACTTCAAATATTCCTGATATTCCGAATGTTTCCTCAAATGGTAAGTTTACGAATGCCTCATCTAACGAAAGTAGTTTAGATGATTTTTCAATTAATGTTCCTTTTGAAAACAATGAGAACAATTCAGATGATGTCGTTAAAGTATCTTCAAGAATAAACTCTTGGAATAATCCTGCTCAAGATGATGCCCCATCTGATTTCTCTTCTTGGGCACCTATGGACAATTCTCCATCATCAAACGATTTTTCTTCTATTGAAAATGATGAAAGTGAGTCGACCATTACTTTTAGTTCAAGAGCAAATGATCTAACAGAAACGGCTGCCAATACTCCAAAAGACGATTCCTTTCCTTCTGATAATATCATTCCTATTCAGATTCATCACAAATACATTATGTATCAAGTGAAATCTGGATTGATGTTGATGGATCAAGAAGCGGCTCATGAGAGAATTCTTTATGAGAAATTCTTGAACCAGATGGAAAACAGTACTGGAGTTTCTCAACAATTACTCTTCCCTAAAAAGGTAGTTTTAAACCTATCTGACTTTGCCATTTTTACTGAATATATTGCAGAAATCTCTGCTTTAGGTTTTGGTTTTGAGTTAGGCGATAATCAAACAGTGCTTATCAAGGGTGTACCTACTTTAATTCAGGATAACGACGAACAGGAAATCATCGAGGAACTTATTGAACAACTTAAATTCAATAAAGAAGAATTGAGAATTTCTGCCAATGAAAATATTGCACGTTCATTAGCAAAAAGAGCATCCATTAAAAGTGGACAGATTCTTGAAATTCCAGAAATGAAATCGATGATCGAACAATTGTTCTCTTGTTCATCACCAAATTATACTCCTGACGGCAAGAAGACTGTCGTATTAATGGATTATGCTCAAATTGAGGGCTTATTTAATTTACGATAGTAGAGCATCTATCGCTTCCGCCAATTTCTTATCTTTTTCTGTGACCACATTTCCAGCATCGTGAGTTGTTAGTGCAATCTCAACTGTATTCCATACATTGGACCAATTTGGGTGATGCTGATGCTGTTCTGCTAAAAATGCTACTCTAGTCATAAAAGCAAAAGCCTCCGAAAAGTCTTTGAAAGTGAAAGTTCTCTTTAAAGTATTGTTTTCTTCTTTCCACATAGTATTTCGTGTTTATTTTTGGTTGATTTAATTAAAGTGATGTTGTTTCTGTTATCATCAATTTCTCAAAACATTTACTTTCTTCTACTCCTTCATATTGGCCATAGTTAGGAATCAATTTGTATTCGTTTTTTTGATACAAACGAATTGCCTCATGCTGTCTGATACCTGTTTCAAGAATACATCTTTGATAACCCAATTCAGTCGTCCATTGTTCTAGTTCTTTTAATACTTTAGTAGCAATGCCTTTTCCTCTTGCCTCTGATAGTGTAAACATCCGCTTCACTTCCATGGTATTATCATTATAAGCTTTAATGGCACCACAACTAACCGCTTTTTGATCTTCATAACCTACTACGACATATTTGATCTTATCAATTTTATTGAATTGATCATAAAAAGCATGGTCTTCACCATCCGTAATCGCTAGAAATTTATCAAGGAGTTTTACCAAAGATATAAAATCTGGATTTTCAGAATTGGTTCTTTCTAAAATAATCATTAGTTATGGAAAGTTTGAGTTAGTAGTAATAAAAAAGCCGATACCCAAAGGTACCGGCTTCAAATATATAAAATATCTATATTCTAGTGTTTGAAATGACGTACACCTGTCATTACCATAGCCACACCATTTAAGTTACAAAAATCTACCGACTCTTGATCTTTGATCGATCCGCCTGGCTGGATGACAGCTTCGATACCTTCTTTTTGTGCCAATTCCACACAGTCAGGGAATGGGAAGAAAGCGTCTGATGCCATTACAGCTTCTGATAAATCAAAACCAAAACTCTTCGCTTTTGCAATTGCTTGGTTTAAAGCATCCACTCTTGAAGTTTGCCCCACACCACTTGCAAACAATTGTCCGTCTTTCGCTAAAACGATAGCGTTAGATTTCGTATGCTTGCAAATTTTGTTCGCAAACAATAAAGCGTTGATTTGAGAATCTGATGGAGCTTTTTCTGTAGCTACTTTCAAATCTTCTGCAGTTTCTGTTTTCAAGTCTTTATCTTGAACAAGAACCCCGTTTAATAAAGATTTGTATTGAACAGTTCCTGTTGATAACTCTTTTCTGTTCAACAAGATTCTGTTTTTCTTACCTTTTAATACTTCTAAAGCATCTGCATCGAATCCTGGAGCGATAACTACCTCACAGAATAACTTGTGGATTTCCTCAGCTGCACCTAATGTAATAGGTTGGTTAGCGATCAATACGCCACCAAATGCTGAAACAGGATCACAAGCTAATGCTTTAACGTAAGCATCTTTGATGTCCGAACCTAAAGCTACACCACAAGCATTGGTATGCTTAAGAATAGCGAAAGCTGCACCTTCTGCTGCAGGGAACTCATCGATTAGATTCACAGCTGCATCTACATCTACAAGGTTGTTGTAAGAAACATCCTTACCGTGTAATTGATCAAACATTTCTGAAAGATCGCCGTAGAATTTACCATTTTGATGAGGGTTTTCTCCATAACGCATTGGTTTAGAAGAACGCTCAGATACTTTGAAAGCAGGAATTTCTTCTTCTTCCTCAGCCACTACACTGTTGAAGTAGTCGAAGATTTTAGAATCATAATGAGAAGAAATATCAAATGCTTTTGCAGCAAAACGCATACGATCTTTAAGATCTGTAGATCCATTCTTTTCTTTTAGAATAGAAGCTACTTCGTCGTATTGCTCTCTTGAAGACACAATCAATGTATCTTTGTAATTTTTAGCAGCAGCACGGATTAAAGAGATACCTCCAATATCCACTTTTTCAACGATTGCTTGGTGTTCAGCACCAGATGCAACAGTTTCTTCGAAAGGATACAAGTCAACAATTACCAAGTCGATATTAGGGATACCGTACTCTGCAATTTGCGCTTGATCTTGCTCGTTGTCTCCTCTGTTAAGGATGCCACCAAAAATTTTGGGATGAAGCGTCTTTACTCTACCTCCAAGGATTGAAGGATAAGACGTCAAGTCTTCAACAGCCGTTACTTCGGCTCCTAGTTCTTCTATAAAACTCTGCGTTCCACCTGTAGAATAGATAGTTACGCCATTCTCTTGAAGGAGTTTTACAATTGGCGCTAGATTGTCTTTGTAAAAAACCGAAATTAAAGCTGATTCAACCTTTTTCATATGAGTGATAATCTTTGTTTGTTTGATTATCCCGCAAAACTAATCAATTCGGTTAAAAAAAAGTCTAATTATTAAAAAAAAGGTAGAAGTTAACTGTGAATAGGTTTTATTTTTTACCTATTCACAGAAATTGATGTTTAATTAACTTTTAGATACTAGAGAATTCATTTCACAAAACTGTCTGTGAAGCTCAATGACCTGAGGAATAATTAATTTCGAATCGTCATTAGTAATCTCATAATCCCCCAATACGGAAAGTTCTTCTTCTTGTTTTTGCTTCTTAATAATTTCTTCAATCTGTTGCTTTGGCCTTTTATCTCTTTCCAAAACTCGCTTTATCCTATCCTCATAAGGTGCTTTAACTACAATAACTTTATCCAATTCTTTGTAATGATCGTTGGTAAACATTAAAGCAGCTTCTTTAATAATATAATTGTTTTTCTTCAATTGTATCTCCACCCAATCATTATAATGACTTTTAACTCTTGGATGTACAATTTCATTCATGAGGTTTAATTTACCTTGGTCTGAAAAAATTTCTGATGCCAGATATTTTCTATTTAACATACCGTTGGGGAAGTATGATTTTTCACCAAAATTAGATTTAATAAGATCAATAATTTCAGAATCTTCCACCATTAGCATTTTAGCGGAATTATCGGCATTATAAATAGGGACGCCTAAGACTTTAAAAAGTCTACAGATGTAACTTTTTCCAGCACCAATTCCTCCTGTGATGCCTACTTGCATAATTAATTTTAATTTTTGTTTTTGAGTACTTTCAACTTATTTGGTGATAGTATGATGTTTTCGTAATAATCGTTGTCGATGAACACCTTTGGTGTAACAGTAGAGTCAGTCCAATCTATATCCTTGTAATCAATAATTACAGGTATAGTATCCACACTGTTAATCAGATCCTCTCTGATAACGTAACTAATATACACATCTTCGGGTTCTAATAAAAATGTGTCATCGGAATTTTTTCCACCTGGAAAGTTAACTCTAAATAATTTTGTTTTCTCCGTAGACGAAATAAAATAATACACATCAAAGGATACTTTTACTTCATCATTAGGCGAAAATACTAAGGTGTTTTCATTTTCAACAGGAACACGAACAGGTATATATTCATTTAGGTTTTCTGCAATAGGTTCAGTATCCTCAGATCTTAATATCAAATGATCTGGAAAACGTTTTAGTTCTGTACTTGGTCCTCTAAAAATAACACTATCAGGATATACCTTAATTGGACCAACTCTTCTGTAGCCATTTTGGAATACAAAAGAACTAGTATCGATCTCAACAGCTACTTTTCTGTTGGTTAGTGTATCATAATTAAAAGCCAAAGTATCTTCTACTATGTAGTTAACTTTTAAACCCTTTAAAACTTGAGAAAGTTCTTTTAATAGAATTTTTCCTGCTAAATACTTCACTTCAACAGGTTCTTCCAGGTTAATATTCAACTTGGAGTTACCTACACCTAACGATTTACTTAATAAAGTCCAGCCATTCCCTGTGGCATTCACACTTACATGGTCTGGTGGTTCTTGTAAAGCCACCACATTATCATCCTGAATTTTTACGTTTACAGGAATTTCTATTGTAGAAGTATGGTCCTCGTTAAGCGAGTGAAATACCCAAAAAATAAACGCCGTTAAGAAACAAACGATCATAGCACTCCAATCCCATTTTTTCATATCCTTGGCAAAAGAACTGTCCTTCGCTTTTTTATCGAACTGTTCTCTCAACCATTTAATGAGTAATTTGAAATTTGGTATATGATAATTTCTATTCGGCATTTTCGTTTTTTAGAATTCTTTTTCAAAAATAAAAAAACCGTTGAGAATAATATCATAACTCAACGGTCTTCTATTGGTATTTAAGAGAAAGTCTAGTCTTTTTTCTCTTTTTGACCATAAACAATGTTAGTGTTCTCTGCTGAAATTGAAGATTTTTCGAAAGTTACTTTCACTCCTCTATCAATTTCCAAGACAACTGCATTCGCTTTCACTTCAACAATTTTTCCGTGCATTCCGCTAACAGTTACCACATTTTTATTCTTTTTAAGGGCATCAGAAAATTTCTGTTGTTCCTTTTGCTTCTTTTGTTGTGGTCTTAACATAAAGAAGTAAAATACGGCAATCATACCTACTAGAAATACGATATTCATTACTCCTGCTCCATCACCACCTACTTGAAGTAAGATGTTATTTAAAATACTCATTTCTTTTTTAATTAATTGAGGTACAAAAATATAAAACCTCTGCTAGGTTATGGCCTAACAGAGGTTTTTTTTTGTGAATTAACACCTAAATATTTTCATCCTAAGATTACATTGCTTGAGGTTGATCTTTAGGGGCTACTTTCGTTTTAATCACTACAGCATCCATTCCATCCTCAACATTGGCAAGGATAGTAATCTTTTTGATTTGTTTTCCTCTTTTACCTCTTGAGTTAAACGTTACTTGTAATTCAGACGACTCACCTGGAGCTAATGGTGCTTTATCCCAGTTAGGAGCAGTACATCCACAAGATACCTGAACGTTTGTAATTTGTAATGGAGCGTCTCCTACGTTTTTGTATTTGAAAACGTGAGTAACTACATCACCTTCATTAATATCACCAAAATCAAATTCTGTTTCTTCAAAAGCGAACTTAGCTTTAGGACCTACATTTTCGTTAGAAGCTTGAGCAGTAGAACCTTTTTCTGCTGTTTGAGTCTTTGATTCTTTTTTCTCACCACAAGAGATAAATAATACTGCTGAGATGATAAATACCGATAAGGTTTTTAATATTTTCATAATAAAAAATATGTTGTAAAATGACGAAAAAAGTCACTTAAGTTTTAATAATGGATAAAGTTAGGTGACTTAAATGTTTATATTTTGATATGTAAATACATATATATGGTAAATCTATAAATATTATTCGATATCAAAAAAAGAAAAAGGCAAAGAAGTAATCTTCTTTGCCCTTGACGTATTATTAAAGAAAAGAATTAATCTTTATCCTCTTCTTCTAATTCTTCTGGAGTAGCGATTCTCTCTTTAAGAGCATCCACTTCACCCATTAACTCTTCTGCATGCTTGATAGCGTCGTCAATTACCTTTTGACCTTCTGATTTTGCTGCAGTAACGGCTACTTTTCTTTCTTCCATTAGATCTTCTACAAGGTCTTCTAATTCCTCGCGGTATTTATCTAATTTAAACGTTAAACGCTCTCTTGTATTTTTTCCTTTATCAGGAGCAAATAAAACGCCTAGTAAAGCACCAGCAGCAGCTCCAGCTACGAAGCCAAGCAATGTATTTCCACTATTTTTTGCCATGTATGTATGTGTTTTATTATTTGTTATCTAGTAAGCCTTTGCCGGATTTTTTGATTTTTCCTTCTGCTTCAAGCTCTTCAGATATTGAATCTAACATACCATTAATAAACTGCCAACTTTTTGGCGTACTATATTGCTTAGAAATTTCAATAAATTCATTAATAGTTACTTTTACAGGTATGTTTCTAAAGTTTAGCATTTCTGCCAACGCCATGTTGATTAAAATACTATCTACTTTAGCGATTCTGTCGATAGCCCATTTTTTGGATTTCTTAGCAATGATCTCCTTAAATGATTCTTCTTGTTCTAAAGTATACTTGTAAAGGTCTTCGAAAAATTCTTTATCCTCGTCCCAGTTTTTAGAAATTGATAAAATTTCAGTACCTGAGTCAGTAGAGATGTTCTTCACAGTTTTCAAAACCATACTACGAAGAATTCGTTTATTCTCCGACCAGTTTAAGTCCTCTCCTTCAAACTGAGATTCGATGATCTCATTTTTAAATAAGAAGTCTCTTACTATTACACGTAAAATCTCCTTTTGCGTTTCAAAATCGTCCCCTTGTTTAGCAATTTCTTCAATAGCATCTTGAAGTTCACCATCTCTTTTAAGGATACGTAACCATTCTAAAACTCTTTCATCATCCTCACCTCTTCTTAGTTTATGTTCTGATAATAAATCGTTTAAAGTATTATCTTCTCTTAAAACTGTAAAAGCAGAGTTGTGGTAAAACCAATCTGTAAATTTTTGATCAAATTCTATCTGACGAGCATTGCTTTCTAATTTTCTTTGCAGCTCTTTATTTGATAATTCAGAAATATCAATCAGATAAGAAAGTAGCTTAAGGTATTTTGTAAACAATTCCTCTGTTTCCTCTACCATAGAGATTTGGAACTGTCTTTTATCTGAAGCAATAAGATTATTGTAATGATTCTTGGCATTAGAAGCGATCTTTAAAAGTTTTACATCCAATCCTTCGGTGGACATATCTTCTTGATCCTCATCCATCACAGTGTTAAGGTATTCGATGACCTTAGCCTGCTCCTCGTCGATTCTAGCTTTCTCTTCTTGACCTAATTCTAAGAACTCATCTCTAAATTCGTTTTTCACCAAATCAAGAGTCAACTCTTTGTTCGACAATTTATTTTGCTTAAAAGCATAGATACTTTGCATTGTTTTAATGCGTAACAATCTTCTATTGAGCATGGATTTCTAATTTACCTTGAATTTCTAAAGAACATTTTACATTTAGTTTGACGTTAACCTTACTATTAAGGTTCCCATCAGTTAACTTTGTTAAGATACTCCTAAAAATCTGATTTACAGAAATTTCTATTAAAATATAATATATCTTAAGTAAGTCAAAGAAAAAGGCTAACCTAATATATCAGGTTAGCCTAACTTGGTAGCGGGGACCAGACTCGAACTGATGACCTTCGGGTTATGAGCCCGACGAGCTACCAACTGCTCCACCCCGCACTGTTTTTCTAAATGCTGTGCAAAAGTAGACGTTTTATTTTTGTAAACCAAATAATCTTCAAAAATAAGAAGTTAATAAGGATCAATCACACAACAACAGCCAGGGTTAAAATACTAATTGAAGTTGGCTGATACTTCTCTATTTCCTCTGCCACAGCGATTAACGTTGCTCCAGTGGTTAAAACATCATCAACAATAAGAATATTTTTATTTTTAATATTTTCAGATTGATAAACCTTAAACACCTCTTTCATGTTTTCCATTCTTCCTTGTTGTGTATTTTTAGTTTGACTCTTTGTGTACACTACTCTCTGAATGATTTGTTCATCTACCTTTATCTGTTTCTTATTTGATAACGCATCACACAGTGTACTTACTTGGTTATATCCTCTTTCTCTCTTTTTCTTTGGATGTAAGGGCACAGGAACGATACAATCTATTTCATCAAATAATTCTTTTGATAACAGATAATGGAAATGATTGACCACCCATTCTCCTATTTTAGATTGATTCTTATACTTTAAAGAGTGAATTAATGACTTTGGTATTCCATCACTTTCATAATAAAAAAAGGAGACGGCATACTTTAGGGAATCAATAAATGAAATAAGTTGATTTGTAATGATATTTTCCTCCGGATGATTCCATGATCCCAAATGTATTGGGATTTTACAGTAGCAGTTAAAGCAGAGATACTCCTCTCCATATGCAAGAACTTCGTTACAGTGTAAGCATTGTTTTGGGAAAACAGCATAAAAGAGATTGAAAATTTTTTCTTTAAGAATAGTCATTTGTTTGGGATAGTATGAATCGTGTATTTAATTTGATATCAAGTTAACATTAATCTATTATTATTGACAATGATGGACGAAGAATTTGAACAATTGGAAAATGATTGGAATCGTTTAAAAATTGTTCTAACACAAGTAATAGGTAAAGCACCATCTGACTTAAACAGTATTCTGTTTATGATTGGTGTCCAAGAGTTAGGTAAAGGTCCTAAACCCTATTCAAAAGAAGAAAAACAAGACCTTATACATATTGCCACATGCAAAGTTTTAAGCTTTAGTGGATTTTATAGTTTAGAAGGATTGGATAAAGAAGGTTGGCCACACTGGAAATTAGAAAAGAAAATTCCAAGTATGGATTTAGCAGCTCAAGAGAAAATGATGAAGCTGCATATCCTTCAATATTTCAAAGAAGAAACTGATCTATTAGATTAAGATGAAGATAATATCATACAACGTGAACGGCATTAGAGCCGCAATAAAAAAGGACTTAGTGGGATGGGTGAATTCTTGCAATCCAGATATCATTTGTATTCAAGAAACTAAAGCACAACCCGATCAAGTCGATTTAAGTGAATTTGAAGATTTAGGTTTCAAATATCATTATTGGCATTCTGCTGAAAAGAAAGGTTATAGCGGTGTCGCTATTTTATCAAAAGTAGAGGCAATTTCCACTAAAATAGGTATGGAAATTGATACATATGATTGTGAAGGTCGAACAATACTGTGTGAGTTCGAAAATTTCACTTTAATCAATACATATTTTCCTTCGGGAACCTCTGGTGAGGAAAGGCAAAAGTTCAAATATCAATTTCTAGATGATTATTTTGAATACATCGCTAAACTGAAAGAAAACTACAAGAATTTAGTGGTTTGCGGAGATTTCAACATCTGTCACAAAGCTATTGATATTCATAATCCTGAAAGAAATAAAAACACTTCAGGTTTCCAACCTGCTGAAAGAGAATGGGTATCGAAATTTATTAATGAAGGAGGATTTATAGATGCCTTCAGAAAATTTGATGAATCCCCAGGAAAATATAGTTGGTGGACTTATAGAGCTGGAGCAAGAAAGAAAAACTTAGGTTGGCGTATTGATTATTTTATGGTACAAAAAGAGATGGAAAATACATTAATTTCTTCTCAACTTCATAATGAGGCAGTGCATTCAGATCATTGTCCAGTAGAAATTGTACTACAATAAAATTTTTTGATTAAACTTTAGGTTAATCAATCATTTTTTCAGAACTTTTATTGCTCACGCAAACTTATTGGGTAACTTTTTTTGAAAATTAGCCAAACACGATTAGGCACAAAATAATAAAGAAAATTCATTGCAAATGAGAAAGCTTACCGCTGTTACACTCTCTTTTTTATTCCTCTACTTGTTCACAGGTTGTGGAAATAGCAACAATGAAAGAGATAATGCGCAAATGGTACTTACTCCTGCGAAAGGAGGAAAATTCTACGGTGGTGTATTTAAAGTCAACGAGGCTGAATACATTAAAAACCTATTCCCTTTAAGCATTATTGATATCTATTCGTACAGAGTAGCTTCTCAAATCTATGAGGGTCTATTCAAATTCGATCAAAAATCATTACAAGTTGTTCCTAGCCTTGTAAAAAGCTATGCTAAGTCTGATGATCAGTTAGTGTACACTTTCAAGCTTAAGGACAATGTATATTTCCACGATGATAAATGTTTTGAGGGAGGTAAAGGAAGAAAGTTTACAGCACAAGATGTATTTTATAGCTTTAACCTGATTACCACCTACAATAAAAATAACCAATACGCACATTTATTTACTAAGATTGTAGAGGGAGCAGAGAAATATTATCAGTCAACTAAACTTGATCCTAATTTTTCCAATTCTCCTGAAGGCCTTGCAGGTGTATCGGGTTTTAAAGTGATTGACGAACTTACTTTCGAAATTACTTTAGTGAAACCAAACTCGATGTTCTTATATAACTTGGCTCGTCCAGGTTCATTCATTTTCCCTAAAGAAGCTTATGAGACTTATGGAGAGGATATGAGAACAAAATGTGTAGGTACAGGACCTTATCAAATTGCTAGTGTTGATGAAGATATTTCAATTATCTTATCAAGAAACGACAATTATCACGGTAAGGATGAGCACGGTAATCAACTTCCTTTCTTAAAAGCAATTGATGTTTCTTTTGTAAAAGATAAAAAGATTGAGTTCTTAAAATTCAAAAAAGGAGAACTTGATATGATGTACAGAGTACCAACTGAAGATATTATTAATATTTTGGCAGAATCCGATGAGTCTAACCAAAACTTTAAATATCACTTGCAACGTACTCCAGAAATGTCGACACAATTCTTAGCCATGAACAACATGGGCAAAGTATTTAAAGACATCAATGTTCGTAAAGCATTTAGTTTCGCGGTTGACCGTCAGAGAATATTAGAATTGATCTTGAACGGAGAAGGATATATGGAAGGTTACTTTGGTATTACTCCTCCTGTTTTTGAAAATTATAATATCGAAGACATTAAAGGGTATAAGCACAACATCGATTCTGCAAAATACTATCTTGCTAAAGCAGGTTACCCAGAAGGTAAAGGTTTCCCACAAGTTACCCTTGATTTAAATACAGAAGGGGAACAATACAGCAATGTAGCTTTGGAGGTGAAAAAACAATTGAAAGATAAATTAAATATTGAAGTAGAGTTAAAAATTTCACCATTTGCTCAAATCGCTGAAAAAAGTATCATGGGTCGTTATGACTTCCTTCGTTTAGCTTGGATTGCTGACTACCCATCTCCAGAGAACTACCTTTGGGCCTACTACAGTAAGAACCTTCCTAAAAATCCAGAAGATAAATCTTGGCCAAACTTAATACGTTATAAAAACCCAAGATTTGATGTGGAGTACGAAAAGGCATTGTTATCCAATGATGAGGCAACGACATTGAGTCATTTCAAAAAAGCTGAAAAGATATTAATGGAAGATGCTCCGTTTATTGTACTATGGTACGATGAAGGATATCGCTTAATTCAAAGACATATTAGAGATTTCCCTAATAATCCGATGCAATATCGTGATTTCAGTACGGTTTATTTTGAGAAAAGTAATTAATATTGATTATATTAATAGATAGAAAATAAGACTGATTCTTATCTTTAGGGTCAGTCTTATTTTCTAAAAGAAAGTTTGATACATTTATCGTAAATTAGAAGAATCCATTCTTATTGATTTCAAACTTTATCAATAGATTTTTCATCATACCCATTTATAAAAAACCTGTTACATGTTTGATCATAAAATCAGAGCCTATAAACAAAAACTATATAAGAACGCTGCTTTAAAAGGCATAATTCTTACTATGGCTGCAGTTTTAGGTCTTTTTTTATTAATAAACATATTAGAGTATATCAATAATTTTGGTACAACTGCGAGAGCTATTCTCTTCTTTACGTATATCTTAACCTTTGCTTATACTTTTTACATTTGGGTGATTCAACCTATCGCTCAATTAAAAGGTTTCAAAAAACAAATAACAGACGAAGAAGCAGCGAAAAATATCGGAACATTTTTTCCTGAAATATCAGATAAGCTGATCAACTCTATACAACTTCAAGCAAAAGAAAAGGACAATAGCTTAATCCAAGCTACTTTACAAAAAAGAAATCGTCAGTTTGATCCTATCAATTTTACACATGCAATTTCTTACAAAGAGAATTTAAAATATTCATATTGGTATCTATTACCTGCTGTGATCATTTTCTTTGGGATATTACTTATCAAACCTCAAATCATTACGGATACTACACCTAAGATTGTACAGTTTGATAAAGAGTTTTTACCTGTTGCTCCTTTTAGATTTGAATTATTAAATAGTGATCTAAAAACTTTTCAGGGTGATGATTTCGAACTAAACCTTAAATTAAGTGGTGATGTAATTCCAGCTGATGTTTATTTGGAAACAAACAAAGGCTCTATTATCAAATTACAATACAATCCACTTGATAAAACGTTTTCTCACACTTTCAAAAAAATTCAACATGATGTAAAGTTCAGATTCAAGGCTGCTGGATATTTTTCAACTGAACATCATATTACCACTTTAACACGACCTTCTTTATCTCAGTTTAGTGTTCAGGTCGATTACCCTAGATACACGGGTAAGAATAATGAGACGCTTTCCAATACTGGTAATTTATTACTTCCCGAAGGATCTAAGATCACTTGGCTGTTTGATACTAAAACAGCTGATTCTATTGCCATCTATTTTAAAGAATCAGATAAAACTGTAGAAGCAGATGGTATTAAGAAGAACGTATTTAAATACGTTCATGAAGCTACTATGTCAACCGCTTACAGTGTTAGCTTAAAAAATATTTATGGTAGTAACAGAGACAGTATTTCTTATTACTTAAATGTGATTCCTGATAAATTCCCAAGTATTAATATGAAACAGTATCAAGATACTGTGATGTTTGATTACTTAGTCTTTGGAGGAAACATCAGTGATGATTATGGCATTACACGTTTAAGAACGAGATATAGAATAAAACGAAACGGAGACAAGAAACCTCCAAGAACATTCGAAAAAATGGATATCCCTTTTAATAATAAAGCGATTGATCAAAGCTTTTATTATAAGTTAGAAACGAATCAGTTTGATCTAAAAGAGGGGGATAAACTAGAATATTATGTAGAGGTATATGACAATGATGCAGTCAATGGTAATAAGCGAAGTAAAACGCCTATGTACACCTTTACCTTGCCAACTAAAGCTGAGTTAGAAAAAGAAATTGATCAGTCGAAGAAGGAGACTGAAAATAAATTAGATGATACTTTGGACAAAGCCAATCAGCTGGAGAAAGATTTAAAGAAGTTAGAAGAGAAGCTGAAAGGTAAGCGTCAGTTAACTTGGCAGGATAAAAAAGATATCCAAAAACTCATCGAAAAGAGAAAAGAATTAGAAGAACAATTAAAGTCTCTTCAGGAACAAAGTCAGCAATTACAAAACAAGCAAGACAAGTTCTCCAATCAAGATAAAAGTACCTCTGATAAAGCGGAACAACTTCAGAAAATCATTAATGACATTAATGATGAGGAAACACAGAAGTTATATGAAGAACTACAAAAATTGATGGAACAAAACTACATCAATCAAAACCTTCAGGAGAATTTGCAAAACATTGAAAACAAACAGAAGAACTTAAAGAACGAATTAGAACGTACGATTAAGCTTTTCAAAAAATTACAGATTGAACAAAAAGCAAAAGAGGTTTCTTCTAAATTAGAGGATTTGGCAAAAGAACAACAGGACCTAGCTAATAAAACAAAAGAGTTAGAAGAGGAAGAGAAGAAAGAGGGATTATCTGAGGAGGAGAAAAAAGATAATAAGTCGGAGGAAGATGTACTTAAAAAAGATCAGGAAGAACTGAATAAAAAGTTTGAGGACATCAAGAAGGAGATGGAGGAACTGAGAAAGATGGACAAGAAAGAACAGACCAATCAGGACTTCGAACAGTTTACTCCTAACGAAAGACAGATCTCAAAAGAACAACAAAATGCCAGTGAACAGCTGAACCAAGATAAAAAGAAAGATGCTCATCAGTCTCAGAAAAAGGCGGCTAATAAAATGCAGCAGATGGCACAAAAAATGCAACAAAGTATGCAGTCATCACAGATGGAGCAAATCAGTGAAGATCACGAGGCTTTACGTCAAATAATGGAAAATCTTCTTAAACTTTCCTTCGATCAGGAAAATCTTATGGAATCCTTTAAGGAAGTTAGAAGAATCGACCCTAAATTTGTGGAGTTGTCACAAACACAACTTAAATTGAAAGATGATGCTAAATACATTGAAGATAGTTTAATTGCATTATCAAAAAGATTTTTCCAAATTGAGTCTTTTGTGACTAGAGAGGTGACTCAAATGAATAAGTATATGGACGAAAGTCTAGATGCTATCAAGCGTAGAGTCCCGGAAATTGCAGCAAGTAAGCAGCAGTTTACAATGACTTCTATAAATAATTTAGCATTGCTCTTAAACGACATATTAGAGAACATGCAACAGCAGATGAGTCAGAACATGGCTGGTCAGCAAATGAATCAGAAGCAACAACAATCTTCTTCACCTAGTATGAGTCAGATGCAACAACAGTTGAATCAACAAATGCAGAACTTGAAGAAGTCCGGTAAATCAGGAAAAGAATTATCCAAGGAATTGGCTAAACTCGCTGCTCAACAGGAAATGATCCGAAATGCTTTGAAGCAAAGTATGGGTAAAGGAGAAGAGCAAATGCAAGGGAAAGAAGATGATGAGGGTGAAAAAGGCGGTGGTAACGGTTATGGAAAAATCCTAAAAGAAATGGAAAAAACGGAAGAGGATTTGGTAAATAAGCGTTTAACTGATAAGTTGATTCAAAGACAACAAGAGATCCTAACTAGAATGTTAGAGTCTGAAAAAGCAAAAAAAGAAAAAGGTAAAGATGAAGAGAGGAAAGCCGAAACTGCCAAGCAGCAGAAGCAAGTTCCTCCTCCAGATAGCTTCGATGAGTATTTAAAACAAAAAGAAACACAAATTGAGCTATTAAGGACGATCCCAACTTCATTAAATACGTATTATAAACAAGAAGTAAACAAGTACTTTGAAAATATAAAAGATTGAAATGTCAACAAGTACAATGAATAAACCATTCAAATTAAAAATACCTTCGTTAATTGAAAACGTAAGAATTGCGGAGAGTTTTATTGATCAAGCTCGTGATGAGTTTAATTTCAACGATGACATTTATGGTAACATCATGATTGCAGTGACAGAATCTGTAAACAATGCAATCATCCATGGTAACAGAAATGACAAAGAGAAGAATGTTCATTTAGAATTAGACGTTACAGAAAAAGAGATTTCTTTCACAATAGAGGATGAAGGTAAAGGTTTTGATTTCGATGCATTACCAGATCCTACAGCTCCAGAGAACATTGATAAGCCAGGAGGTAGAGGTATTTTCTTGATGAAACACCTTGCAGACGAAGTTGAGTTCTCTAAAGAAGGAAGAGCTATCACGCTAACATTCTATATTTAATGGAGGGAGAAATTACTTTTTTTAATGAAGATATCACCTATACTATTGATAACGAAGATTTAGTTAAGGAATGGATTAATACCGTTGTTACTGATCACGATTATCAGTTGATTGGGATCAATTATATTCTTTGCTCTGATGAATATCTTCATAAGGTGAATGTCGAATACCTAGATCATGATACCTATACTGATATCATTACTTTTGATAATGCAGAATACGAAAACGAAATAGAATCTGATATTTTCGTAAGTATTGATAGAATCAAAGATAATGCTCAGAGTATAGGTACTAATGAAACAGACGAACTACATCGAGTTTTAATCCATGGTATTCTTCATCTTTTAGGATTTAAAGATAAATCTGAAGAAGATGCAGCGAATATGAGAAATATGGAAGATCGTCAATTAGCCAAAAGACCTATCGGTTTAAGTTCATAAACCAATTCAATATCGTATTTATTATACTCATGTTCCACGTGAAACATTATTATTACACAAAATGTTTCACGTGGAACTTTTATATATAAAAACATTAAGGTTTAATTTTCAATGTATTATGTATCTTTGCATTTGGAAATTAGAGAGTAGGAAGATTTTATATTTTTATTACTCGTATTGTGACTTGAAATTCAATTATCCGAATTCAGGTTTAGAGGATTTACTTCCTCAATTTTTCATTGAAGGATTATCATTGTTCCACGTGGAACTTAAAAAATAAAAGGAGAAAATAATGTATCCATCTTATGACATCATTGTAATTGGAGGAGGTCACGCAGGTTGTGAGGCCGCTTACTCCGCAGCAACTTTAGGCTCTAAAGTATTACTGATTACTATGAATATGCAAACCATCGCTCAGATGAGTTGTAACCCAGCAATGGGTGGGGTTGCTAAAGGTCAAATCGTAAGAGAAATTGATGCCCTTGGCGGTATGTCTGGTATCATCACAGATAAGACTATGATTCAGTTTAGAATGCTAAACAGATCGAAAGGTCCTGCGATGTGGAGTCCAAGAGCACAAAGTGATAGAATGATGTTTGCTCAAGAATGGAGAGACACTCTTGAAGCAAATATGAATGTCGACATCTGGCAAGAAATGGCGACTGAACTTGTTATGGATGGTGATAAAATTACTGGAGTTAAAACAAGTTTAGGAGTAGTATTCAATACGAAAGCTGTTGTCTTAACGAATGGTACATTTTTAAATGGTTTAATCCACATTGGCGAAAAACAATTTGGAGGTGGCCGTAGTGGTGAACATGCTGCAAAAGGTTTAACAGAACAATTGGTTTCTTTAGGTTTCGAATCTGGTAGAATGAAAACAGGTACTCCTCCAAGAGTAGATGGCCGTTCTTTAAACTGGGAGAAACTTCAAGAACAAGCAGGTGATGAAAACCCTGAGAAATTTTCTTACTCAGATCAAACGACTTCTTTAACGAAACAAAGAAGTTGCTTCATCACTTATACTAGTAATGAAGTACATGATATTCTAAAAACAGGGTTCGATAGATCGCCAATGTTTAACGGAAGAATTCAAGGATTAGGTCCGAGATACTGTCCGTCTATCGAAGATAAAATCAACCGTTTTGCCGAGCGTGATCGTCACCAAATCTTTGTAGAACCAGAAGGATGGAATACCTGCGAAATGTATATCAACGGATTCTCTACTTCACTACCTGAAGACGTTCAATACAAAGCATTGAGAAAGATTGAAGGATTTGAAAACGCGAAGATGTTCAGACCTGGTTATGCCATTGAGTATGACTTCTTCCCTCCTACTCAATTAAAACCAACACTGGAAACAAAGCTCATTGAGAACCTGTATTTTGCTGGTCAGATTAACGGTACAACAGGTTATGAAGAAGCTGCTTCACAAGGTTTGATGGCTGGTATCAATGCACATAATAAGATCGTAGAAGCAGAGCCATTCGTTCTTAAGAGATCAGAAGCATACATTGGTGTATTGATCGATGATCTTATCAACAAAGGTACTGAGGAGCCTTACAGAATGTTTACATCACGTGCTGAGTACAGAATCTTATTGAGACAAGATAATGCTGACCTTAGATTGACTCCACTTGGACATCAATTGGGATTAGCATCAGATGATCGATTCGAAGCTGTACAAAAGAAAAAGCAAGAGATTGAATCGACTATTGAAACACTAAAAGAAACTAGTGTAAAAGTAGCTAATGCAAATCCTCATTTAGAAGCAAGTGGTTTACAAACGATGAACCATGGTTTAAAAGCTGATAAGTTTATCAAACGTCCTAATGTAGGAATGGCTTTAACTATGGATTGTGCTCCTGCTTTAAAAGAAGCATTTGAAAACTTCAGTGAGAAAGCATTGGAAGAAGCTGAGATTTTATTGAAGTATGAAACATATATAGAGAAAGAAGAAAAGATTGCTGAGAAGTTAACGACCCTAGAGAATTATAAAATTCCAGAAGGATTTAATTTCAGAGAGATCACTTCTTTATCTGCTGAATCAAGAGAAAAATTATCTAAGGTAGGTCCACTTACTTTAGGACAAGCATCAAGAATTAGTGGGGTAACTCCTGCCGATGTTACCATCTTGATGGTGTATCTTGATAAACAAAAGGCTTAAAAAAAGCACTAAATTTTATGAATAAGGCATACCTCTTTTAAAGAGATATGCCTTATTTTGTATCTTGAAACTTTATTGATCATCACATGATTTTTAACCTAATCAAATGGTATTCTTGTGATCTACATTTAGTCATCTTCACTAATGAACTATATTTTTAAATTACTTCTTTTAACTGCATTGGCATTTACTGTTTATGGTTGTGCTGTTGTCTCCTCTCCTACTGGAGGTCCAAAAGATGAAATCCCTCCAAAGTTTGCTGCCTCAACTCCCGTCGATGGTCAGACAAATGTGGATACTACAAAACTTAAATTGACTTTATATTTTGATGAACCTATCCAAGAGGAGAAGTTAAAACAGAATCTAATTATCACTCCTTACAAGAGTACATTAAAATATAAGACCAAAGTATCGGGTAGAAAGTTGATCATGAATATCATGGATACTTTACAATCAAATACTACTTATTATTTTGATTTTGGTAAAGCTATAGTTGACGTTACGGAAAAAAATCCTGCACAAAATGTTCGCTTTTCTGTTAGTACTGGTAGCTATCTGGACTCTTTGGAAGTGACTGGATCTGTTAGAGATTTAATGACTAACGAACCTATCGAAGGTGGTATCATTGCTTTATATAATCCTTATGATTCTTTGGATGTAAATACAGATCCTCCATTATATTTTTCAAGAACAGTAAAAGATGGTTTATTTATTTTAGAAAGATTTAAACCTGGATATTATACAGTGTATGCCATTAAGGATGCGAACGAAGATTATAAATACACTTTGCGCGAAGAAAAAATTGGCTTCTTTTCTGACTCCATTTTATTAGATAAAAACCTTGATGGGGTAAAATTATATGTAAGGGATTATGATTTAGTTGATCTAAAATTTAATCGAGCGAAAAAAGACAAAGAAGATCTTCTTCTTCAATTCAATAAATATGTAGTGGATTATCGTTTAGATTTTCCTGAAAAGAATTCATTCACAGACAGTGTTTTTAGTATGAGAAATGATGCCGGTGAGGTAAAGTTGATCTACACAGGTATGAGAGATATTGAAGATTCCATTAGAGTAAAAGGATATGGTATTGACTCATTAGATGTAAAAGTAGAATTCGATACTACTGTGATGTTCCCTAGTAAATCTGAATTTTTAGCTGAACAAAAAAGAGCAGAAAGAAAGAAAAATGGAGGCTTAATTGGTGGAGCTTTAAAGCAAGTAGGAAATGCTTTAGGTGGTGAAGCTGAAGAAAAAGAAGTAGAAAGAATTAGCTTCAATAAATTATACCCTGAGGATAGTGATATCAAAGAAAAAGATTCTGTAGATCTAGTTTTGAAATTCCCTATCCCAATGAAAGAATGGAATTTAGATAGTATGATGTATGTATGGAGTACAGACACTGTTCAGCTAGATAGTTTATTGGATGCAAATAATGTTGACTTATCGTTTAATCATGACAAAACAGAATTAACGATTCCTGGTTTTTATGCCGACTCAGCTTTTACTGTCATCTTTAAACAGAATTCATTTGTTTCAGTAAAAGGTGATTCCACAAAAAATAAATCTGTCTCGTTTACTATCAAGGAGCCGGACAAATATGGTATTGTTGAAGGTGAGGTAAAGGGAAGTCATGATCACTTTATTGTTCAACTTTTGGATGGAAAAAATGAACCCTACATGGAAATTAAAGATGAAAGAAAATTTAGTTTCGAATATGTAAAACCAGGTACTTATAAGATCAGAGTATTAATTGATGAAAACGGTGACGGAATTTGGTTCCCTGGTGATTTTAAAAATAGAATTCCACCAGAACCTACCGCCTTCTTCCCTAACCAAATTAAGGTAGAAGCCAATTGGGAAATTCGAAGAGAAGATACAATTATCAATACCGATAAAAGATAAATTTTCTTTTTGTAAAGACATGACTAATAGACTAACTTAAGTTTCAATACTTAGGTTAGTCTTTTTTTTAGCTAAAATTTTAATGGAATGAATATTAAGCAAACTTCTGATTTAAAATCTAGACCTCTCCTATTCATCCATTTAATCGTGGGTCCTTAGAAGTTGACATACAAGACATCAAACAATTTTATTTTACTGAGGAATTAAAAAAAGTTCAAAAAAATAATGAATATCCAACGAAAGTTTATTCTCTGAATATTTCATATCACAACTCGAATATAGACGATCAAATTATAAATGGGAGTTGGTTCGAAAAAGAAAACTATGAAATGAAAAATTTAGAAAAAGTTTTGGAGGAATATTTAGGAATAAAAAACGAAGTAGTCGCTGGAGAATATAAACCAAACTTGGAAGTAAAAGCTACACCAACAAAAAGATATTATGATCCGACCAATGTAGGTATTGAAAGTATTGAAAAAGGTGGGGTGATAAAAATAAGTTTAGAAGATTATACGATTACAAAAAAACAGCAATATGAGTGGGACGATAATTTTATTGTTTATGAGTTTGTAGGAAATCATTCAGAAGGTGTCTCAATATTTCATCATATAGAAATTGAACATCAAAAAGTATTACTGAATAGTAAACCTATTCGTTTCTTTAGTTTAAAATCAGAAAATAATATTCAAGAGGATATTACCCTATCTCCTATCATCTTAAAATATAACGATCAGAAATACGATAAAATAAAAACGCAGAAAGGAATCTTATTTTCTAATTCGAACAATACGCAATCAATGATGACTTTATATCAATCATTAGAAAATGAAAATGAGTATCTCTTATTGTTTAAAAATGGTAGTGAAAATTACTCTGCTTATTTAAGTGAAAAAATTAAAGATTCATCTATCAATTTGATTTTACCTAGAGGATAAAAACTACATCTTACCTATACATAAAAAGCCTTCTAAATACCGAATATTTGGAAGGCTTTTCTATATATACTATTTCATGTTACATTATCAATTTGATAATGAACCCATTGTTAAAACGCTTTAGGACCTCAAAATGTGTGAATAAGTTTTTATAAAGTTGCAAAATCAATAAACTCAAATAATACCTTCTTAAAAAATATTAAAAAAAGTGCGTTTATGGCCTTATTTCAAAGGTTTTGGGCAATTAAGGCCTAGTTTAACTCGATACACACTTTAGGTACTCATTATAAGGGATTTAGAGGTTTTGCACATTAATGTCAACATAACATTCCTTAAACTGTTGATAACTTAGGTACTTATCAACATATTTATCAACAAAAGTTAAGTTTTGTTATTTACTAACGTAAATACAAACAGAAAATGGGTTAATTAACAAGGGTAAAATATCATTATATATCTGTATATCAGTAAATTATAACTGTTGTAATACTATATTTTACACATATCAACAATAACATAATTCACATGGTGTTTAAAAGAAAGGGTGTAAAATACATTAAGAAGTATTCAAAATTAAAGAGAAGAGATCATCTAACATTAAAGGAGATCGAAAATTGATCATCAAAAAACTATTCACAGAAGTGGATTAATTTTTAATCAATAAAATGATTTAAAAAAGTCAGGATTGTGTATATTCATATATAGAATGTATCAAAACTTGGCATCAATAAATGTAAAGGTTAGTAATTGTACAATCTTAAGAAGATACTGTACCTTATCAACATTATTCACATAGTAATTGTGAGAGGATGTGATTTGTGAGTGAAATGTTTAATAAGTGACCTTTTTATCCACAATAGTTCACAAATTGGACTTATTCACGGTATTCACATTGGTGTGTATAAGGTTATTCATCTCAAAAGGGCGCTTCTAAACACAGTATTTAACTGAATAACTTTAGTACCTATTTTTGTGTTAGTATTGTTGAAAAGCGCCATAAAACACTGTTATTGTATATATTATGCGGTGTTGGACTATTGAATAGAAATGTGTGTAAGCTTAATATTCCTGTGAGTAAACCGATTTATCAACTTATACACAGCCCTAATAACAATAAAAAAGAATTTTAAATTTTTATTTTTCTATTATTTATCTTTTAAGAAAATGTTGAAAACCTCCATTACTCAAAAAATCAGAATACTCTTCCTTTGTCTCGGAGGTCTCTTCCTTTTAACTCAAACTGGGTTGGCTCAAAATAAAACAGAAGAGAAGTTAGAACTCGCCCAGGAATATTATAAAACAGAAGAATACGATAAAGCCTTGGAACTATATCGTGATCTGGTAAAACAAAAAGAATTGATAAATCAGATCCACGAAAATTATCTAAGCATCCTTTTAAAAAAGGAGTTGTTGAAGGAGGCTGATAAATATTTAAAAAAACTGGTGAAGTCGAATTCAGGCAACTCTACCTATCAGGTGGATTACTGTCGTGTAAAGTTGATTGAAAAAGATACGGTGCATGCCGATAAGTATTTTCATGCTTACATCAAACAAATTGTGAACAACACGACCAAACTTCGTTATACTGCTTTGTATTGTGCCGACCTAGGTTTATACAATTATGCGGAGTACAGTTACAAAGAAGGTGAGAAAATATCCGGAGAAATGTTCTTTTACGAATTGGCTGATTTATACAATAAGTCAGACAAAAAAGAATTGATGATCGATGAGTACTTAAAATTGCTAACAGTGAAGCCGGATCAGTTGGAGTATGTCCAAGTTGCTTTACAAGATAGATTGACGTCAGAAGAAGAATTTGACCTATTAGAGCCGAAGTTGCTGACAAAGGTGCAGAAGAACGCTGACATGACTGTATTCAACGAGATGATCGTTTGGTACTACTTACAGCAGAAGAAGTTCTACGGGGCGTTTATACAGGCTAGAGCGCTCGATAAACGTTTGAGGCTAGAAGGATATAAGATTTTAGAGATCGGTCGACTAGCGAAGAATAATCAGGATTATAAGAATGCACAGAAGATCTTCCAGTATTTGGTGGATCGTTACAAAGAATATGCGGTGTATCCTGTGGCTAGAAAGTTCTTGATAGAAACGAAAGAAGAAATTGTAAAAAGCACCTATCCTATCAATCGTAATCAAATTGAATCTTTGGTGAAGGATTACCAACAAATTATCAAAGAAGTGGGATTAACCGCACAAACAGGCGATGCGATGCGTAACATGGCCTTACTTCAAGCGTTTTATCTTAATCAGAAAGATTCTGCCATCACAGAGTTGAAACAAATTATTGATAATCGAAATATTCCAAAGTCATTAGTTTCACAAGCCAAGTTGGATTTAGGTGATATCTACTTGCTGAAAGACGAACCTTGGGAAGCATCATTACTTTATTCACAAGTAGCTAAGAGTAATCGTGAATTAAAGATTGGTCATGAAGCAAAATTGAAAAATGCTAAACTTTACTATTACACAGGTGATTTCCGATTGGCACAATCACAATTGGATGTGTTAAAGTTGGCCACTTCTAGAACAATTAGTAACGATGCTATGGCATTGTCACTACTTATTGCAGATAATCTGAATTTAGATACCACTTCTTTAGCTATGGAAGAATATGCCAAAGTAGATTTGTTGGTATTTCAAGGACAATACGACAAAGCGTTGAAAAGTTATGATCAAATGTTGGTGACTTTTAAAGGACATCGTTTAACCGATGAAATTCTTTGGGAAAAATCACAATTGTTGATAAAACTCGGAAAATACGAAGAAGCTACAGAACCTCTAAAAGAAATTCTAGAGTTCCACAGTTACGATATCTGGGCAGATGATGCCAATTACCTCCTAGGTGTGATCTATCAGGACCACCTAAAGAACAAAGAAGAGGCTATGCACTACTTTAAAGAACACCTGATTAAGTTTAAGGGCTCGAGCTATGAAGTAGACGCTAGAAAGCGATTTAGACAGCTTAGGGGGGATAATATTAATAAGTCTTAGGGATTTGTGTTAGACTTTAAGATTTTCGACATCTGATATTTTTTTAGGTAGCAGGTAGCAGGTTTGGTTCGCTCCTCTGTTTTTGTAGCGATGGGTTGCACCACCTCTTTTTGGAAAATGAGAAAATGGAGGATTTTATGTGAAAATTAATTATTAAAGATACGATAGTCTTATGCAATTTTAAAGAGGGATTTCATCACCTCTTTTTTGCTTCAGAAGTTCCTTAAATAGTTTCTATTTGTTTACCTTTAGAAAGTTCACTCTAAGTTTTTAATATTCAACCTAAAAAAATAAATTACCTGCTACCTGCTACCTGCTACCTGCTACCTGCTACCTGCTACCTGCTACCTGCTACCTGCTACCTGCTACCTGCTACCTGCTACCTGCTACCTGCTACCTGCTACCTGCTACCTGCTACCTGCTACCTATTTTATTATCAAATGTTAAATAATGAGTGAATATTCATTTTTTGTTAAACATTTCACAACCTATTTTATTTTGATGCGTTGGAAAGACCATACAAAAAATCAAGATGAAATTAACATTACTCTTTCAAGCATCTTGATTTATCAGGCTGATTACTAAATGGTCTGATTTTAAACGGCAGCATACCAAAGCTGTTGATTTTTCACGAAACTAATGAATTATGAGTGCTAAACCATCTAATGCCTACATCGCTTCTTCTTGGATTGCTTTTGCTGTTGGACTAGGAGGATATTTAATTGGTCTTTTTAGAGCTGAAATGTTATTGAATGAGAAAGGTTATTATTTAACTGTTATCCTTTTCGCACTGTTTTCAGCGATTTCCGTACAAAAATCTGTAAGAGATAAAGAAGAATTTATACAGGTTTCTAACTTGTATTACGGATTAAGTTGGTTCTCTTTAATTGCTTCAATTGCATTATTAACCATAGGATTATTTAATGCTGATATCTTACCAAGTGAGAAAGGTTTTTATGCCTTTGGTTTCTTGTTGAGTATTTTCGGAGCGATTACTATTCAGAAAAATACTAGGGATACCATCAGTTATCAAAATAGTAACTGATAAGTATCAAAAAATAAGGCGTCGCATAATGTGACGCCTTTTTTTGTGAATTATTTCGTAATTCTGTTTATATCTTTTCAACCACAAAGATCATTCGATCAGAATTTTCTCTATCAAACTTATTCAGTTGATAATCTCCGTAAGTGTGAACAATTTTTAGATTTACTGCTTCAAAAAGGTATCTGAAATCTTTATTTTTCAACGCTTCTACCCTTTCTGTGAATAAATAGTCCTTTCCTTCATCAGTAAAAGCAATTTCTTTCATTACGTGGCGATTTTTCAAATACTTATGCACATAGAACGTCATTTCTTGTCGATTAATCTCCTGTTTTTCCGGAAGACTGTTGATGACTTTATAAGTATTGAAATAATCGAGTACAAATTTACCACCTTTCTTTAAACTGTGAGCAATCATTTGTAATGCTTGAAGATCTTCTTCTTCTGTTTCAAAATAGCCAAATGATGTGAATAAGTTGAAGATATAATCATATTCTTCTTCCTTATACAACTCTCTCATATCGTGGGTATTGAACTTCAAAGTATCGTTTTCAAATTGCTTTGCGTAATGTATACTTTCTGTGGATAAGTCAATACCTTCCACATCATAACCTAGCTTATTTAAAAAGATAGAATGTCTTCCTTTTCCACAAGCTAAATCAAGAACTTTATCGTTTGCTTTTAATTCGAGATGAGTAGACAATACTCTCATAAATTCCTCTGCTTCCTTAAAATCTCTATTGGAATACAGAATATGATAATATGGTGTGTTGAACCATTGGTCAAACCATTCCTCGCCTTTATGTATCGCCTTTTTCATAAGTAATTAATATGTTTCTTAGGTAAACGCAAAAGTAAGGCAATTGATTTATTGTGCAAACAAATATTAGTAACTAAAGAAGTATGAAACTGAAGAACTAAGAAACTAAGGAAAGAAGAAATGAAGCCACTATGGAGAAATTGATGTTGATTTACGGTTTTATTAGGATGGTTTTAAGGCTTAGATTCAATAAATCGTTTGATTTATCAAAACATCTGTTATTCAAAGGGCAAACAAGTGATAAACTTCTTCAAATTCTTTAACTTTGCCATCGACTTTGTCGATCGGTACAAAAAGTCGTTGGATCTGTAAAAACTAGAAGACACTACATGTCAAAACATTATAATAGATACACAGTAACTGCAGCATTACCTTATGCGAACGGCCCTCTTCATATTGGGCATATTGCTGGTGCATATTTGCCAGCTGATATTTATGTTAGATCATTGCGTCAGAAAGGAAAAGATGTCGCTTTTATTTGTGGTAGTGATGAGCACGGTGCGGCCATTACAATTAGAGCCCAAAAAGAAGGCATTACTCCTCAAGACATTATTGATAAGTATAACAAGCAGATTGGTGATACTTTTGAGAAGTTCGGTATCTCTTTCGATTTGTTCCATAGAACATCCTCTCCTATCCACCATGAAACAGCACAAGACTTTTTCAAGAATTTAGAAGAGAAAGGACATTTTGAATTAAATGAGTCGGAACAATATTATGATGAAGAGGCAAAACAATTCTTAGCCGATCGTTATATCATGGGTACTTGTCCAAATTGTGGCAATGATAGTGCGTATGGTGATCAGTGTGAGAAATGTGGTACTTCTTTGAGCCCGACAGAATTAATCGATCCAAAATCGACGATTACTGGAGCAACTCCTACCTTAAAAACGACTCGTCACTGGTACTTGCCAATGAACAAGCACGAGGATTGGGTACGTGAGTGGATTGTTGAAGGTACTTTAGACGGTAGACCTCACCATGATCCTAAAGAGTGGAAAAATTCTGTAATGGGTCAGTGTAAGTCTTGGATCGACCAAGGTTTACAGCCAAGAGCGATGACCAGAGATTTGGATTGGGGTGTGAAAGTTCCAGTAGAAGGTGCAGACGGAAAAGTATTGTACGTTTGGTTGGATGCTCCTATTGGTTACATCTCTGCGACTAAAGATTGGGCCGCTAAAGAAGGTAAAAACTGGGAAGATTACTGGAAGAAAGCAGATACTAAATTGGTACACTTTATTGGTAAAGACAATATCGTATTCCACTGTATCATTTTCCCTATTATCTTGAAAGCACATGGCGACTTTATTCTTCCTGATAACGTCCCTGCCAATGAGTTCTTAAACTTAGAGGGTGCTAAATTATCGACATCAAGAAACTGGGCCGTTTGGTTACACGAGTACTTGGAAGATCTACCAAATAGAGAAGACGAGTTACGTTATGTGTTGACATCCATTGCTCCAGAAAATAAAGATTCAGAGTTTACTTGGAAAGATTATCAAGAGCGTGTAAATAACGAGTTGGTAGCTATCTTGGGTAACTTTGTCAACAGAGCCGTTGTATTAACGCACAAATACTTTAAAGGTGAAGTACCTGTAGCAGGTGAGTTTACTGAAATGGAAGAAGGCATCATTAAAGAGATGAAAGAACTTCCATTGAGAGTGGAGAAATTAATCGAGCAGTACAAATTCAAAGAAGCTTTAATTGAAGCAATGAAATTGGCTCGTTTAGGTAATAAATACTTGGCGGATACTGAGCCTTGGAAATTGTTTAAGCAAGATCCAGAATTGGTAAAAACTATTCTGAACATGGCACTTCAAATTGCTGGTAACTTGGCGATCACTATCGATCCTTTCTTACCAAATACTGCGAAGAAGATCCAAAACATGTTAGGAATGGAGTCATTGGATTGGAATCAAGTGGGTAATCCAGAATTGATTACAGCTTATGACCGCCTTGCTCCTGCAGAGTTGTTGTTCAGCAAAGTTGAGGACAAAACGATTGAAGCTCAAATTGAAAAATTAGAGAAAACAAAAATCGCTCAACAGCCTGTTGAACCTCAAAAAGAGGAAACATCATTCGATGATTTCCAAAAAATGGATATCCGTGTAGGTACTATCCTTGAAGCAGAGAAAGTGAAGAAAGCGAAGAAGCTTTTAAAACTTACAGTAGACACTGGAATCGATAAAAGAACGATTGTAAGTGGTATTGCTGAATTCTTTGCTCCTGAAGATATCATCGGAAAACAAGTTTCTGTTTTAGTGAACTTGGCTCCAAGAAAAATCAGAGGTGTAGAATCTCAAGGAATGATTTTGATGGCAGAAGACAAAGACGGTAGCTTATCGTTTATCTCTCCAACAGGACAATTGTCTGAGGGATCTATTATTAGATAAGGTATATATCTTTAAAAATATAAGGAGTAAGTGGGAAGGTTTTTGACTGATCACTTACTCTTTTTTTTGTATGTTTATGATATACTAATCAACAATAAACTAAACGAAATGGGAAAAGGATTTGATTGGCTAGTGAATTTCATATTCGCAATGGCCGGAATTTCATTTTTTATGTTGGCTTACTACGATTGGAAAAGTGGGGTCGACTTTTCTGAAAATGCAAAATTAGGTGGTTTTTGCTTTATTCTTTTAGGAGTGAAAGTAGGTTTAAAAAAGCTTACTTCAAGAAACCGTAAGGATAGAGATCAACGATTTAATGAAAGAAATAAATAAGGTGTATTCAGTAACAGAAATATATTCTTTAAGGGAAGAAGGGAAATATCAGGAAGCTTTTATAACAGCTAGACGTTTGTTGGAATTGGCTCCCGAAGATGAATCCTTACAAGCCGCTATGGCTTGGGTACTCTACGATATGTTGAAAGTCGCTTTGGAAGAAGACAATGCTGATTCTTTCGAAGAGCTTTTTTCTGTATTCGTAGATTATGTTCCTGGTGAAGCAGATAAACTTCAGGTGTCTGGTTCAAGACTTCTATATCAGATGGTGATGAAATTATTGGAGGAACAGAAGTTCGCCAAAGCCAATGATTTGATGATGCTGATTAAGAATCTAAAATTCCATCCCGATCTAGAAAAACCAAAAAGTTATTACTCTTTATTAGAAGCTGCAATGGCGTTTAACCAACAGCTCCCAAATTTCTTAGGTTTTATGAGGATATGGAGGCTATCCAATCTTCTACCTAAACATTACCAACAATATGGGGAGAACATGAGCATTGCAGAACGTGCATATTGGTTGGTGGGACAACATCTCTTGATACAAAAAAGTCAGGTACCTGAATTAGTAGCTGCTTATGTGAAACAATTGGATGAGCTATTGGAAAGAGCACCGAGGTTTCATCATGTGAGGAAGTTGGTGGAGAAACTTAGGTAGGTAATAATTTTTCAAGTAATAATTAATAGGTAATAACTAATAAGTTTGGTTCGTCTACACTGGCGCAAATGTTAAGTGAGACGTCATTTGCGCCTAAAAAACTTTAGAGGTCTCCCGACCTCGTGTTTGGTAATTTGTACGTTATTCATATAAAAAGATGAGGCTGTATCATTTTGTAGTGGTACAGCCTCATTTGTGTTTATGATCTATTTTCAGTCAAAAAGAAATTAATTCTTTATCGAACATTATTGATTTTAATATCCTTGTACTCGCTTTGAGTTCTATAAATATCTTGTGTTTGATAAGCCACCGTTGCGAAATCAATCGCATTGACATCTACTTTTCTGATATCCATGTTATCATATGTTCTGAAGTGATATACTTTATTTTTTACATCAATTACTGTAGAATACCCCGTCATTTGAGGTTTTTCATCAACAAATCTCCAATAAAGAGAACCTTGTACTATTTCTACAGAATTGACCATAGCCCATGCTCTATTGATTGCATCAAAATCAGTTTTTACACGAGTTAAATCTTGAGTATAATTCAGAGCAACTAATTGTTGGAAACGTCCCTGAGGGGTTCTATCAAATCCCATAAAGTTTTCTTCAGAAAAAGTAGTTGTTCCACTTTCTAAATCACCATTAATAAGAGACATTGCCATTAATTCTTGAGTTGGATATCTTGGATCGTTCGTCATCACTCCTAGTTTATTTTCATAAATTTCTGGAGTTCCTTTTCCATTGATGTATTCAACAACTACAGATCTTTTACCATCTGTAATCGCGAAGTGTATTCCAAGTTCGATATCTTTCATTAATGATAATTTCGAACCTTCTACCTTAGTTTTTTTAAGTAATTCAATAGCTTCATCCACACTTTTCGCATTACCCAACACATAACTTACCACTTGTTGTTGGTTAATATCTCCTTCACCAACCGGAGCATAATTACTTTCAAATAAAGCGAGTGCTTCAATATTCAATCCATGTTCATTTAATCCAGAACTCATTAATCCTGTATTTCCATGTTCTATACCTGTAAAGCCATATTTTACTTTGAGGTTATAAAAGTTATAGTCTCTAGGTACAATTACGATTTGCTCTGCTAATTCCACAGGAAGCTCCATAGTTCTCCCTATATAAGTATTGCCGTTTGCATGAAATTTAAAGAAAGAACAGGCATTTGCACTTGAGCTAAAAAGCACGATAAATACAGTTAAAACTGATAATACCTTTTTAAAATAATTAAAACCTTTCATATCTATTATTGATTTATTGTATTCATTAATAGAAGGGAAAAGCGAAAATAAAATCCCTAAAAAAAGGTTGAATCATTCAGTAATGAAACAACCTTATAAAGAGATTTAATATTTTATTTTTTAGAACTTTTTGATGATAAAATCCAACAGCTTGGATGCCAAATCACCATACGGAGGATAGATAGGTTTGATACCCGTCATCCCCACTCTATTTTTAAGAATAGCCCTTTGATTACTGAATCCCATAAATCCATAGATACCATGCGATTTACCAATACCACTATTGTTTACGCCACCAAAAGGCAGTTCAGGATTATTGATATGAAGTACAGTATCGTTAATAGATGTTCCACCCGCAGTGGAGTGATGAATAACATATTGTATATCTTTTTTCTTTTGACCGAATACATAAAGTGCCAGAGGTTTCTCTTTAGAAGCGATATATTCTAAAGCTTCATCCACATTTTTGTAGGTTTTGATCGGTAGGATGGGTCCGAAAATCTCTTCCTGCATAATCAGCATGTCGTCGGTAACGTTGGTGAGTAATGTAGGAGGAATATATCTTGTTTCCTCATGCATTTCACCGTTCATCATTACTGTAGCCCCTTTTTCGGCAGCATCGTTAATTAGATGTTGCAAACGGATAAAATGTTTATTGGATATAATTCTGGCAAAATCCTTCGAAAGTTCGATTACTTCACCATCCGGAGAATAAAACTCGTTAATGGTATTTTGCATTTGATCGACAAATTCAGCTTCCGATTCTTTTGGAACTAAACAGTAGTCGGGAGCAATACAAGTCTGTCCGGCATTGATAAACTTACCCCAAGTAATTTTATCGGAAGCATCTTTTAAATCGGCATCATTTAGTACGACTGTAGGCGATTTCCCTCCCAATTCTAAAGTAACAGAAGAAAGATTCTTTGATGCCGCATTCATGATCACTTTCCCCACTTGCGGACTTCCGGTAAAGAAGATATGATCGAATTTAAGTTCCAATAATTTTGTTGATGTTTCCACGCCACCTAACACCACTTTCACTTCATTATCAGGAAAAAGATCCTTTATCATTTTCTCAATAAATAAAGAAGTATTTGATGATATCTCGGAAGGTTTTAATGCCACCGTATTTCCAGCAGCAATAGCGTAAATTAATGGCCCCATTGCCAGGTAGAAAGGATAGTTCCACGGGGAAATAATCAAACAAGCTCCTTTTGGTTCGTATATCACCTTTGAAGAAGTACCCAACATACTAATAGGAGTTCCCACTTTATTTGGCTTCATCCATTTCTTCAGATTCTTTCTTGCATGTCTTAAAAGACCAAGTGTAGAAAGAATTTCTGTTGCATCCGTTTCTATCGGATTCTTATTAAAATCTTTATGGATTGCATTTTGAATATCAGATCGGTGATCAAGAATATACTTCTCCAGGAGTTTCAATTTCTTGATTCTCGTTTTGGCAGTCGTATCCTTAATGCCTTGTCTATTCTTCTTTAAATGAATGAATATATCTTCAATATTTTGAATGTTCTGATCTGAAGTAATAATTGCATTTTCCATAAAAGTAGGTGTTTGTACTATTGTTGAAATCAAATAGCTAATTCGATGGTATGTATCTAATTAACTTAAAAAAAATAGAATTCACAAAATGAATAATGGATAGTTAATTGAATAACCAAAAAATACGATCAAGAGTTTAATATTTACTTTTTGATATTCTGAATGAGGATCTTCACGAAACTACCAACGATTAAAAATAAACCAATAAACTTTAAAACAGTCACGATGGTATCGGCACCGAATTGTACCTTGATAAAGGTAGAAGCAATAATAAACAATGCTCCAATTAGTAAAAGTAGTTTAGTTGACATACTATTTCAATTGATAAAAAATGATAAGTAATTCTCTTCAACAAATATAGGTAATGATTTATTGGATTAGGAGATTTCATAAATCAACATCAAATAAATTGATGAACAATAAAAGAAGACGATATTCCCTTAAACTAAAGTATAGGAATGAAGTTATTTTAGCATCAAGATTTAAATATTTCAACTTCCTGCTTATTTTAGGGAAAATATTTACAACGACACAAACACAGGATCTTAAAAAGATCGACCAAACCTATAAACACATCTATGATAAACAAAACACATCAACCTGATGCAAAGTCTTGGGTAGACGTTCCTGAAGGATCGGACTTCCCAATTCAGAACCTACCTTATGGTATTTTTTCAACGAATGACCATCCTCAAAAAAGAGTAGGCGTAGCTATTGGACATCAAATACTTGATTTAGAAAAAGCAGCAAAGCACTTATCTATTGCTGATAAAAGTGTTTTTTCATCAGAAGTATTGAATGATTTTATGGCACTTGGAAAAGAGGTACATCAATCCGTTAGAACCGAACTATTTGATTTACTATCCGAAGGAAACACAACAATTGATGCTTCTTATCTAGTCAATCAAAGTGATGCAACACTTTATATTCCTATTCAGATCGGCGATTATACCGACTTTTATTCATCAGAAGAACATGCTACTAACGTAGGAATTATGTTTAGAGGAAAGGACAATGCATTAATGCCGAACTGGAAACATATTCCGGTGGGGTATCATGGCAGGGCTTCTTCTATTGTGGTATCGGGAACAGATTTACACAGACCAAAAGGACAAAAGATGCCTCCTAATGCCGATGCACCCGTTTATGGACCATCGTCTCGAATGGATATAGAATTAGAAATGGCTTTTGTGGTTGGTAAATCCACTGCTTTGGGAGATACTGTAGAAGCAGAAGAGGCAGAAGATTATATTTTTGGAATGATGCTGTTTAACGATTGGTCGGCAAGAGATATTCAGAAATGGGAATATGTTCCATTGGGACCATTTCTGGGTAAAAACTTCGGATCGACGGTTTCTCCTTGGGTCGTAACGATGGAAGCTTTAGCTCCATTTAGAGTAGCTGGACCAGAACAGTCGCCTACCCCACTTCCTTATTTACAAACAACTGGACCGAGAGCATTTGATATTCAATTGGAGGTAAGTTTACAGCCGGAAGGATTGGCTCCTCAGGTAATTTGTAACTCTAACTTTAAATATTTGTATTGGAGTATGAGTCAACAATTGGCACATCAAACAGTCAATGGCTGTAATTTAAACGTAGGTGATATGTGTGCATCTGGAACCATATCGGGACCAACGAAAGACAGTTTTGGTTCTTTATTGGAGTTGACGTGGAATGGCACAGAACCGATTACATTATCGGATGGATCTCAGAGAACATTCTTGGAAGATAACGATACGATTATCATGAAAGGATGGTGTGAGAAAGACGGACTTCGAATTGGTTTTGGCGAAGCTACTGGGAAAATATTACCCTCTAAAAAGTAATATTTTTTATAAGAATAGTACTTTTTTCGCTAATTCTATAGAATAACATACTGTAAAACGAAGAATGATTTATTGTGGCATCAGTATTGGGAATTAAAAATCGAGTTTAGATTTTCCCCAATATTTGAACTACAATAAATCATTTTTTATATGTACTGTACGAAACAACTACTAATAATTTCAGCACTTTTTAGTGCCGTCTTTTTTTCATGTGATAAAAAGGATAAAGCAACTTCTTCTGATCTAGTTTATGAAGAAATACCAGTAAAAGAGAAGAAAAAAGAAGAGGTAAAAAAAATCGTCAAAAAAGAGAAAAGTAAACCTATTGATGTTCGTTATTTCATTCAGGAAGGAACGGAATTATCTGCTACTCCTACAAAGCCAATAAGTACCGAAAAAGTATCTACAGGCGATATTGTAGATCTTAGATTGGATAAAGCAATCATAAAAAATAGAAAGGAAATTGTACCTAAAGGGACAAAAGTAAAAGCCAAAGTGGTATTGGCTCAAAATCAAAAAAAATTAATTGGTCGTTCGAAACTTCATTTAGAGCTTGAGTCATTAGAAATGAAAGGTAATTCATATGCATTATCTTCTAATGTGGTAAAGTTCGAAGGAAAAAGTAATACAGGAAAAACATTAGCCAAAGCAGGAGCAGGAGCAGCAGCGGGTACAGGTGTTGGAGCTGTAAGTGTAAAAGAAGATAAAGGAAAAGCAGCTGGAATTGGAGCAGCTGTGGGTGCAGCCGTGGGAACCGGTACAGCACTTCTTCAGAAAAAAGAAGCCATTGTTGTGGAAGAAAGTATTCCATTTACAACGAATTCAGAAACAAGGATAGTGGTGCAAGTCACACCGTATTAATTATAATCATCTGACTTTTTAAAGTAAGAAAACTATCTAAGGGGAAAATCAAAAAAACGTAGTCAATATATTGGCTGCGTTTTTTTATACTTTCAGCATTCTCACTGAAGTGAAAAGATCGTATTAAATTCTTATATTAGATAACACCATAGTTTGTTAAGCCTGTTTCAAATATTGAAATAAGGCATATGTTTTGATAAACTTGATATTGAATACTATCATTACTTTTCATTGTATTAATAATTAATGAAATACTATTGCTTACTACTTCTACTTCTGATAAGCGTAACTACTTTTGGTTTTGATATACAATCCAATCCTTCCGCTTTTTGTATTTATGAAGCCGATGATGTGAGAGAAATTATTCTCACAGTAAATCATGAGGCCGGGCAATCGTATCATTCTATTTCTGGTATTAATCAAATTGGTGTATTAGGAAATGTAGTGAGTGCCTCACCTACCGAAACAAGAATAGGTATTGATATTACTGATGCGTTAACTGCTCGTGTGCATCAAATAACCGTTGAGATGATAGATAATATGTCTCAAGTAACTTCAAATACTGTGGAAGTAGATGTGTTTGATGTAATAGAGAGAATCTTAATATTCAATCCCGATGAGGATTTAATTTATACTTGTCATCAGCTCAACATCAATTTTAAAACAACAGGAGATATTGTTACAAAAGAAGTAGTAAGGATATATGTGAATGGTAATTTTTTTAGAGAGCAAGCATTAACGATAGAAAATAATATAGGTACACTCTCTAATCTAATTATCGATAGACCTTTGGAAGACTCCCTACATTTTGAAATGTTTTTAGAGTCGTCTAGAAATTCATCTTGCTTAAAGAATAGAACTATTGATGAAATAAGTGTGGTTCCACCTCAACCTAAAGCTTTTATTTCATCCAATTATTCTTCTTGGACGGAGGAATATGGGCGATTGATATTTTATGCAGATAGCTCTATCAATACTGATCAACATAATTGGCAAGTGTATGAAGACAATCAGCTTATTGATGAATTTACCTTAGAAAGTGATGAAGACTTTGAATATACCTTTTCAACATCAAATTATGATAAAGCCAACACCTCCTCATTTAAAGATTATTCGGTGGTACTTTCGGCTACAGATGCAAGTGGTGGGCAAGTATGTGATGACGGAAAAGATACCCTTCAGCTCATTAAAGTAGATTATTTTCCTAGAATAAAAGTACCCACGGCTGTTTCCTTACATCCATCCGCTTTTGAGGATAGTCACTTTAAGATTAAAATAAGAGATCAAATTACCTTTCAGGATTTTAAAGTAGAAGTGTATTCAGAAAATCAGAATCGAGTATTTTCTTCAGAAGATCCCCTTTTTGTTTTTGGAGATGATGAAGAGCTTACGGATCAGTTTTACACCGCTATTTTTTCTATTGTATATACCGACGGCTTTTCCGAAAGTTTTAAATCCACCTTTATCGTTACTCCCTAATGAAGTATTTATTCATCATCATATTGCTCGGTGGTTTTAGAGGAGTATTCGCTCAAGATGTTCCTTCAGGAAACCCTTTTTGGTTAAATTCAGTACAAAACCCTGCCTTGTTGTCGACATCAGCCAATAAATATAAGGCCGCAGTGAGGTATGCTGGATCGAATCAGAAGTATAGTTATTTCAATGCAGGAGCAGAAGTTGGTCTATTACCAAAACAAGGAGAGAATACTTGGGGTATTGGCATGAATTATCAGCAAATTAAATATCCACTCCTTTCGGAGACATCCAATGAAAGCATTATCAATTATCAGAATATAACCTTACCTATATCCTATGTGATTCGAGATCGTAATTACGGGTTTTCCATGGGATTATCCTTAGGATATGAACAATATAGTTTAGGTGATGAAATTGGGGTATACTATAGTCAGTTAAACCCAAATAACGCTCAAAATGCTTCATCCCCCTCCTATTCATTAAATAGTCGTACAGAAGGAACAGTTGATATTGGAGTTGGATTAAGTTATTTCACCCATGAGCATTTTATAGTAAGTTTCTCTGCAAAGCATTTACAACACCTCCTAAAATCTGAGGATGAGATTAGCCTTTTTCAACAGCATTATCCATTAATAGAGACTTTCGGACAATATATATGGAGTAACCCTTTAAGTAATAATGCCTTTATTACAACGGCAGGGTATGTTTGGAATAAGAATAGTCAGAGAGGATACCTTTCTGCTGAACTGAAATTGGAAATCATCAAATTCGGAGCAGGTTGGACGCCTTTTTATCAAAATGAACGATTGGAACACTTTGGCTTCGTTTCTTCATCAATTGCTATCCCCTTCGGCGAGAAAGCCTCTTTAAATAGAAGAGGACGAATTATGAAGTCATCAGATAATATCACATTGAATGTATTGTATTACCCTACCGTAGATCGGTCGACCTCCATTTATCCTATTTTAGAATTTACTCTTGGAGTGAACTTATCAAAAGACAGTTATATGGATAGATTGGGGAAGTATGCGACTTTGCCGAGAAACTAGGGGATGTGGGATGTGGGATGTTTGATGTGAGATGTTTGATGTGGGATGTTTTTTGGGAAGTTTGAGGGAATATGGAATAAGTAATAGGTAATAAGTAAGAGGTAAATTAAATAATGCAGACCTTTTTCATTAACTAGAATATTATTAAAGCTTACATTTTTAAGAGGTGATGTAACCCCTCTGCTTCCAACAAGTGGATATAAGTCAATATATAATGTATTGATAAATGATAAACCTATTTGAAATATTCCTCCTTAAAGAGGTGGTGAAACCCCTCTGATTCCTGTAAGTTATATAATCAGCTTAAGTATTTCTTGTTAACTTCTTCTTCTATTAAGATGAGTAATATATTTTATTAATATTCCGTTAATTTTAAATTTACACGAATTTTATACTGAGTTGTATTTTGTTTTTGATATAAATTTTCGACTATGTGACTGATTAACATTTTTTATTTTAAATTATTTAAGACGATTCCTAAAATCGATGTTAATCAATGTAAATTATTACTGTTTTGGTGTTAAGTTCATAAAAACCGTTGTCATCCCTCCTACTTATCTTCTACATTGGAATATGCAATCTGAGATAGATGAAAATTATTTTTCTTCTGGCTTAGCTGCTAAGAGGCCTCTTTTCAATAAATCTGTTCACCAGGAGATATATTTTGTATATCTCTACAAATCACATGATTATGATTGAAATTTTAAAAACTATTGGACTAGAAGGAGTATTGATTGCCTTCGTTGTTACGCTTATTGGTATGATTCAAGTTTTCCGGGTGGTGATCCGGAGGCGTGAAGAAAGACCTCCCCGGATCGATCAAGACGAATTGATTAAAAAGTATGATAATGTCAATCTAAGTAAGTTTACTAATTTCTTTAGACTGATTGGTGTATCTATGGCGATGATCACTGTATTTGCAGCTTTTGAGACGCCTACTTCCAACACCGTTTTAATGAATCTAGATGATTATGAAAGAATGGATCCTTCTGAATACGATAGTATTGTTGATATTGATATTATCAAACCTAAGGTACAACCAAAAAAGATTTTCATTCCTGAAAAGATTGAGGTAGTCGATAATAATGAAGATTTACCAGATATTGACATCGATATTCAAGAATTTGATACCGATACTGAAATTGAAGTCATCGAAGATGATTACACTGATGAACCTGATGAGGAAGTTACAGATTATATCCATGATGTAGTTCAGAAAAAAGCAGAGTTCAGAGGAGGTGTTGGTAAGTTCTATAAGTTCTTGAGCAAATCGATTAAGTATCCAAAACAAGCAATGAGAATGGGTGTAGAAGGAAAAGTCTATGTTCAATTTGTTGTTGGAAAAGATGGTAGCCTTACCGATTTTAAAGTGGTAAAAGGCTTAGGTGCAGGTTTGGACGAAGAAGCTTTAAGAGTTTTAAAGATGTCTCCAAAATGGACTCCAGCAGAGCAAAGAGGAAGAATCGTTCGTCAGAGAATGGTAATTCCAATTTCATTTAAAATAAATTAGTAATTGCCTATGCAGTAAAAATATATTTGGGAATTGACTATCATCAAAAATTCTCAAAACTGTAATCAAAAAAATTCTATGTTTAGTTGATAGATCTAAGCATAGAATTTTTTGTTTGGGTCAACATCAATTAATAATTGATGCTGTAGAGTTTCTTTTCAATCTTATTTTTCAGATCTATCGAACTCACCTCTTTACTTAAAGCAATTCGATAATTAATTTCAGCCATATCCCAATCTTGTAATTTGGTGTAATAATCCCCGAGGTGTTCGTAAGTTTCGAAAGACTCTGGGTTCAAGCGTTTAAAGTGCATCAACTCTTTATCTTTAAAAGGCTCGTCTTGAGGTCTCCATTTTGAGATTAATTCTACAAATGATTTATAGGAATGATAGTTTCTATATTCTTGAGAGTAGATAAATTCTGCTTCTGAAAGTGTGTGTTCTTCAGAGGCAAGAGAATGTTTAGGAGAATTGATATTCGAAAAAACAGAATCTAAGTTGTAACAATAATATTTTCCTAACTGACGATGATGTGTTGACACCCACATTTGTCGGGTTTTGGGCTTAAATATTACCGAGTGATGTAAATTAAGGGCATTGATCGATTTATGATTACCAAAACCAATTGTGGTGTTTTCAAATCCTTTTGTATCTCTTAGAATACTGGCTACAGTGTTTACATCAAAAGAAGATTGGTTATAGATAAGTTCTTTCAATCTTATGGATTTATAATAGGTAGCGTGATTTAAGTCGTAGATCTCCCCTTCACTTAAGCGAGTATTCTGTAAATGATTTGTAGCGACCAAAGCATCGTCTGAAGTAAGATGAATAGAATCTACACCTGTCGGAGTCATTTCAATTAATACAGCCGAGGAATCAAAAGCCGAGGAAACTAAAAAACTTTCAATCACATAACTTTTTTTGGTTAATGCAATGTTATAGGCTTCATCTGCCGTCATGGCGTACTGAAGAATTTCTCTTCCAATGATAGAAACAGGGTATGTAGCATTGGTCGGGAAGTCAGATTTTATGGGGTGTGTTGAAACTGTTAATCCCATCTCGTTCATTCCTGTTACCGTACCAATAAATCCCCCCCAAGTAATAGAAGCAAACTTAAACCCTTCATCAGGCTTGACAAAATGAATAATTTTTTCTCTCTGAAAATCTTTATTTATATCATATTCAAAGTTTCTTCCGATAAGCACTCCATTACCGTTGGTATGTTGTGGACTTATGGCAAAAGAAACGGAACTATTCAATTCGACATCATCAAAGCTTCTTTCTAAATCATACAAACCATGATAGTTTAATACCCTTTGATAATTATTACCAAAAGGAGCATATTCTTTTTTAGCATGTTGCGCTAACCCGTAGATCTCTTCTTTATACTCAGGAAGTATATTATTGTCTACATGTCGATGAAATAAAGAATGATATAAACGTACTCCAAGATCGGAATTAAAAGGAGAGTGTTCTATAATTTTAGATATAAACGCTTCTTCGTGATCATGAAATAGTTCTTTGGTTAGTACTCCTGTGGCATAACCAATATCAAATGGACTACCTTCTGTATACAACTCCCATAAACCATCTTTTTGTTTTGAAATGAAGTTTTTATGATATACGAAGTGTCCTCTTCCTAAAGAATCTAATTGATACTGAGCAATGCTGTCATCATCAATAAATGGTTTAGGTATAAATAGCCAAGAATGGGTCCAAGTCAGTAATAAAGCGATCAATAATATTGAAGCGATAATCAGTTTTCGCATGGGAAAAAATAGGTTTTAAGTAACATCTACAAAAGAAAGGATTGATTATTAATATCAAATTGAGGTTTAATATAAATGTCATAGCTGTTAGAAATAATTATTTAAATGATAATGAGTCTATTAATTATAAAATAAAATATTTTTCATTACATGGATAAACTTGGATAATATCTTTCTCAATATATAACTATTCTAATATTGATATTTAAAAGGGCTATTTATAGTTGAAATATGGATATCACTTTACATAGGTTGTAAAAACATGCTGGAATTAATTTTCTACCTCTTTGGTTATATAAACGAATGCAAAAATTACAAGCTTATGAATAAAATTATCTACTTATTTATCATCTCATCTACCTTCATTTTTTCATCATGCGTTAAGGACCTTGATAATCAAGAGGCACCAAGCACGCCTGACGTTTCAACTAATTTTTCAGAAATTGATATCCCATTTGGCTTTAATTTCAATACATCAAAAAGGGTGGCTTTAAAAATCAAGTCAACTAATTTTGTCAATGATATAATATACAGTTATTACTTCCTCGATGACGGTAATAATAAAGTAAAATTAGGATCTGGATTTTTTAATGGTGAAGAAGAGTTCACAACCTTTATTAGTTTACCTACTTACGTTAAAGATATATATGTACAAAAAAATGCAGCAGAATTGCAATGGGTACAAAAAATCAATATTGTAGGTGAATATGCATACGTCGCATTCAATGTGTTATCAAAACTAGATAAAACTTTTTCGAGAGTTACTGCATCAAGTAATCAAAGAGGAGCTACTGTTTGTGAAGATTATTTAGTGGCTACAAATGGTAAAGGTAAATCTTTCACTATACATCAAGAAAACAATTACTCTATTACTGACTATGCAGACATTGAGGCAAAATCATGGGCAATGGCTTATGATCAAGAAAACAATATCATGTACTATGATGTAAAAGGAAAGCTTTATAAAAGAACTTTAGGGACTTCCACTTCTACTCTTATTACAACAATTAATACTTCTTACGCGGGTTTAAACGATGGATATCCACGTATGACTTTCAAAGATGGAATGCTGTATATCGGAGGTAATGGAGATTATGCTATTCTTGATGCTCAAACAGGTAATACACTTAAAAATATCTCTGTTACTAATTTCCCAAACAATAAAAATGGAGGTGGTGATTTAGTTTTCGATTCAGAAGGTGATCTTTACCAAGCATGTTCAGGTGGTTTATATAGGTTAGAAATGAATGCAGATACTACCGTTTACAATGCTGTTCGTTTAAGCGCTGATGATTTCCCATATTATTTAACAGGTATTGCCATTGATCGTTTCGATTACATTTATGCATCAACTAATGAGTCTAATTCTAAAATTATCAAATTAGATAAGCAAGATGGTTCATTTGCAATTGTAGATACATTGAATAGAACCTGTAACGATTTAGCTGCATTTATTTGTGATGATGATGATTTTGCAGGGCAAGATTCAGATGGAGATGGTGTGAACGATGGTTTTGATGAATATCCAAATGACCCGGATCTAGCATTCAATAATTATATTCCAGGTACTAATGGTTTTGGATCTTATGCATTCGAAGATTATTACCCAGTTGTTGGTGATTACGATTTCAACGATGTTATCGTGAATTACAGACATAACAGTATTACAAATGCAAATAACCTAGTAGTAAAATTAGAGTCGAAATACATTGCCAAATCAGTTAATGCAAGCTTTAATTCAGGTTTCGCTATTGAGTTCCCGATTAAGTTAGATTCTATTGCAAATGTTACAGGTTCAACTTTAACTTCCGGTATTGTCACATTAAACGCTAAAGGAACAGAAACAGGAGTTTCTAATGATAAGCCAGTTGTTGTTGTTTTTGATAATCAAAACTCAATTGTTACAGGTGGAGAGATTAAAACAAGTGGTGAAATGGATATGGTGATGACCTTTACGCAACCAATTACTACTGGTTTAATTAATTTTGAAAATCTTAATCCGTTTATATTCGTCAACGAACGAAGTAGAGAAGTGCATTTAAGTGGTAAACTACCCACCCAAAAATTTGATGCAAATAACTTTACAAGTGGTGATGATATAGGATCATTTAAAACATCAACGAATCATCCATGGGCATTAAGTATTGCACATACTTTCCACCCTCCGAAGGAGAATATTGATATCACAAATGCATACAATAACTTCAGTGCATTCGCTACTTCCGGAGGTACATCAAATACAAATTGGTACACCGATGATACTGGAAATAGAAATGAAGAAAATATACACTTAGACAATTAATTGTTCTCGTTTATAACCAACCTTTTTAGGTTGGTTTTTTTATAAACTTATGTGTGATAACTGGGTTTCTACATCTTTGAATACATCATTTTTGTATTAGCGTAAATTTGTATAGATGTACTTTTAATCGATAAATTGTAGGATAAATATGTATGAATTTGAGTAAAATAAAATAGTACTTTTTTATAATTTATAAATAATATATTTTTATATACATGTGTTAAGTTGTGTTTTTTAGATTTGATGATATGATTATTCTAATATTACATAGTAAACTATTTTATAATTTTTCATTTTGATAGTAATCAGTTACATCAAGTAAAAAAAGGAATTGAATTAATTTTCTTTATTGATGGTTTTATTGTTGATCAATAACTATTAATTATATCATATGTTCAATTATCGATTATCTTTACTACTATCATTTCTGATATGTGCTAGTTCATGTGTCAGAGAAACAGAAAATGATCCATCAAATGCAAGTAATGGTGGAGAAAAATTTGCCCAACTTGAAATCCCAGCGGACTTTGATTTTTCAACTTCTAAAAGCGTACATCTTAAAGTTCTATCTACCAATTTCTCAAACAATAGTTTATACACTGTTTATTTTTTGGATGACAATAATAACAGAGTAAAAATCAATACAGGTTATTCTATTGATGGAGGTATTTACGAAACAAAACTTGATATTCCATCTTATGTCGATGAGCTTAGAGTTGTAAAAGTTGCAGCAGAGTTGGAATGGGAAAAAAGTATTTCAATTAACAGTGAATATGCTTTTATAGAATTTGATATAGACACACCACCTACCAAAACATTTCATAGAGTATTACCTGAAGAAAGTACTTCAAGGACAAAAAATTCGAGTTGTGAAGATTACTTAGTAGCCACAAATGGTCAAGGAAAATCATTTACTATTCATCAAGAAGACCAATATTCTATTACAGAATATCCGAATATTGAATCCAACTCATGGGCAATGGCTTATGATCAGGATAACAATATTATGTATTATGACGTAGCCGGTAAATTATACAAAAGAACTCTTGGTGAGTCAACTTCTACATTAATCACTTCTATTGCCACTTCAAGTACAGGTTTGAATAATGGTTATCCAAGAATGACACTCAAAGATGGTAAAATATATATTGGTGATGGAGGTAGCTATGCTATTTTAGATGCAACAACAGGTAATGTTCTCAAAAATATTACTGTGACTAATTTTCCTTCGAATAAAAATAATGGAGGAGATTTAGTTTTTGATTCCAATGGCGATTTATATCAAGCATGTTCAGGTGGTCTTTACAGATTAGAGATGAATGCTGATACAACTGTTTTTAATGCGGTTCGTATTAGTGCGGATAACTTTCCTTATTATTTGACAGGTATTGCGATAGATCGTTTTGATAACATTTATGCTTCTTCAAATGATAGTAATTCTAGGATTATCAAATTAGATAAACAAGATGGTTCATATGTTATTGTCAATACACTCAATAGAAGATGTAACGATTTAGCAGCATTTATTTGTTCGGATGATGATTTTGCTGGTCAAGATTCAGATGGAGATGGAATAAGCGATGGTTTTGATGAATATCCGAATGATCCAGCATTAGCATTTAATAATTATTACCCCGGATCGAATGGTTTTGGAACCTATGCTTTTGAAGACTTATACCCTGCAGTAGGTGATTATGATTTTAATGATGTGATTGTGAATTACAGACATAATTTTATTACCAATGCAAATAATATGGTAGTAAAAATGGAATCAAAATATATTGCAAAGTCAGTGAATGCATCACTTAACTCTGGTTTTGGAATTGAATTACCGATACTATTAGATTCGATTACCTCAGTAACAGGAAGTACCTTATCAACAGGAATGGTCAGCTTAAACGGAAAAGGAACAGAAACGGGAATACCGGATAGTAAGCCTGTTATTATAGTATTTGATAATCAGAATGCTATTGTTAGTGGTAGTGATATTAAAACGAGTGGGGAAATGGATATGACCACAACGTTTACACAACCTATTACGACATCCTATTTAAATTTTGAGAACTTTAATCCTTTCATTTTTGCACACGAAAGAAGTCGAGAAATACACTTAAGTGGTAAATCTGCTACTACCAAATTCGATTCAGAATTTATTAATAAAGGAGCCGATGTTGGAGGATTTAAGACATCAACGAATCATCCATGGGGATTAAGTATAAGTCATACTTTCCATCCTCCAAAAGAGAATGTAGACATTACCAATGCTTATAATAACTTTAGTGGTTTTGCTACCTCTGGTGGTACCACAAAACGTAATTGGTATACCGATGATTCTGGTAACAGAAACGTAGATAAAATACATTTAGATAATTAATACATACAGCCAGCCTTATTTAAGGTTGGCTTTTTCTTTACTCTTAGAATACTCATATGTATGAATTAGAGGAATGGTAAAATAGTATTATTTATTTATTGATAAGAATAAACTAATTAATTACATGTCTGTATTGGTATTTTATTATTTTATAAATATAATTTTTCTAATAAACTGACCGAAAACCCTAGATTATTATTCAAAATCAAAGAGCCATATTACACAAGTTGAAAAATGTGAATGAATTAATTTTTTGAATTAATGGTTACATTATCGATTAACACCTAATAACATATCCCTTATGATCAATCAACGATTAAAATATTTACTAGGCATTATGGTCTTGTTTAGCTCATGTGTAAAAGAAACTACACAAGAACCAGCACAGAACAATGCTAGTGAAACTTTTGCCCAGCTTGAAATACCTAATGATTTTGATTTCTCAACAACACAAAACATTCATCTTAAAGTAACCTCTTCTAATTATGCTAGAAATAGTATTATCAATGTAGCCTTTAAAAACGATCAAGGTGATCTTATTGATATTGCAGAAGGTACTTCTGATAGTAAAGGTTTATATGAAACGAGAATAACAGTTCCAACATACGTTAAAGAACTAATTATTACTAAAGATGCTGCAGAATTACAATGGGAGAAAAAATTAGCCATTTATTCTGAATATGCTTTTGTCGACTTTGATACTGCAGCAGTATTAAAAAGTACTTTTATTAGACAAGAAGCAAATAATCAAAGAAGAGGAAATGTTTGTGAAGATTATCTTGTCGCCATTAACGGTCAAGGAAAATCATTTACCATTCACCAAGAAAATGAATATTCTTTTACTGAATACGCAAACATTCAGGAGAAATGTTATGCGATGACGTATGATCAAGAAAATGATATAATGTATTATGATGTGAAAGGTGCTTTATATAGAAGAAGTTTAGGTGGATCTACTCCTACTCTAATAAAGACTTTAACCACAGAAAGTAGTAATATCAATAACGGTTATCCTAGAATGACCATGAAGGATAATGTAATAATTGTTGGTGCCGGTAATGATATTGCTCTTCTTGATCCTACAACAGGTAATGCTATAAAGAATGTAACTCTTACAAACATTCCAGATGATAAAAACAAAGGAGGAGACTTCATTTTTGATTCGATCGGTGATTTATATTTAGCTTGTAAAGGTGGTTTATACCGTTTAGATCCAAATTCTGATACAACTGTTTACGAAGCTGCTCGAATAAGTGCAGATAACTTTAGTTACTATTTAACGGGTATTGCCATTGACCGTTTCGATAATATTTATGCATCATCTAATGGTAGTAATTCTAAAATCTTTAAAATAGACAAGAAGGATGGTTCTTGGGCTATCGTTCATAGAGCCGGAAGACCGGTAAACGATTTAGCAGCATTTTTATGTAGTGATGATGATTTCGCGGGTCAAGATTCAGATGGTGATGGTGTAAACGACGGATTTGACCAATACCCTAATGATCCTAATATAACTTTTGATAACTACTATCCAGGTGAGAACGGATTCGGTACTTATGCTTTTGAAGATTTCTATCCAGAAGAAGGTGATTATGATTTTAATGATGTAATCATTGACTATAGACATAATTTTGTAACCAATGCTGATAATAAAGTAGTAAGAATAGAATCAAAGTATGTAGCAAAAACAGTAGAAGCACTTTATCAATCTGGATTTGCTATTCAGTTACCATTCCCAGCAGATTCTATTGCTAGTGTAACAGGACATAATTTAACAGCAGGTACAGTAACTTTAGATGCTAAAGGTTTGGAAACAGGGATTTCTGCGGCTAATCCAGTAGTTGTAGTTTTTGATAATCAAAATGGAATTGTAAGACAAGTAGGTAATAAGCAAATTAAGAAGAGTGATGACATTGATATGGTGATTACATTTACTCAACCTATTAGTGCAGAAACGCTTAATTTCTCTGGATTCAATCCATTTATCTTTGTCAATACAAGAGATAAAGAGGTGCACTTAGCGGGATATTCACCAACATCAAAATTTAACCAAGCTTACAGAAATAACACAGATGATGTAGGGTCGTATAGAACGGCTACTAATCACCCGTGGGGATTAAGCATTGGTCATAAATTCCATCCGCCAAAAGAGAATGTAGATATTACTCAAGCGTATAACAACTTTAGTTTATTCTCTACATCAGGAGGTACATCAAAACAAAATTGGTATACTGATGATGATGGAAATAGAAATACTGAAAATATTCACCTTGATCAAGACGATATTGAAAATTAATTAGATACTCAAAGGCTGTTTCGTAAAGAAGCAGCCTTTTATTTTTGGTAATTATCTTAAAGTTTAATTTCAATTTATTGGTGATGCCTTTTTTCTTAGATAAAATGTATCTTTATCCCCTCAATAATTTGATAAAGAATGGTCAAGAAGATTTTTTTAGGGATATTATTTTTCCTCCTGCTTTTCTTAGGGTATTATCACGAAGAAGCCTTATATGGTATTCGTCAGGGTAAAGGTCAATTACAAATAATTTTTGATGCTAAACCTTTATCATCTTATTTAGAAGACCCCGAAATAAGTGAGAAACAAAAAGCCAAGATTCATCTAATACAAGAAATCCGTCAGTTTACTATAGATTCTTTAGGGCTGGATTATACAGAAAGCTACACAAAGATGTATGATCAAAAAGGAGAACCTATTTTGTGGAATGTAACGGCTTGTAAACCTTTTGAACTTACCCCAAAAAGATGGTCGTTTCCTATTGCAGGTTCGTTTCCTTATAAAGGCTATTTTATTAAAGATCTAGCAACAACTGAAAGAGATGAATTGAGAAAAGAAGGTTGGGATGCTGATGTAAGAGAAGTTTCTGCTTGGTCTACTTTAGGAGTACTCAATGATCCTATATTGAGTAGTATGCTAGAAAGAAGTACTGGAAGCCTTGCACAATTGGTCATTCATGAGCTAACACATGGAACACTATATGTAAAGGGAAGTATCACCTATAACGAAAATCTAGCTGATTTTGTAGGAGACGAAGGAGCCAAAAGATTCTTGATTTATAAGTATGGAAAGTATTCTGAAGAGTATATCAAGTTTATGGCTCGAAGTGGTGATCGTAAAACATTCTCTGAGTATATCTTAAAATCAACACATGCTTTAGATAGCCTTTATCAGACTTTTACTGATCAAATGTCGGTAGAAGAAAAGCAGCAATTAAAAGATCAAAAGATTAAAGAAATTACGGAGGGGCTACAGCATTTATCGTTTTCAAATTATAATTACTGTACTTACTTCGATGACTTCACTCCTAACAATACTTTCTTTATGAGTTATAAACGCTACAGAAGTAAGCAAAACGAATTTAAGAAGGAGTTTGAGGAAGACTTTAATGGTGACTTTCATGCCTATATGGATTATCTAAAAGAGAAATATCAGCCGATGTTTAAGTATCTAAAAAAGATGTTTTAAACGGTAATAAAAATGGGTGATGTCTTAAAAGGCATCACCCATTTTTTATTAGAATGTAATTTTATAATAGAAGTTGGGAAGAATAAAGAATACTCTATCCTCTTCTACCTTTTGTTCTCTAAGATTGTATTTGTACCCTGCCGTTTGTTCTGTTAGCAAAGCATTTTGCATATCCAATCCCCAAGTCCTCACACTTTTCTTTTTCGGAATTTTATAAGTAATCCCAAAGTTCATCCAAATTTCGTCTTGACCTTTGATAGAGTACAACTCATTTTCTTTATAGACTATTTTTTGTTGATCATGTGAAGCTTGTTCATCGTAAGGAGTTAAAGGCACACCACCCAAATAAGTGGCATTGATGTTAAACCCTAATAGACGATTTCCTTTTACTACAATCTCTTTCCCTGCGGTAATGGTGGCCATATAATTTCTATTGAACAATGTATTTCTGGTAACTCCAAGATCGTCTGTATATTTTGAATCGTATAAAGATCCAGAAAGCATGTAGTAAAAGCCATTCACCATAGAACGTTCTAATGTAACATCAATCCCTTTATTTACGCCTGTTCCTGTATTCACTATTGGTGCATCGCTGTTCCACAATTTGGTATAGTTCGCAAAAGAATATGGCGTTCCTTGCATTACAGGTACATCAAATAATTCTTGGTAATAAACCTCTGTCGTTAATCGAATATTTTTAGTGAGGTTAATTTTTACACTACCTACATAATGATCCGATTTGGATAGTTTCATGTCATTTACCTTTTGAGTAAGTGGATTAATAAACGAATACACTTTCAATTCTTCTTTTTTGCTATGTCTACCGTAAGCCACTCCAAGAATAATATCTTTAGTAGGCGTGTATTGCATTCCCATTCTAGGTTCTAAGGATACCTCATCAGTAAGTTCAAACTTCGTCATTGCCAATCCAGCATTTACACTAAATTTAGGGAACAACTGATATTTAAAATCAGTAAATGCATTCAAGTTATAAGCACTACTGTTTGTTCTAAATACCTCATTTAGATTTCCATACAATGAGTCAGCTTTATAAGCATAAGCGTCCGTGGATAATAGATCGACTCTTACGCCAGATTTATTAATCAATTTAGAAGTGATATTAGAAGTTAAAGTCGTTGCCAAAGAAACTTTATAATCTATGTTTTTTTGGTTTTCGTAAGGATGAAGTGTTCCTTCATTTAATGTATCAGCTACTTCTTCGAAGAAACGGGTAGTGTTAGCATACTTATTGGCAGTCACCCCTAAAGTAGTTTTTAAAACACTCGAAGATCCTATTGATTTTGTATGGTTTACCCCGAATGCACCCATTCCAAAATCAATATCCTTATCTAAATAATCTTGTTCGTATTCTCTGTATTTGATTTTTACTTCAGGGTTTTCATCTTCTTTATCTTTATTTTTTATTTGATGTTGATATTTTTTATAAGGTGTTTCAATATCACTTAAACCACCCATACCCCAAACATTTATGTTACCGTATTTTTTAGAGGGGAAAGAAAGATTAAATGATAAATCCTGAAAATTAGGAGCCGTACCACCAGATAATTTACCAATATATCCAATGAAGCCATGTCTGTAGTTCACTAAATAAGAAGATCCTTTTTCTCTGTTAATTGGACCTTCTGAAGAAAGGTCAACACCCAAAATACCCAGCTGTACAGAATGACTATGCTTTTCTGTATTCCCTTTTCTGAAATTAATATCAAATACTCCGGACGTACTGTTAGAGTATTCTGATGGGAATGCACCAGTGAAGAAGTCTGTGCTGCGTAATAAGTTGGTACTAAAGATGGATATCAAACCAGCTCCTGCCAAGTTACCACCACCAAAATGGGCAGCACCATACACATCCAAATCATTTACTCTCCATAAAACGGAGGAAGGAGAGTTACCTCTAATAACCACTCCATTATCTTGAGGAGAAGAAAACGTCACCCCAGCAAAGTTATAGGCTACACGAGAAGGATCGCTCAATCCACCTGCAAAACGACTTGATTGTTCTACTGAAAAAGAACGACTACTCACCGTGGCCATCACATTATTGGCATCTTTATCGTTTGAAGAAGTAATCGTTACCCCTTCTAAAGTAGTCACCTCTTCGTTTAATTGAAACTCCAATTGTTGAGCATCAATTCCTGAAGCCAAAACTTCTGTCTTTCTCACTTTTTGATAACCAACAGAATGTATGATTAAAGTATAACGTCCTACTTTTAAACCTTTGATGATAAAATGACCATCAATATCAGTAGTTGCACCAATAATAGGATCTGAATTCTCGATTTGAATCGTTGCACCAATAATTGGTTGGTGAGTCACTTTATCAGTGATTTTACCTTTAATAAGTGATGTTTGAGCGTATATCAGATGAGTTGATATCAATAACAGGAATGTGATAAGAAGTTTATTTTTCATTATTCAGAGATCATTTGATTGTTGTTCGAATTAATGACCCTTCGCTAATCCTTTACCCCTATTCATTTTATAAAAAAAGTGAAAACCGTCGTAGACAGTCTTCACTTTACCATTGAAACGTTAAGTGTGAGGAGATATATATTTTTATTGAATCATAATTCTTTTGGTGAAGCCATTCACCTTAAGAAAATAGACACCACTCTCTAAATGAGATAGATTCAATTGTAATTGGTTATCGCTAATAATGGTCTTTCTATCAATTTGTAGTTCCTGACCTGCAGAAGAGTAAAGTGATAACGTTTCTGATGAACCTAAAAAGTTGGTTGCAATGTTAATCACACCTGTACTTGGGTTAGGATACACATTGATTAGATTTTCCACATCAAAGCTAACTTTTGCAGGTTGGTAATATTTAAACTGACCATCAAAATCAACTTGTTTTAATCTATAATAAACAGTGTTGTGAGTAATATTTTGATCTGTGTATGAATAATTAATTGTAGTATTTGAGTTACCATTACCTTCAATAACAGCTAATTCAAACCAATTTGTTTTATCAGAAGATTTTTCGATCACAAAGTGAGAGTTGTTAATCTCTGTGGCAGTAGACCATTCAATAGCAACTTGATTATCGACCAAATTTGCTTTGAAGTAAGCCAAATCTATGGGTAAATCATCTCCCTCTACTAATTCGATAAAACCAAAATCGCTACTTTCTCCTCCAGAGAAAATATCTTGACAGAATACTTCAAAAGAGTTAAAAGTGATTATAAATAAGAAGTAAAATTTTTTCATAGGTTCGTAATTATTGGGTAATAAACTGATAGGTTTTGATGGTTATTCTGTCGGAGCTGTTCTTCCTCCTCTACCGCCCAACTGACGGTATTCTTGATAATAGTTTCTCGCTGCTAATTTTCTATTTGATGTTTCCAAAAGGTTTTTACTTCTATTGTAAGAACCACCTCTTACTCCACTACCTAAAGCAGTATCATTGCAAGGCCAATTTTCAACATCTGCAAGACCAACATCAGGACATAAATGTCCATCTCCATGTTCTCCAGTAAAAACTCTACCTTTTTCATGACCCACAGTCACTACTTTTTCAGAAACATTTCCACTCATTTCCATAATTCCATAATAAGTAGCACCTGCTTGTACTCTTGTTAATGAAGCTCCTGTAGAATATCCTGAGAACTTCCCTGTACGATAGGGTTTGTAAGTACCATTAGAGTTTTTCTTGTAATTAGCATTACCTGTATTCATTGAAAAATTACTTGAAATAGATTCCGATTTAGTGTCTTCATTAACTGTAGTGTAATCGTTTTCATTTAGTAATGTATTACCCCAAACGTACTCATTTGGAACAGGGGTTTGAGTTCCACGACAAGCTTTTTCAAATTCCAATTCTGTGATAGGTCTTAATGCAGCCCAATCTAAGTAGGCAGCCAATCCTTGCCATGATAAATATTGAATTGGAACATAAGGTTGATCGGAGTACACTACACTGTCAGTATTTACAATCAAATTTCTACCTTTTTCTTGTTTACGAATAAGGTTAGTTGCATCATCAAAATCTATGGTACTTAGAAATGCAGTGAACTGTGCTTGAGTGATTTCATATTTCATGCAATAGAATGCATTGTAACCTTTCGGAAAACTTTCTGATAATACTCCTGTTTGATCTCCTTGATGGTTTATGCTGGCAGTATCGTAATATAAATTATTTGATTGATTACCGATAGTAATTGAGTTTTCACTGTCAACATAGTACGTGTCTGTATCAGTAGAACCATTGTATTTATAAAAATGACCTTTTTCGTTACCTCCAGACCCCAAATGATAAGCCCCTTGAGGAACGTATACCATTTCTATGGCAAATGCTCTGATTTTGATTTTATCATCATCGTTAACGGCGTTTGCACCATAATTCCACACAAATGATAAATCGTAATTTACGCTTTGCTGTTGTATTGGTGTATCGCTGTATACAAATGCACCATGTGCATTACCATTATTGTCATCATTACTTACATCAATGTTTGCGTTTAAGGCATAATGTCCTGCGTCTAATTGATCGTAATTTAACTTCACGTGAGACCATTGTCCGTTACCTACTTTGTATTTAAAAAATACCCAAGCGGCATCCCAATTACCTGGAGCCTCGGTTAATTTCCAAGAATTATCCCAAGTAATGTTTACTTTAATTTCTACAGTTTTGTTCTCTGTGTCTTTATTCTGGAAGGATAAAGAGTTTACTGAAATATTATTCGCATGTGTAATTACAGTAAGGATACAAATTAGTAGAGTAGTCAAATAGTAGTGTTTATTCATGATGCTAAATAGATGTTAATAAGCTGTACTACTATCCAAACATGGTTAAAAAAGAATTAGTTCTAACTTATGTAAGTATTATATGATTTTAGTGATATTTTGAGGTCATTAAAGAATTAATGAAGAAAAATCTTAGATATATTATATAGATAACTAAGAATTAGATGGTAAAGTGATGTAAACTAATTTTTTATCGTTTTTATAGATATTCTTTACATGCTTTTTTAAACCCTACAAAACTCTTTTTATACAAAAAGGAAAATCTCACAAAGATTTTCCTTTAGACGAACCATGAAGTTTGTTCTTTCTACTGTAACTAAATCAACGAATAACTATAGGTAGTGAACCAATATTTCTTAATTTCAAGTAGTACATTCCTTTTACATGTTCTTGAAAAACTACTTGTACTAATTTGTCTGTTTTTTTATAAATACTGTAATGTATTTCTTTTCCCATACCATCGAAGATTTTTAAGTATTGAATATCTTCTTCATGTAGAGTCACATAAAAGGACCCGTTATTTGGATTGGGATAAATGACCACATCTGTCTGATCGAAATCACTTACTTTTAGTGGACCGAAATATTCGAACTGTCCATCAAAATCTACTTGCTTTAGTCTGTAGTAAGCAGTTCCTAAATAGGGTTGTTCATCTATAAACTCATATTCGATTTCATGATTTGAATTTCCATAACCTTTTAACTTTCCTATTTCTTTCCATTGTTTTCCATCAATAGACCTTTCTATAGAGAAGTAATCGTTATTTAATTCTGTGTATGTGCTCCAATAAAGCGTTACATCAGCGTTATTTTTTGTGACTTTAAAATCACCCATTGTAACGGGTAAATCGGGGTCTTCTATTATTTCTGCATAGGTAAATAAGCTACTTTCTCCACCAGAGAAGATGTCTTGTGCATTCATTACCATTGAGGAAAGTATAAAGCAGAGCGTATATATATATTTCATATAACGAGAATTAAAATCTTGAATATTAATTGGTAGGAGCTGTTCTTACACCACGTCCTCCAATTTGTTTCTTTTCACTATTGTAAGTTTGGGAAGCTGAAATTCGGTTAGAAATACGCATTCTACCATTACCTTTGCTGTAAGTTCCCCCTTTCACTCCGGTGCCTATGGAAGTAGAATTACTTGGCCAATTTGTAACATTAGCCAATCCATCCTCACTTAGTTGACCGTCTCCATGCATACCGGTATAAGATCTTCCTTCAGGACGTCCGATGCTGACAATTCTTTCTTCCATATTGCCACTCATCTCCATAATACCATAGAATGTACTTCCCGATTGTACTCTTGTCATAGTACTGCCAAGGTTGAATGAAGACATTTTTCCTATTCTGTAAGGTTGAGTATTATTGGTCTTATTATACATTGCATTTCCCAAAGTTGTAGAGTAATTCGTTGCCACTACTTCCGTATTCGTTCCTTCATTTGAATAGGTATACACAGAGGTTGCTACATCGTTATTTCCCCAAGCATATTCAAAGGCGACAGGCGTTGCTGTTCCTCTACAAGCTTTTTCGAATTCTAATTCTGTCATTGGTCGTAAAGCTGACCAATCTAAAAAAGCAGCTAATCCTTTCCATGATAAAAATTGAAGAGGTGCATAGGGTTCTGCTGCCGTGTAAATACTATCATCTGCAGAGGTAATATTATTCCTTTGGCTTGTTTTCTTCTTTAATAACTCATCTGCATATTCTTTATTTATAGTACTTAAAAATCCAGCGAAAAGACCTTGTGAGATTTCGTACTTCATGCAATAAAAAGCTTCGTAACCCTTAGGAAAATCATTAGGAATTGGTCCTAACTGATCACCTTGTTTGTAAGATGCTGTTGAGTCTTTTATATCATACCAAAGATTACCAGGTAACTCACCAATTGTAATTTCTGTTTCACTATTTACTGTATAAGTATCAGTCACAGTTGAACCATTGTATTCGTATAAATGTCCATTTTCTGTTCCTGATGAACCCAATTCAAAGGCGGCTTCTGGTACATAAACCATTTCAATAGCAAAGAATCGGATACTTAAATCGTCGTCGTTTCCTAAACCATTCTGACCATAATTCCATTTGAGCGATAATTCATAGGACACACTTTGTTGAGCAATTGGATCTTTACTGTGAATATATACCCCATGTGCATTACCAAAACCATCATCATTACTAAGGTCAATTGTTGCTAAATCATTTATTTCTGAATGACCATGATCCATACTAATATCATAATTGAATAATACATGTTGCCACATACCATTAGTATCTCTAAATTTTGCAAACAACCAAACAGCATCATGATTGGATGGACCAGTGGTTACTTTCCAAGAATTATCCCATTCGAGAGTAAGATTCACTTGAATACTTTGATCATTCAAATCTTTATCTCCATAGTTTAAAGTGGTTATTCGTACATTATTCCCAAGTATAGTTGATACCGGAATACAGAGAAATATAGCAAGTACAAAAAGTTTTAAGTAGTCATTCAAAATTAAGTTCATATTATGTAGGTTGATAACGAGTTCTACTTTCTAAACATTAATTTTTTTCACATCGTTCTTACTCGTGTAATAATTGCTCTTGTTTTTAGGTTTTATGTTGTTTTAGAAGAGTGAATGATTCCTCACAAATAGTATCGTTATTTTTTTAAATTGTATTATATCAAGAATTCAACCTTGTAAAGTAGTGAAAATGAGTTCAATTGTTAATGTAAAAATATGTAGTTAATGTATTTATATAACATTGAATAAATGTAAATCAATTGATTTTCGGTGAGGTCTTATATCAAATGAACTTTTTAAAAGGCAAAAAAAAAGAGCCATTTCTATGACTCTTTCTTTGGATACTTTGTGATGATTTTTGATCAATCAACCTTTACCTTTATCATTAGCTGTTTGCTGACGAAGGTGGTTTAGCACATCAATTTTAGTAATTAAACCAACAAATTGATCTTCATTCATTAGAATAGCTACCATACCATCTCTGAAGATCTCCATCAAACGGTCGATACTATCCGATGCTTGAATAACCACAAGATTACTTGTCATACATTCTGCAGCAAATCGATCGAAAGCCGATTCGTCTTCATAAACCGTAAATAAAATATCTGATTCGTCGATGATTCCGAGTATTTCATCACCATCCATAATAGGAAGTTGAGAAATATCGTACATCTTCATTTTTTTGTACGCATCTAATAAGGTGTCTTCGATGCTTGCTGTTACCACCTCTCCTTTATCATAATGATTAGAGATCAAGTCGCGCAAATCTCCATATACCTCTTTTTCGATAAACCCTTTTTCTTTCATCCAGTGATCGTTAAATAATTTTGAAAAGTATTTGTTACCGCTGTCGCACACAAAGGTAACCACTCTTTTCGGTTCTGTTTGTTCTTGACAATATTTTAATGCTGCAGCGATCAATGTTCCTGACGACGATCCAGCCAATAAGCCTTCTTTCATCAATAATTCTCGTGCAGTTGAGAAACTTTCTTTATCTGTGATAGTGTAAGCTGTTTTTGTTTGAGAGAAGTCGGCAATTTCTGGAATAAAGTCTTCGCCAATACCTTCCACATACCAAGAACCTGCTTCACCAAATTCGCCCTTATCGATGTAGTCTTTTAGAATAGAACCTTCTGGATCAGCTAAAACTAAATCGGTTTGTGGACTTACCTTTTTAAAGTACGCAGCCATCCCTGAAATTGTTCCAGAAGAACCTACACCTGCTACGACTGCATCTACATTCTGATCCATTTGTGCATAGATCTCTGGAGCAGTAGTTAATTCGTGTGCCAAAGAATTGTGCGGATTCGAAAATTGATCTATATAATAGTATCCTTTTTCTTCTGCCAACGCTTTTGCCATATCTTGGTAATATTCCGGATGTCCTTTACCTACATCAGAACGAGTTAATAATACTTGTACACCCATTGCCTTTAGGTGAGCAATTTTCTCTTTACTCATTTTATCGGGCATCACAAGAATTAGTTTATATCCTTTTAGAACCGAAATTAACGCAAGACCAAGTCCTGTATTTCCAGCCGTTGCTTCTATTAAGGTATCTCCCGATTTAATTTTACCTTCTTTTTCTGCATTTTCAATCATGCTTAAGGCAATACGGTCTTTAATAGATCCCCCAGGGTTTTGGTTCTCTAGTTTTAAATAGAGTTCACAGTTCCCCGTATCCATGTTTTCTACTTTAACAAGAGGGGTATTTCCAATAAGTGATATAAGATCTTGTGGTTTATTCATGTATGTATTAGTGTGAGTTATATCTACAAATGTAATTAAATAAAGTGATGTGCAAGAAGAATGTATAAGAAATGAACCGATCTTTTCTCTGATTCTTAGATTGATGTCTCTATTTTTTATCAAATAGTCTTTTGAAAAGCAGGAGTTAAACAAATTTGTCTACATAATGTTCAATTTATGCATTTAAAAGTACTATTAAAGCTTCTATTTTGATCAAATGATAAATTATTTATCAATTATATGTTATTTATTTTAACTAAGTTGGTTTTTTTCAAAAACATGTTTTACATTTGATAAAACATTAATCGTTAAATGTTTATATTTTGATTATTTGATAAATATGTTTAAAAAATAATCGAAAAAAATATCAAAAAAATTCTTTGAACGTATCTACATTACGTTCTACTCCCCTAAGTTTGTATTATCAACAATTCGGAAGTAGAAAAGTTGATGATCAAAAAGAAATAACATACACACAAAAATATTTAGTTATCATGGCTGCGGATAAAGGGCAAAACACAGAAAAATTAAAAGCATTAGAAACAACTATTGCTAAATTGGAAAAACAATTCGGTAAAGGAGCTGTTATGAAGATGACAGACGACAGCGTCGAAAATGTTCCTGCAATTTCAACAGGTTCTTTAGGACTTGATTTAGCTTTAGGTGTTGGAGGTATTCCAAGAGGTCGTATCATCGAGATCTACGGTCCGGAATCTTCTGGTAAAACTACTTTAACGCTTCACATTATTGCAGAAGCACAAAAACAAGGTGGTATGGCTGCATTTATTGATGCAGAACACGCTTTTGATAAAGTGTATGCTGAAAAATTGGGTATCGACATGGAAAGATTGTTGGTGGCTCAGCCAGACCATGGTGAACAAGCTTTAGAAATCGCTGAACAATTGGTTCGTTCAGGTGCTATCGACGTATTAGTAGTCGATTCAGTGGCTGCCTTAGTACCAAAAGCAGAATTGGAAGGCGATATGGGTGATAGTAAAATGGGTCTTCACGCTCGTTTAATGTCACAAGCACTTCGTAAAATTACGGGTGCTATTTCTAAGACAAACTGTTCAGCTATCTTCATTAACCAATTACGTGAAAAGATTGGTGTAATGTTCGGTAACCCTGAAACAACGACAGGTGGTAACGCATTAAAATACTATGCTTCTGTACGTTTGGATATCCGTCGTATCGGTGCGATCAAAGAATCTGCTGATAACGTAACTGGTAACCGTACAAGAGTGAAAGTACAAAAGAACAAAGTGGCACCTCCTTTCAAACAAACTGAATTCGATATCCTTTATGGCGAAGGTATTTCTCGTGCAGGTGAGGTATTGGATATGGCAGTTGAATTTGAGATTGTCAACAAAGCAGGTTCTTGGTTCTCTTACAGCGGATCTAAATTAGGTCAAGGTAGAGAAACAGTGAAAGAATTGATCAAGTCGAATCCAGAATTAATGGAGGAGTTGGAAGCGAAAATCAAAGAAAAAGTATTTGGTATCGCTCCAGAGGAGGAAGAAGTTGCTCCTGCTGAATAATTAAGAAACAAATAGTTAATGCTGAGTGGGGATACTCGCATTAAAATATTATAGTAGTAAAATGAAATCCCTCGCTTTTCTAAAGTGAGGGATTTTTTTATTAAGCACTTTTTGGAAGTGATAATTCATTGATAAATATCAAAGACTATTTAGAAAGAAGATCGTCTTTTAAAGAAGAATTGGGTGCGTTTCCTCCAATGAAAACATTCAATAATGCGTTCTGAAATTCTTTATGGTGGATATCAAGTAATAAATTATTGTCTCGGAAAATCTTAGTATCGTCTTCTCCATGAAATTCGAAACGATAATGGTCTCCAATGGTATTTTTATCTTCAAAAATCTTTGCAAAATCGCTTATATAAGAATGATAATTATCGGTTGCATAATTATTTGATGTGGCAAAGGCATTTTCAAAAAAGTGAGAAGTTTCTACAAATGTATTTGGTAGGACAACATCAGCTTCTTTGATATTTTGGAGGATTGTTGAAAATTTCCCACTCTTTAATAATTCCTTATTTTTTTCGTGTAGATCTTTAATCTCATCAATAGTACGTTGAGATTGAAACTGATTGGAAGTGATCACCAAATCGATGATTCTTAATTCTTCAGAATAAATAATCTTAAGGGGATCATTACTGGGTTTTTCTAAATATAAACCACATGAAAATAGTTTATGTATCGATTTGATATAGGTTCCTCCTCCGTTTAGTTGTAGTGTTTTACCATAGGACTCAATTTTTTTCTTAAAATCTACATTATATAATAATGTAACATCGTGTTGGTCTTGTGCATTTACTGAGTGTGAAAAAAATGTAGATACAAAAAACACGACGAAATAAATATACTTCATGTTTGTGGTGTAAATGTGGATAACTCATTTCAATAAAGAAGAAATAGAATTTTCATTGAGAGAGAAATCTAATTCTATTCAACTCTTTAAAAACACAAAGAATTTAAAATCGATAAGAAAAATTGATGATGGTTATCATGTTTTTTGTATTATGATTTATATAATTGAGAATAAATGTAAATAGTACATTATATCGAATTAAATAAAGAATGATGTACGGATGTTTATATTAATCTACAATTTCATCAAATGATTTGGTGTAGGGCTCTCCAAAGAACTTAAGGTGATAATTCGAAAATTTAGTAAACTCTTGATGTGCCTGCACCTTTTTATCCATTAATAATAAGGTTTGAATTTTTAAATTTAAAGCCTCTTCATCCAATTTGTCATACTCAAAAATGCAATCGATAATTTGATTCTTAAATGATAAGTCATTTACCCTTTTTGCAGAGTAAATGAGCGTTTCTAAAATTTCAGATTTAATTTTAGATAAAGTTTCATCGATATATTCAAATGCCATTGGTTGTAAACCACTACCCTTTTCCACGATTTGATAGAAGTTGATATAGTCTTTAATAGCTACATTTTGATAATATAATTTCTCTTTCACTTCTAGGAAATGGTAAAACTCGTTGTAAAAAAGATCATCAAATGAAAAGGCCCAGGCGTTATTTTCAAATACCAATTGTATGCCTTCACATTGTTCTAAAATAACACGTAAACGACGTATGGTCACAGAACGATTGTTTTTAGATTTTGCTTTTGTAGAATCAGGCCATAAAAGTTCTGTAAGTTCTTTTGTTGTAATATGTCGATGATGAGTAAAAGGATAGAATAATATAATAAGGAATACCTGTTTTAGTTTCTCAGTGACCTGATGGGAGATATTTCGGTTTTCATTATCGTAGAGTTTAAATTTACCAAAGATATAGAGCGCATTCTTATCTTGTTTTTTCTCCTTTTCCATAGGGTAAAAAGGAATGAAGTCTTCCTGCTTTTCTTCTACTTTTTGGGTATCAAAAATCTTCTTATCTTTTGATGTTTTCCCCTTTTTAGGACGATAAAAATAGCTTACAGAGTAAACAAGAATGAGAATACCGATGATTAAGATAAAATAGCCAAAGTTAAAACTATCACTTCCAGCCTGACTTAAATGATCTAATTTTACTCTTTGAATTGAATTAATAGGTGGACCTTTAAGTTCATAAATCATCAAAATAGATGTATTCTGCAAATAAGATCCATTCAAATAACATAAATAGAAAGAGTGATTATAAGGGTTCCTAAATAATTTAATTTCAGATTGGGTATCTCTATATTTTAGATTGATAGTATCAGAAACGGGATTCAATTCTCCATTTTCCATATTAATTGCCATCAGTTGAATGGTCGTATTATGGTTATTATTTAGAAAAACCGCACTGTAAAAATATTTTCCATCTTTATCCAAGTAAATATCTCCGACATTACTCATATTTTTAATCGGAGGTTTCATCTCCCAAAGTTTCGTAATCGAATCTTTTTCAGTATCGATTTTATAGAGATCATAAAAAAACTGTGAGCCATAAGTTTGGTCACCATTTTCATTACCTATGCCCCCATAAAGTAAATACTCATTATTATTGAGTTTATACTGTGACATTCGATTTCTTGGAGCAATGCTATCACCTTTTAAAGGACATAGTTCTCTCTTTCCATAGGTACGATTATATTTTCGGTAATCAGTTTTAAACTTAAACATTCCAAAACCATTGATCTCCTTGATCTCATTTGTAGAGTCATTATAAAAAATGTTCGGGTGAAGATATTCAACCATATCTTTATTATTAATGACTCTTTGTGCTACCGTATCCCCATAATATAGAGAGGAAATAGATTTACCGCGAATATCAAAAACCAAGTATTTCTTTTCTTTGGGCAGATTGATCCCTTCGAAAATTCCCGTTTTAATCGCTTTAATTGGTGCTTCGGTGGTAACTACTCTCTGTGATCTTATATTGATCCTATTGAGAAATTTTTGGTCGATAGAAATGATTTCTTTTTTAAGACTATCATACACCAATGCTGGATGAAAAGCGGTTTCTACTTCTGCTATTTTTTTCCAATGATAATGATCTTTTAGAAGCCAATTTGGACGTTCTACACTTCCATCTTTATTATGATGTACCTCATTGGCACTACTTCCTTTATACTCATTTAAAGGCCAGTGATAGTCTTTCTTACGAGAAGAAATTTGAACGTTATTTAGTGTAAAAGTAGGTATTTGAATAATTTCATTTTCATTATCCTCGGATGATCCAAAAATGAGTTTCAAATTTGATAGATAAGGAAATTCAGTAAGAGAAGATTCGAACTTTTGATTACCAATTGTAACTACAATAGTTTTCTTTGATTGATTGATGTTGATTTCAAAATCACTTAAATCAACATATTGACCATACTGACTTAACGGTATCTGTATAAGGTGTCTTTTTTGATCAAAAGTAATGATCAAACTATTCTCACTTCTATTTTTTCCAGGATAATAAATGAGATCAATTTTATGTTTTTCATCCCCAATAATCCTGAGAATATTACCGATGAAATAAGACTTTTTTAACGACAAATTAAACTTTAGTTTAATCTCTTTTCCTACTCTTATTTGCTCTTTTTTAGGCAATAAAAGTGAGGTCGTCTGCTTGTCTAAAATTGCAGAGCTTTCAAAAGAAAGTCCACCTTGTCCAAAACACACATTGATTGAAATGAAAAATAAAGTTAGGCTTTTAATAATTTGAGACATACTGGCTTTAGCTTGTTAGTATTCGATTTAACTAGAATTAGGTCGATAGTGAGATATTGAAATAGTTGTTAGAATTATAGATATGCGATTTCTAAAACTATTTTAATTAATGCAAAAGATAAGGGGGTATTTTTTATATATGTACATTGTTAAGGAGATTAATACCCTTGTTTTTGCATATTTTAATAAATTTATCCCATTTGTAACCTCCCTTGTACCGCTAAAAGTAAATCTACCGCCTGTACTATTGTAACATCCTTTCGGGGACATGGTAACGATTTAATAACTTTCGATTTGTACTCTTAATTATTCATTATGATAAGACTTCAACTGTTTGCAATCCTACTTTTTATAGGTACGATTTCTACAGCATTGGCCCAGGATTCTTATGTCCGGGGTACAGTGTTAGATGCAAAAAGTAAAGCCACATTGCCTGGTGTAAATATCTCTATAAAAGGGACGACACAGGGAGTGATTTCAGATATAGACGGGAAGTTTGTATTGGAGGCTGAAATTGGACAAGAATTGCTTTTCACCTTTATAGGGTATCAGCAAAAGGAATATATAGTAACCTCTTCTAATGAAATAGAAGTTTTATTAGAGGAAGACATAGAAGAACTTAAAGAAGTGGTAGTAACTGCATTAGGAATATCGAAAGAGAAGCAAGCTTTAGGCTATGCTGTATCGGAGATTGGTAGTGACGATTTAACACAAGTCAATACTGGATCGCTGATGAACAGCCTAGGTGGACGAGTTACAGGGGTACAAATCTCTGGAAATCGACCAGGTCAGGCTTCCTCTATAAGTATTCGTGGTAACGCCTCTTTAAAGGGTAGTAATTATCCGTTAGTTGTAATAGACGGTGTCCCTATGGACGAAAAAAACAAAGGTGGTGTAGGCCGTTGGGGTGGCACAGATAAAGGTGATGTTTTATCGATGATTAACCCCGACGACATTGAATCGACCAATGTTTTAAAAGGGGCTGCAGCCACTGCTTTATATGGTAGTCGTGCTTCGAATGGCGTCCTTTTGATTACAACTAAAAAGAGTAATAAAAAAGATGGAATTGGTGTTGATATCAGTTCATCGATGGTGTGGAGTACACCTAATAATATGCTGACCGATAGACAGACAGTCTACGGGCAGGGAGCACAAGGTCGAGTACCATCATCTAGTGCAGAAGTAATGGATACCGGACTTTCGAGTTGGGGAGCTAAAATGGGAAATCAGAAGTATATTGGTTTCGATGGGAATGAGTATCCTTATACGAACCAATGGGATCCGATGTCCATATTTAGTACGGGCTATGTGTACAATAATAGTGTAGCCGTATCCGCAGGAAACGATCTCTTACAAGGAAGAGTATCTTATTCGAACCAACAAGTTCAAGATATTTTACCTTCAACAAATATTCAGAGAAATACGGTTTCAGCAAGGGTAAATAGTGATCCTTCAAAACGTCTTTCGATAGATACTAAACTGACTTATATTAATCAGGAAGCCAATCGTTCTGCTGGAGGAGAAACCACTTTTAATCCAGCAAATGCTTATCATAGGATGCCTGCCACACAATCTGCAGAAATCTTTAAAAAGAATAGACATCAACCAATTTTTATGAATGATGTGTATACTTTAAACCCTTACTGGGTGATGGACAATTTGTACATCAAAGATTTTAAAGATAAAGTATTACTATCGGCAAATGTGAGTTTGGAGTTACTTAAAGGTGTAAAATTAAACTACAGAAATGGTATTGATTTTACTTCTGGAAGAGACGAAACGATCACACCAATTGGTACTCCATTTTTGAGTGATGGTGAAAGTAAAGTCAGTAGTCTACAAAGAATGGAGATGAACCACGATCTTTATTTGAACATCAATAAAGATATCGGAAGGTTCAATATTTCTGGTCTATTGGGTGCGAATATGATGCGTACTGAACAGAATAATGTAGGTATTGAAATGCGTCAATTTTATTCTGATTGGTATCATGTAAGTAATGCAGCCATGGTAACAGGTACTCAGAATCATTCTGAAAAAGAAATGAATTCGGTGTACGGGTCAATGGACTTTGGTTACGATAAATGGATTTACCTAACAGTAACAGGTAGAAACGATTGGACATCGACTTTATCAGAAGGAAACAATTCTTATTTCTATCCTTCTTTGAGTTCGAGTTTGATTGTATCAGAGAAAATTAATTTGCCAACATGGTTCTCCTTAGCGAAGATAAGGGGGTCATGGGCACAGGTAGGATCTGATACAGATCCATACAAATTGTATCAAACCTATAGAACGGCAGGAAATGGTTTTATTAATAAGAATGGAAATAAAGTTCTTCCTGCTGGTTTTTCTGGAGCGATGAATAATGCCAACTTATCTCCAGAGATGACCACCTCTATAGAGTTTGGTGCAGACTTAGGATTTTTTCATGATCGTGTGAATATGAATGTCACTTATTATGATCAAATCACCGAAGATCAAATTATCGCTATGGATGTTTCGGATGCTTCAGGTTTTACTAGTGTTTTGGTAAATGCAGGTAGCATGAGTAACACAGGTGTTGAGGTATCATTAAATCTAGTTCCTATAGTCAATAGAAACTTCACTTGGGAATTGGGCGTCAACTATACTTATAATAGGAATAAGGTAAATAGTTTGATTGGAGACATGGAACGAATGACCATAAGTGATTATGGTAATGTTAGGGTCGATGCTATTGTTGGCGAAGAGTACGGAGTAATCATGGGTAGGGATTATCAAAGAAATGATATTGGTGATATTTCCTACGATGATAATGGATTGCCACAGTACACTTCAGAAATGGTAGCGATAGGGAACATGAACCCTGAAGCTATAATCGGTTATTCGTCCAACTTTAGTTTTAAGGGAGTACATTTTAATGTGCTAATCGATCAACAAATTGGAGGAGAGTTCTATTCAGGTACAAATTCAGATATGTATGCTTCGGGAACGCACATCAACACCTTAGAAGGAAGAGATGTTTATTACACTCAAGGTGTGGGTGCGAACCCGGAGTTGTACTACAACAGAATTTCGGAAATAAATTCAGAGTTTATAAGAGATGCATCTTATATAAGAGTGAAAGAGGTGAGTTTAGGTTACGGTCTTCCCTCCTCTTTCTTAAAGAAGATTCATCTTTCATCAGCAAGAATATCTGCAGTAATGAGTAATCCATTTTTTATATGGAAAGCTGCAGAGAATGTAGATCCAACAAGCATTTTAAATGCTTCTAGTACAGGAGGTGCATTGGAGTTTGCATCAATGCCATCGGTAAAAAGTTATGGTTTCAATTTAAATGTTTCATTCTAAAATCAACTGATTATGAGATTATTAAGACGAATAACATTATTACCCCTTTTAGTCGGCGTTTATTCTTGTGTGAATCCTGAAATAAATGTTGATCCAAATAAATCAACCAATATGACCCATGAGAATGTAATGGCTTATGCTATTCTTCATGGTGTGGGAGATGATTATGATATCTGGAGAGGTAATTTGATTTACGGTGAACAGTTTATTCAACATTTGTCATCAACATCAAAAAGTTGGGCAGGGAATTATTACACCTACAACGAGGAGTATATGTCTGCTTTTTGGGAAAGAATATATAGAGAGTGTACAAACAATCTCGAAATTATTTCGTCAGAGTTAAAAGGGGATGGTGTAGATAAGAATGCGAATAAGCTAGCTGTCATCCAAGTTCTTCAAGTATGGAATTACCATCGGTTAGCCGATTTTTATGGACCTATCCCCTATTCTGAGGCTGGAAAAGCAGAGACAGAACAAAATTTCACACCTAGATACGATGATGTGAAAGACATCTATTTAGGGAATGAAGCGAAAGGAATTGTTGGGTTATTAACACAGCTTGAACAAGCACAAAAAGTGTTGAGTAATCCAGGAACTGATGAGACATTTATAGAAGGCGACTTATTTTTTAATGGTGAATTAAGCAGATGGAATTTATTCTGTAACTCTCTAATGTTACGATTAGCATTAAGAGTTTCAGATAAAGCTCCTGATGTCGCCCGAAAGTATATTCAGAAAGCTTTTGATGGAGGTGTGATTTTGGAAAATAGCGATAATGTGTTTCTGAATCATACTACTGATAATAGCCGATATATGAATCCAGTGGCTAGAGTCTTCTTTAATTACGGAGGTGTGAGCGGACATTTATTTAGGTATTCTGATACGTTTATCAACACCTTAAAAAATTATACAGATGAGGTAGATCCAAGGTTAGCTTTTCTTGCGGGAGTATATAATCCGGATGAAAAATACTTTGAGGATACTCAAAACTATTACGGTTTACCAAATGGTCTTGAAACCAATGAAATGACAGACCTATCGGAAGAACTTGATTTTGATGATAAGTTTGAGGAAGGTATTGGGGTTTATGGTTTCGCTCAACCTCATAGAAAAAACTTGGTGCATTATACTGCCCCAACCATTGTTTTTCATGCGGCTGAAACTAAGTTTTTATTGGCTGAAGCTGTACTGAAAGGGTTATTATCAAATGGTAAGGATGCAAATACTTACTATAGAGAAGGAATTAAAAAAGGTATGGAGCTAATGGAAGATTATAATCCAGAAGCTGCTATATCCAACTCAATGATCGACAACTATTTATCTCATGTACCTGATTTAGGTACCAATTCATCGATGGGGTTAGAAGGATCCCTAGATGAAATTCAAACTCAGAAATGGATTTCTCTTCTATTGAATGGATATGAGTCTTATGCCGAGTGGAGAAGGACTCATTATCCATCGATAGTAACTAAAAACCAAGTGAAGCATCCGGACAATAGATCCAATGGGAAAATTCCTGGTCGTGTAATGTATCCTAGTAGAGAACAAGGAACGAATGCGAAAGGGTATCAGTCGGGAATTCAGTACTTGGAAAGTGGAGAAAATGATTTCGTTAGCGATCTATGGTGGGCAAAAGACCATCATTAATAAAAAGAAAAAATTTAGAAGTTAAGAATAGAAAACAGATTGACTTAAGTAGAGACTTAGCAAAAACTAAAACCAATTATTTTTTATTTCATGGTTTTTAATCATGATTTAGCTAAAAACTAGATAGTAGTTCAAATTAAGTAAAGTTTAAAACAGTAAATTAAAATCAAGATGAATTTAGCGAAAGCTAAAGCCAATTACTCCCCTCGATCAAAATTTGATCTTGGGGTTTCATCTTTTCATTAAATTAGAGATATGTTAATCAGAGAAATTAAAATAGAAGAATACAATCAACTGGAGGACTTTCTTTACGAAGCCATTTTTCAGTTTGATCCGGAAAATCTTATTCCTAGAGAAGTCATTCAGTTACCTGAAGTTTATGTATTTATCAAGGATTTTGGGAGTAAGAAAGACGATTATTGTTTAGTAGCTGAGGCCGATAATAAAATTGTAGGTGCAGTTTGGGTTAGAATTATTGATGGTGAAATCAAAGGTTTTGGACATATAGACAAACACACACCAGAATTTGCCATATCAATTATTCCTGAATATCGAGGAAAAGGAATAGGGACAAAGTTGATGCATTGTATGCTCAATTATTTAAAACAAAAAGGATATAAACAAGCTTCTTTGAGTGTTCAGAAGGAAAACTACGCACTTCGTTTATATCAGAAAGTAGGATTTGAAATAATAAAATAGAAAGACGAAGATTATTTGATGTTGTTCGATTTAACCGATCATTAATTGATCGGTTATTAAAGATTATTTTTATTCAAATCATCTAGAGGTTTTATACCCATAAGGTCCTTTTTCAACTTTTTATCAAAAGCATCATTACCAATGAAAACATTTAAGATCGCTTTTTGAAAAGCTTTATCATTTGCCTTAAAAACTAATTCGCCTTTTTTATAAATCTGTGTGAGGTTACTCCCTTTGAATACAATTCTGTAATGATCTCCTTTACAATTTTTCTTTTCGAATAAAGCGATAAAATCGTCGATATAATTATTGTAACTTTCTTCGTACCCTCTATTAGCAATATTAAATGCGTCTTCGAAGAAAGGTTTTGTTTCTGTAAAACGTTTTGGGAAAAATATTTCGTTGTCCTCTATGTTCTTAAATAGTTCATCAAATTCACCGGTTTTGAGGAGATCTTTGTTTTTTTCATGCAATTCAATCAGTTCTTTGATTGTATTCTCCGATTGGAACTGAGCAGAAGAAATCACAAAATCAATAATTCTGGTATCTGTAGAATAGATGATGTCTAAATTTTCTTTTGAAGGATTTTTGAGGTACAATCCACAGCCAAAAATTTTAAAAATCTTTATTTCATGTTTTCCACTTCCATTTAATGTAAACGTTTGATCATCAAATTCTATCTGATGATTGAATTTTACATTATACAATGCATCAAGTTGATGATCGGACTGACCATAAACAATAGAACTATAATGAATAATTAGCGTGAGGATTATTAATTTTTTCATGATTGATTAGGTAGTTGAAATTTATCAGTATAAAAGGAATAATAAATAAGGTTTCAGGTTTATTTTATTCTTCAAAATTTTTTCGAAGTTCATTATTTTTTGAAAAACTGTATTTATTCTACCGTTAATATTTCTTACTACTGTTTATAGTATTACACTTTACTTATTTCTGATAATAGACTTCATTAAACTAATTCCTTGTAGGATTAGGATGAGTGTAAAGGGAAATGCCCCAAAAATGGCAATCACTTTATTTAGGTCTACATTGTTTTGATAGAGTAAGCCAATAGTAATGGAATAAAGTAACAACGCCCATGTCATTTTATTGATTCTAGAAGTGTTATTGGTCAACATGCTGGTGACATAAATTGCTGAATCGGCACTAGTGATCACAAAAGTGATTAATAATAATATGCATATTCCACCTAATAATGGGGCGATATCAAATAGTTCGAGATAAGTAAAAAGACCGAATGTATAATTTTCGTTTACAGCACTTTGTATGGCTTCTATTTGATGACTATGCATTGCATTTCCACCAAAAACAGCAAACCAAAGTACACTCACTAAAGTGGGATATATCAAAATACTTAAGATAAATTCTCTAATTGAACGACCTTTTGATATTCGAGCGATAAATAATCCTGTAAAAGGTGCCCAAGCAATCCACCATAAAAAATAGATAATACTCCACGATTGTGACCATGGTCTATTCGGTTCATCAATAAAAAATGATAGGGAAGGAAGTTCTTGTAGATAAGATAAGACGGATGAAAGGAAAAGCTGAATTGTTTGAAGTTGATTGTTCATCAAAAAGATGATACCTAAAAGAAGTAGAGCCAATACTACATTAAAATCACTCAATAGCTTCACTCCTTTTTTCAAACCAGTAATTGATGATACCGTAAAGATCATTGTAAGTAAAGAAAGCAATACAATTCTAAATGCAAGTCCAGTGGTTATGCTTGAGGAGAAATAATGTTCAATTCCGCTTTGAATTAAAGCAATACTGTTAGCAAGTGTACCTGCCACTCCAAAAATTATACTGATCACTCCCAAGAAATTTAAGATCTTAAAAGCCTCATTATTTTTCTTAGTTAAGCTACTGACAACATCCATTTCTCTCCCTTTTTTATAGGCAAACCAAGCAAAGGTTAGCCCTGAAAAAGCATAGATTCCCCATGCATGTAAACCCCAATGGAAATTAGTAATCGATAAAGCGAGCATTGGATCGTGCGTAGTGTTGATCGGTGCATTTAAATGATAGACAGGCTCTGCAACACCCCAAAATATTAATCCACTGCCCATGCCGGCGGCAAACAACATCGCTACCCAAGAGAAAGTAGAAAATTCTGGAGGTTCATCTCCTAGTTTAATCTTGCCCAAAGGCGATATGGCAATTCCAACACAAACCATCAGAATACAACTCACTAACCACAAGATCGGTCGATCTAGCGTATGCAATAAAAAGTTGATGACTACTTGTAAAGTATCAATAGTTTTGGAAGGGAAGATTAAAAAAATGAGTGCGATTAACCCCGTAAAAATGATGCTCCTATTGTTGAAATTGATCTTCATATGCATTATCAAACTTAATCATTTTACAACGGAGTTCATATGATTATGAATCGAATATCAGAATGGAAAAATATTTGCTTAAGAAGTCATACAGTTATTTTTAACAAAGTAACCAACAGTATTTAAACTTATTTTTTCTCAACTATTTTTTATTGCTACTAATGAATATTAAATCAATTCAATGGTTTATTGGGATCGTTATGATCTTAATATTCCAAACTTCTCATGCACAAGATGTCTATTTTGAGGATAACAAACTGTTTTCAAAAATTAAAGGCAACGGAGTGGACACTAGTGGAGACGGTATCATTCAAGTAAGTGAAGCCGAAGCTGTAACCTCTTTAACAATTGAGAGAGCAGAAGGAATTTCTAGTTTAACAGGCCTAGAAGCTTTTATCAATTTAGAGACATTAGTCTTCGAAACATATTGGGGCCGATATTTTAATAGAGTCCTCGATGTTAGTGTTCTACCCAAACTTAAAGTACTAGATACTTATGGTATTAAAAAGGTAAATATTGGTCAGTTAGACTCATTAAAAACCGCAAAGTTTGTCTATTCACCAATAGATTCTGCAGATTTTTCACAAGCAAAAAACTTGGAGTCCATTTCTATTTCATCCAATCAAATGGAATACCTGAAAGTGGCTGGGTTATCTAAACTTAAATCGTTAAGAATTGGTGGTAACTTAAACTCTCCATCCAATACTTTTGATACCTTGGATTTAACGGGGTTAGTGAGTCTAGAAGATCTGTATATCAACACAATTAAAATTGATTCTTTGGATTTATCTCCGGCTATTCAATTAAGAGAAATTGATTTCCCTAACTCATCATTGTTAAAAACCTTGGATTTAAGAGCCAATAAAGAGTTACGAAGAATTATAATTACAGAGAGTCAACATTTGGAATCTATCAATGTTACAGGTCTTGATTCTTTAGGTTTCATGAACTTTAATAATGACACATTACTCACAACGGTTATCGGAAGTGAAACACTAAAAAATCTCGAAGGAGTAGGTATTACACACACACCAATTGATTATACCACATTGGGTATTGATTTCTCTAAGTTGGATTTTATGTCATTGAATGAATGTATTCCAATGCTGGACGAAAATAAGGTGTATGACTACATTATTATTCAAGATGAAAATTCATGTTTTAACGTCATCCCAGAAGCAGAATGGGGTATCGTTTTATGGGAAAGTCGTGTAGTTCCTTTCACTCCAAATGTTTGTAACCGATTAAATAATGTTCTAGGATGTAAAAACTATCCGGTTATCGAAGGAAACATATTTTCTGATATCAATAAAAACGGAACAAAAGAAGAGGATGAATTTGGGTATAAAGGAGTAGAGTTATTTTTTGAACCCGGCGATTATTCAACATTTACTGATGATGAAGGGAATTATTATAAATCATTACCTGATACTGGCACTTATACCGTTTCTGTTATTACGCCAAACTTATTTGATGCTACCCCTCAGACTTTTACAGTTCACTTGGGAAACACATTTGATATCGTAAATCAAGATGTTGCCTTACAGCCCAACGAAATCATGAAGGATGTGAGTGTAAGCATATCATCATTTAGCAGATCACGTCCTGGTTTTGATATGGAATACATAATTGATTACGGTAATGTGGGTACGGAAGTAGTGGATTCTTCCATTATCACATTCCCAATTCCCAATTCATTTGAGATTGATCCCGCTATTGAAAATGTATTTGTTAACGGAAATTTCTTAAATATTAATGTAGGTCGATTACAGTCTGGTCAACAAGGGCGATTTAGAATTTATGGAAAAACTGCTCTGAATACTTTAGGAACAGAAGAATCGGTGATCGTCAATATGAATACATTTACTACAGAAAGTAACTACGCCAACAATGCGGATACGATTTCTTATACCGTTACAGGAAGTTTTGATCCAAACGATAAATTGGGCGTAGATTCAGTTTTCATTTCGGAAATAGAACAAGGAAAGATCTTAGATTACAGAATCCGTTTTCAGAATACAGGAACAGATACCGCTTTTACTGTGATCGTAAAAGATACATTATCCGAATTACTTGATTTATCTACGTTAGAGATGAAATCTACATCTCATACCATGACTTCAGAACTAGAGGATAATACTTTGATCATGACTTTTAATGATATTCTACTAGTTGATAGTGTGACCAACGAGCCGGATAGTCATGGTTTTATTTATTATGAAATTCAGCCCTACACAGATCTACTAGTAGGCGATTCTATCTTGAATAGTGCAAGTATTTATTTTGATTTCAACGATCCAATAGTTACCAACACTACGGTAACAAGAATTGTGGATAACCCGGAAGAAGAAATAATAGCTTCCACGAATGAAATAAATACGAGTACACATAAGATTTATCCAAATCCTTCAAATCATATCCTAACGTTAGATATAGGAACAAAGGATGTTGAAATGTTTGATTCTAACGGTGTAAAGCAACCTATTCAATGGTTATTTTCAAAAAATCAAATATCAGTAGCTCATTTAAGCCCTGGAATGTACCATCTAAGGTGGATTTCTAATGATGGATATTTGCAAACAGAATCGATAATCATTAATAGATAAAAACACAATAGATTGCTCCCTTCTATCTTTAGGGTAACTTATTAAAAAGGTCCACAATGTGAAATTGATAACATTGTGGACCTTTTCGATTTTACTTATTCTTTTCTTTATAATCTTGCTTTACCGATCTAAAAAACATGACTCCTTGAAGTAATAGTATTATCATAAATGGAATGGCTCCTGTTGTCGAAATTACTTTATTGAGATCTACATTATTTTCGTAGAGTAAAGCAATTGAAATAAAAATCAACATAATGGACCAAACAATTTTATTGGTGGTCGTTCCATTTTTAGTCAATAAAGACGTAACAAAAATGGCAGAATCAGCACTGGTTATTACAAATACAATTAAAAGGAAAATACATAGATAAGAAACAATCTCACCAAGAGGTAATTGCTCTAAAAAGATATATATACCATTGGTGTAATCTAGATTAATTGCTTCTTTAAACATTGGAAGATAATCGGAGAATAGACCACCTCCACCAAATACCGCAAACCAAAATATGGTAACAAGAGTGGGATAGAAAAGTATGCTAAAGATAAATTCTCGAATTGTTCTACCTTTTGAAATTCTAGCTATAAATAAACCACAAAATGGTGCCCAAGAAACCCACCAAAGGAAATAAACAATCGTCCAAGTTTGTGACCATTCTCGTGCTTCATCAGGAATACTTGTTGATAACCTTGGTAGTTCTTTTACAAATGAAATGAGGGAATTAAAGAAAACATCTAATGCCTGCAGAGGACTAATAATGTAAAAGATAAAGCCTAAAATGACGAAGGTGAGTAATACATTAAAGTCGCTTAATACTTTTACTCCTTTTTTTAATCCACTAACCGATGATAGCATAAATGCAATGGAAAGCAGTATCAATAAAATAACTCTAAAAGAAAAACCAGAAATAGAATCGATCCCAGTAAGTCTTACTAATCCAGTTTGAACAATGGCTACAGAATTAGCTAATGTACCCGAAACGCCAAATAGAATGGTGATTACAGCTAATAGATCTAATGCCCAAAAAAGTTTATTTCCCTTTTTTACTCCAAAGGAAGAAGAAATATCCATTTGTCGGTTTTTGTTGTAAGCAAACCAAGCGATAATCAAACCAGAGAAAGCATATATTCCCCAAGCCTGTAATCCCCAATGAAAATTAGTGATGGATAAGGCGACATAAGGATCTTGATCAGGGTTTAATGGAGATTGTAAATGATAAACAGGTTCTGCCACTCCCCAAAAGATAAGTCCACTGCCCATACCCGCAGCAAAAAGCATGGATACCCAAGAAAAATTACTGAATTCTGGCTTGCCTTCACCAAGTTTTAGTCGACCAATTGGAGAAAGACCAATAGCAATACAAATAATAAGAATGGAAGTCACAGTCCATAATAAGAGGCGGTCACAAGTTTGTAATACAGAGTTGATAAGATAGTTTAATGCTTGTACAGTTGTTTCAGGGAAAAGTATAAATATTGAAGCAATACAAAAACTAATGATGATACTGTAATGGTTGAAGTTTAACTTCATAATATAGGTTTTAGTAAAAAAATAACGGCTATGGTAGAGGTGAGTTCATACCAATAGCCGTTTTTAAACATTTAAAATTAACACATAAACTATTCTATTACTGTTATTAAACCCGAATGGAAGTTCTTATAAATCAATCGAAAAAGGGAAATGCTTTTCTATTCTTTGTGCAACTTCAGTAGAAAACCTTATTTTTATCACTTCACAGAAAACAACCCATTCATGTATAACAAAGAAATCCGATTGGTAAATATGACGAGATACGTCACACCACTAAGAGAAGGAGGTTCCCTTCCTGCTATTGTGGAATGTGATGATGGTTTCGATTATGTCATAAAATTCAGAGGTGCCGGACAAGGAGTAAAAGCATTAATTGCAGAGCTTATTGGAGGAGAATTAGCAAGGCAACTCGAATTGAATATGCCTGAATTGGTATTTATTCATCTCGTTGATACATTCAGTAAATCGGAAGGAGATGAAGAAATTCAAGACCTATTGAAGTTTTCTGAGGGATTAAATTTAGGGATGAGTTACCTAAGTGGAGCAATTACCTACGACCCTTTAGTAAGTATTGCCGATCCTATGGCTGCATCAAAAGTAGTGTTATTAGACAGTATCATTACCAATATTGACCGCACACATAGAAATACCAATTTATTGAATTGGAATAAAGCATTATGGGTGATAGATCATGGTGCAAGCTTGTATTTTCATCATTCTTGGGATGGATGGGAAGAACATGCAAAACGTAAATTCCCGATGATCAAAGATCATGTGTTATTAGCTAAAGCCACAAAATTGGAAGAAGCGAAAGCATTCCTAAAAGAAAAATTAACACCAGAAATCATCGAAGGAATTGTACATTTGCTGCCTGATGATTGGTTAATTGACCCAACTGGAGAAACTACACCCGATCAAAGAAGAGAAGTGTATAAAGAATTTCTGAATATCAGAATTAAAAATATTGACGAGTTAACTAAAGAAGCGATAGATGCAAGAGGATAAATATGTATACGAGTATGCCGTCATTCGCTTTGTACCTAAAGTAGAAAGAGAGGAGTTTATGAATGTGGGTGTGATCTTGTTTTGTAAGAACAGGAAGTACATCCAAATGAAATATCATATTGATGAAACACTCTTCAATGCATTTTCACCAGAAATATCTATAGATGAGGTGTACGATTACCTCAAAGCATGGGAATTGGTTTGCGAAGGGAAAAAAGGTGGAGTGATCGGTGATCAGGATATTCCAAGTCGTTTTCGATGGTTAACAGCAACACGTTCTACATTATTACAATGTGGTAAGGTGCACCCAGGAATGTGTGAACATCCAGAAAATATTTTGGAGGGTTTGTTTGAAAAGTATGTTGGAAGATAAAAAAACACCCAAGAATCCTTGAGTGCTTTTCGTCTATTTGTCTAACTATTATAATTAAATTCTTTCTGTTACATAAAGGCTTGAAATTTGATTATACATGAGAATATGTATAAGTTTATTTTTTATAAACATTCTTCAAAAAAGTTCAGTCACCTAATCTGACATAAATTCATCCTTTATGAAAAAGTTTTTAACCTACTTCTTTGCACTTTTATTTATCGGTTTTATCACATCATGTTCAAATGATGATGAAACTGAAGCAGGCCCTAAACCTGAAATTACGGTTACAGGAATCGATAATGGAGTGATTACAGGAGCGGTGAATATTAAAGCGAAAGCTGATAATAAAATTGAAAGTTTCATCATTAATCTAACGGCTTTAAACTTCGGGGATATCGATTTAGCCAAGGAACCAAGCGAAGCAACAGCTCCAGTATTTGATTTCTTAGGAGTAAATTATCAAGAAGTCTATGGAGCGACAGAATATACTTTAACGATCAGTGAAACGGCATTACTATTATTGCCGGCAGGACAAGGAACTATTCCAGTTACTGTTACTGATCAGAGAGGACTTACTACTTCAACTACAATTGAGTATACAAAAGAGTAAGCAAAGCCTTTCTTATTCAGAAAGTGTTGTCAAATTTTATGTTGACAACACTTTTTTTTATCCAAAATTATAAATCTCTCAACACCTTCGCTGGATTAATATTTACTACTTTCCAACAAATTAAAGTGATGGTCGCTATAGCTATAATAGAAATACTAATGCCTAATATTCCCCAAGTGATAAAGTCAATATCAATTCTCTCGGGAAAGGTCGAAATCCAATCTGAACTTAAGTGATACGCCACCGGAATAGACAATACAAAAGATAATGTAATCCATTGCAGATAAGTTCTGTTGAACAACATCAGTACATCCAATCGTGATGCCCCATTCACTCTTCGGATACTCATTTCCTTTGTACGCTTGAGGACTGAAAAACGAGTAATTCCCCATAATCCTGAAACAGCAATAAGTAACGCAATACCTCCAAAGAATAAGCTAGCTTGTTGTTGCCCTTTGATATATTGATAATTCACCGCAATGGCATCATTATAGAAATACACATATGATCGGGCATCCGGAAAGTCATTTTGGAACTCTTCATTCAATTCATTGGCTAATTGATAAGGATGAGGTGATGATGTTCTCACATTGATAAAATCCAATTCCCAACCATCAATTTTTGCAGCGGTAGTAATTACTAAAGGACCACTTTGATACATAAGAGAATTAAACTTTATGGAAGGAATAATACCAACTACTTCATAATCTCTTCCATTTCTATGTACAATTGTACCAAGTCCTTTCCATCCTTCCAGTTTAGTAAATGCCTCATTTACCAATAGTTGGTAATCACTTATTTTCTTATTTTCATGAAGTTCTTCTCCCTCTAAAAGAGGAATATCAAAAGTCTCCAAAAAGTCGTTACTCACATATAAAGAATGTACTATTTCAAGTTTATCATTATCGCTAATTCTAAATCCATTTCTAGTAAGTCCAAGCCCTATCATTTGAGAGGAGAAACTGACGACTTCTACTCCAGGTTTCTTTAATATTTTCTGTTTGAAATTTTCTAATTTATCTAATGAAACAATAGTGGATAAATCTAGTGTAAACACATTTTCGTGTTGAAAACCCAAGTCTTTCGTGAGTAAATGACGATGTTGTTGATATACCGTTATACCAATGCATGATAATATAAATACTGTGGTAAACTGAAGTACCAAAACCATCTTTTCACTCCATCCTTTAGAGTAGAAAATACTAGTTTGTCCGTTTAAGCTTCTCGATAAAGAAGTCTTTTTGATACCCCTTAAAGATAAACTACTCAAGACCATTGTCAGTGCAATTCCGATGAGGGCATAAAACGCAAGAATATAGAAAATGTAATTACTTAAATAGACTCTAGTCAATAATTGTTGATTAAGAAACGGCAGAGCGATATTTAAAGCAAGTAAGGAAATTAGAATGGCAGAACTCACCATCAGGAATACCTCTAAACAAGTCGATATCCATAAATCTTTATGATGTGCACCATAGATTTTCATTAAAGTTAGGGAATGGATTTCTTCATCTTTCTGTGCCGTGTATAACACCACAAAGTTTAAAAGTGATAAAGCTAAAATGATCATTCCCCCAGAAATAATAATTAACATGCTTTCTGTACTTCTTGGATTTCCAATATCGTACTCCAATCCTTTATTAAGGTGTATGTTTTCGATAGGTTGAAGTGACGTCTCCATACTTAGATAATCTTGAACAAATACATCATCCAGTATTTTATCCATAGCAGCAATCGTTTCTGCTTTCTGATCCTCATGCAACAATTTGATGTAGACATTAAATGTCCAACCTCCATTCCAACCTAAATAGGCATTATTTGTATCAGTTAACCACTTTTCTGGCAATAAGACATCAAATTGTATGTGGGAATTGGCAGGTCGATCTGGAATAATTCCTTGTACTGTCAGTTTATCTCCATACAATTCTAATTCCTGTCCAATAGGATCATTATTACCAAAAACTTTCTTAGAAAACGACTCTGAAATAACAGCACTCGTCTTGGTTTGAAGCACTTTTTCAGCATTTCCTCTAATCAATTCTATATTAAAGAACTTTAGATAATTTGCAGATCCCACAGCTGTATTCACTTCTTCATGTCTTTCATTCAAAAGGTAAATCGGCATCTGACTCGGATTGCTCATCATGAACATCTCGTTGATGTTTTCGATCTTATCTAAAAACGTTCCTCCTTCAGGATAATAGGCTTGTGCTGAATAGGCGGTGTTATCATAAAACACCCTTTTGTGTGTAATTCTATAAATATTGTCCTTATAGAAGTTATCAAAATTGGTTTCTAAGTGGAAGAAAAGGAAGATGAATAATGCACTCGCCAACCCCAAACTCAATCCCAATAAATTGATGATGGTATTTTGATAATTTTTGATCAGATTTCTGATCGCCAGTGATAGATATATATTATACATAACTATAAGTCTCTTAAAATCTTAGATGGATTGATGTTGACTACTTTCCAACAGATTAAAGTGATGGTAGAAATCGACATCAGAAGAATACCAAAGGCTAGTGTACCCCAAATCAAAAAGTTAATCTCAATGCGATCGGGAAAATTTGATAGCCACTGGGTACAGAAGTAGTGGGAAATAGGTAAAGAAATGAGAAATGCCAACAAGATCCACTGCAGGTAATCTTTATTGAAAAGCATTAAAATATCTAGCCTCGAAGCACCGTTTACTTTGCGGATACTCATTTCCTTTTTGCGTTGTAGAACAGAGAATCGTGTAATTCCCCACAAGCCACTAGTGGCTATAAGTAAAGAAATAATACCAAAGAAACTTCCTGCTTTTTGTTGTCCTTGAATAGCCGCATAGTTTTGTTGCAATTCCTGATCGTAGAATAGAATTTCTGATCGGATATTTGGAAAGTACTGCTCCCATAAGTCCTCTAATTGTTCAACAAGACCAATAGGATTATCTGAGTTGTATTTGATATTTACATAATATCTATCCCATCCATCTTCATCACTTGTCGTTAATAATAGAGGGCCTGTTTCTTCTATTAAACTATTAATTGATAAAGGTTGAAGAATACCAACTACCTCAAAAGTTTCATCACCAAGTACCACTTTTGTACCTATACCATCCCATCCATCAAACTTTTTGAATGCTTCATTTACGATACATTGTTGAGTGGATAGCTGCTTATTTTTATCAAATAATCTTCCTTCTTTGAGCTGTATATTAAAGAAATCAAGATGGTTATCATCAGCATGTAAAATGTTAGCTAATTCTTCTTTTTTAGATGCTCCAACCGTAATCACAAAAATACTTGAACTATTTTTCCCTTCTCCTAATCCGATCATTTCATTGGAAAGCATTATATCATCAACATCAGCAATTTTTTTAATTTCTTCTTTAAAGTTTTCCAACTTTTGATTTGAGATTTTATCATTCGAATTGAGTTTCAAAACCAATGTATTGCTGTAGTCAAATCCATAATCAGAAATAAGTAAATGTTGATATTGTTGATAGATTGTTATGCCTATGGAAACGATAGAAAACACAATCAAAAACTGTATAACTAAGAGTCCTTTTTCAGTTCTATTTTTTGATGAAAACAGTTGAGTTTGTCCACTTAAACTTTTTGCTAAAGAAACTTTGCTTACTCTCCTTAAAGAAAGGTAACTAAGTGAAATTGTTAGAAGAATACCGATAATAAAATAGAAAATAACTATGTCCTTTAAATACTGTCTCAAGCTGACAACCGCATTTAATTGTTCGTTGAGAAAAGGTAACATTCCATAAAGGAAAATAAAGGAAATACCTGTAGCTACTAACAACAATAAGCTTATTTCTAAACAGGTCGATCGAATCAAATCTTTTTGATGTGCACCAAATATTTTCATTAGTGTAAGCGACGTGATCTCCTTATCTTTTTGAACACTGTATAATACTATAAAATTAAAAAGTGCAAGTGACAGTATCGTAATTCCCACTACTATGATAATTAGAAAACTCTCATAAGAACGTGATTTCACATAGTTATAACTGAGTCCGCTTTCATCGAAATGAATCTCTTTTATATGCTGAATAGTGGCCTTATTATTAATTCCAAATGGACTAAACTTTACCGATAATAGTTGATTGATTTGTGCTAAAGTGGATGGAATTTCTTCTTGATGCTGGAACTTTAAATACAAGTTGAAAATATTGACACCTTCCCAAAGATAAAATGTATGCAACTTCGATTTCAACGAATTAATAGAATAGATAATATCATATTGAACATGACTATTAATAGGAAGATCCTGAAAGATGCCTTTAACGATGAAAGTATCATTTTTAAATTCTACTTCTTGTCCAATTACAGGGATGTTCCCGAAATATTTCTTAGCAAAAGATGCAGAAAGAAGAACATCTTTTTTATCATTCAATACCGTTTTTTCATTTCCTTCTAATAAAGGAATATTGAAAAATTGGAAATAATTATTTTCAGCTGCAATTGCCTTAACATTGTCTATTTTTTCGTTCTTAAAGTAGAAATAAGAGATGTTATGTTGCCTATAAACTGTGGCATAGTCAGTTACATTATCAAATTTTTCCTGATAATTCACTCCGTGTGGATAGGAACAAAGTGGTGTGAAAAGACTATTACCACCAGAAACGGACATTTCATAATTCATTCTATAAATGTCCTCATCGAAAAAATTATCAAAGTTACTTTCGGATTGATAGAACAGAAAAACAAACAACGCACTCGCCAACCCCAAACTCAATCCCAATAAATTGATGATGGTATTTTGATAATTTTTGATCAGGTTTCTGATCGCTAGCGAAAGATATAGTTTGTACATGATCGGAAGAGGGGTTAGAATAAATCAATTTCGTTTTCTACTTCAGTCACTATTTCTCCATCCAAAAGAGAAATTACACGATGTGCATAATTGGCATCTCTCTGCGAGTGGGTCACCATCACAATTGTTGCTCCCTGACGGTTCAGTTCGGTCAGCAATTCCATTACTTCCTGACCATTTTTTGAGTCCAAGTTACCTGTAGGTTCATCGGCCAATATCAGTTTAGGTTGGGCAACTACCGCTCTGCAAATACCGACTCTTTGTTGCTGACCACCCGATAATTGTTGTGGATAATGATTTCTTCTATGGCTAATTTTTAAACGATCCAAGACATCTTCCACCTTCTTTTTTCTATCTGATTTACTTAAATCAAGATAAGCCAAAGGCAGCATCACATTTTCTGAAACGGTTAATTGATTGATCAAATGGAAGTTTTGAAAAACGAACCCGATATTCCCTTTTCTAAGGTTGGTACGCTGAGATTCTTTGTAATCTGCTACTTCCTTCCCATCCAATTGATAACTACCCGAAGAAGGACTTTCCAAAAGACCAATCACGTTAAGTAAAGTAGATTTACCACAGCCCGAAGGTCCCATAATGGCAATAAACTCCCCTTCTTTCACATGTAAATTGACTTTCTTTAATGCTTGTGTTTGTACTTCTTCTGTTTGGAAGTACTTGTTGATTTCTTCTAACTTGATCATAATAGCTAATTATATTATAATTTAATTTTTTTATTCAAAGACTACCTTGTCATAGCCTCCTAATTGTTCATATTTCGAAATAATTACCTTCTCTCCTGCTTTTAAACCTTTTGTAATCTGATATTTAGAAGCATTTTGAGCACCAATTCGGATCTCTCTTTTTTCGGCATAAGTACCATCTTCTGATACCACATATACCCATCGGCCAGCGGTCTCACTATAGAAATTTCCTTTTTTAATGGTGAGGGCATCAACCGGATCGTCCAAATTGATTTTTACATAAGTGGTTTGTCCTGTCCTTAGTGCTTTTGGTTTTTCGTTTTCGAATTGCAGTTCCACTTTAAACACAGCATCCTTTACCTCCGGATAAACTCGGTCAATTATCAGAGAATAATTTTGATTTTGGTACTGAAAAACTGCTTTTAACCCTTTTTTCACTTTACTGATGTAACGTTCATCGATATCAGCAATAATTTTAGCATCAGAAAGATCATATAGAATACCTAAATGTTGGCCTTGTTGTATCGACTGACCAATCTCTGCATTTAAAGTACCTAAATGAGCATTGGTAGTTGCTTTTACTTTTAAATGATCTAGTCGAGATCTTACTAATTTTAGCGTTTCTCTCATCTTTATCAGATCCTCTTCCAAGGTCTGCATCGTGGTGACTTGTAACAAAGAGTCGTTCTTTAATTTCAGCCAATTGATCTCCAACATGCTTTCCTGATATTCATAATCTTCTTTGGCCTTAATAAAGTCCTCCTCAGGCACCAAACCTTTGATTAATAAACGGTGTTGTTGCTCATAATTTCTCTTCGCCCTTTTTAATTGATAATCGCTATCCAGCATATTTTTCTTGGACTGAATCATATCATTTCTAAATGAGATGCGCGTGTTTCTTAAGTAGTTTTCTTTCTCTGCCAGGGCTACTTCACTGTTCAAAATTTGTTGATACAGCTCGTTATTTTCGAGTTCAATAATCACCTCACCTTTCATCACTTTACTGCCTTCTTCTGCGACAATTTCTTTCACTCTACCTCCTTCAACAGCATCTAAATAGATGGTTTGTTTGGGCTGAACTTTTCCTTTAGAGTTGATGTAATCATGAAATTTCTCCTGCTTCACTTCCGAAATCTGAAGCTTATTTTTATCTATTATTATTTTTGAAGAACCACTCACAGATAGCATCAAATAACTGATGCCGGCAATAACAATAGCCACTACACCGATGATCTGAATGTGTTTTCCTTTTATCTTTTTCTTTTCTTGAATTACAGTATCCATAGTTTTTTTATTAAAGCCAGAATTTGTCTCCTTGATAAAACATCAGTAATCTCTCTTTGGTTTGACACTTCAAACGAGCGAGTAAAAGATCCAATTCAGCTTGTCCTAGCTTTTGTTTTACCGTTAATAAATTGATGATATCGATGAGTCCCTCCTCATATTTTTGTAGCGCCACATCGTAGGCCACAACAGTAGAATTTTTTACTTTTTCTCCTTGTGTGATTTCCGCTTTTAAAGCTTTCCATTCTCTTAAATCGTTTCCTACAATTCGTTTCGTTTCCGTTCTAATTTTTTGCAATTGATTGTCGGCCTGTAAACGATTCAGCTTTGCACGTTGTACATTAAGTCGAACCGTATTTTGTTGAAAAATGGGAATGAACACACTAAACCCCACTGTCTGATTTAGATTATTACTTAACTGATCGCTATAAGGAATGATGTTATTCTCAGGGTCTCGGTTAGTTTGTGAATAACCCGTGTTTAATGATGCATTCATAGTGATCTGAGGGACATAATTTGCTTTAGTTGCCAACAATTGCTTCTCACTACTTTTCAAAATCAAATATTGGGATTGGATTTGTGAAGAAGTCAGCTGAAAACTTGAAAAAAGATCCTCTGCACTTCCAAAATCACGAACTTTGTGAACAGTGTTAGTAAACGTCAGATGTAAAGCTTCCATACTCTCCTCAAAATTCATTTTGTTGATAAGATTTGCTTTTGCCTCCATCATATTGTTGAAAGCTTGAATGGACAACAACCTTTCTTTCTCTAACTGAGCATTCATTTCGGCAACATCAGCTTCAGCTTTTAGCCCAACTTCTTTCTGAATAGTTGCTCTATCCACAATCTTTTCTGATAATTCGATTTGATCTTGAGCAATCTTCCATAATTCAAAAAAGTACTCTACATCGTAATAAGCCTGCATAATCTCGAAGACCAATTGCTCTTGTGCATTCTGCAAATTGTATTGAGCAGCCTGTTGTTGATACTTCTGAAACTGCATTTCGTTTTTCAATTTAAAACCCTGAAATACCGTGAAGTTCATGTTCAAGTTTCCAAAATTATTGTAGAACTGATTGTTGATATATCCGTTGGTATTTGGGTCAATAGAACGTCCTGCATTAAAGTTTCCATTGATGTTTCCACTAAAACTAGGTGCATATTTCCACTTCGCCTCTTTCACATTGATGTCGCTATTCTTTACCTCCAAAGTACTCTGAATAATATCAAGGTTATGATCTAAAGCATAGTTGATACAGTCGTTAAGCTGCCAATTGTCTTGGGCTAAAACAGTCGATGATATCGAAATAAATAATAGTATGTAAGTCCACTTTTTCATTTTAATTCTTGATGTGATACCAATAGATATCGAAAAAGTGATCTATTCTAATTAATTAGTTGATATACAATTAATTAAGTTTTAATGTAGATGGTAATGTGTAAAAAAATTATACACTAACATGTCAAAATATTTTACGCTTATCACCCACCCTTATTATTTGATGATGATCCAAAAAATTAAATCGTATTTGACTACTCTCCTTAAAGTGAGTCAGATAAAAAATAGAGAATATATTTGGAATATTAATTTATTTACACCACTTTTACAGTGCACTATATAACTAGTGCACTTAAAAACAACTATACATATTATGGTGTCAATTAATAATCTTCAATTTAGTTACTCTAAAAAAGCGACTATCATCGACCAACTAAACCTAGAGCTTGAAACAGGTAAAATTGTTGGTCTTCTTGGAAAGAATGGTGCTGGTAAAAGTACCTTATTTAAACTTCTAAGTGGTTTATTACAACCTAATGACGGAAGTATAAATGTCTTGGAAGAAACTCCTTTTAAAAGACGACCTTCTTTCCTTTCCAAACTCTTTTTGGTTCCAGAAGAATTCGAACTTCCACCCATCTCCATCAAAAGTTTTGTAGAAAGTACCTCTGTATTCTATCCTAGATTCGATAAAGGATTAATGGGTGAATTATTAGGTAAGTTCGAATTGAATGCAGAACTCAATCTGAATAATTTGTCTTATGGACAAAAGAAGAAAGTCATTATTGCTTTTTCTTTGGCGACAAAAGCAGAGTTAATTCTAATGGATGAACCAACAAATGGCTTGGATATTCCATCGAAATCTATTTTTAGAAAAATCATGGCTGGTCATTTCGAAGAAGACCAATTGATCATGATTTCAACGCATCAGGTAAAAGATATCGATACCATTATCGATCATCTGATAGTATTAGATAAAGGAGGCGTGATTTATAACGAATCTATTTTTGATTTGACTCAAAAATACGATTTCCTAAAAGTGCCTCAGATTAAAGTGGCAGATACGTTATATGCCGAACAGGTGTTGGGAGGTTATAAAACGATCGCTCCAAAACAAGATCAGGAAGATACTCAGGTAGATCTAGAACTCTTCTTTAATGCTTTAATCAACGACTATAAAAAATTTATCTAATATGAATAATCTATTTAACCCCCAGCGTTTCGGAAAATATATTTCTTTAGAATTCACTTATAATAAACAGCTATTGTATTACGGTATCACCGCCATTATCTCAGTAATGATTATTGGGTTATACATAATACGTGCTGCCAACGACCAACCTATTACAGCAGGTGATATTACAGCTCTTTTTGTGTTTGCTTATGTTGTATTAGGAATCGTTGTTGTGAATAGAGCTTTCAAAGCCTTTCGATCACAAAAGAAACTGATCACATTTCTTACTTTTCCAGTTTCTCAATTTGAAAAATTCTTTTTCGAATACTTATCAACAGTAATTGTGGGAATTGTCATTTTACCTATATTGATCTTGTTTGCCTATATGGTGGAAGGTGAAATACATAAATTGATTAACCCTGAAATTGGATACATAGGATTGGATTGGATATCAAGTTTATACAATGAAATTTTTCAGGGTGTAGAAAAAGAAATTCACCTCAAAAAATTATTAACAGTAATGATTGTCTTAATGCCTTTAAGTACAATGAATTTGATATTCACAGGAAATTCAGTTTTTACAAAATGGCCTTTGATTAAAACAGTATTATTTGTGGCTGCATTTATGAGTTTTAATGGGTTTTTGGTTTATCTCATTTTTGAAAAAATGGGAGTTGGTGAATTTGTAACAAACGATCACCCGATGTTCTTCTTTTCATCTCCAGAAGCGGCAATCAAGTTTATGATATTCTATCTAATTGTTGCCAATGTGGGATTGATTTACAGTAGTTATTTGAAGTTGACGGAAAAAGAGTTGTAGGATGGAATTTAAAAATACAAAAAGCATTTTCACCCAAATCGGTGATGATGTAAAAGATAAAATAATGGAAGGAGAATACGCGGAGGAAGGTAAAATTCCATCCACACGTGAGTTAGCAGGTATTGTTGGGGTAAATCCCAATACAACAATAAAGGCGTATGCGGTTTTACAACAAGAAGGAATTATTTATACCCAAAGGGGAAAAGGATACTTTGTAAGCCAAGGTGCCAAAGCAACCATTGTAAAAAATAAGCAAGCCGAATTTCTCAATGAAGTTCTACCCGAAACAGTAGATCATGCCCTCAAGTTGGGCATTACCTTCGATGAACTTCAAAACTATCTAAAAGACTTATATCATGAAAAAAAGTAATATATTCTTAATCTCTCTTTTCAGTAGTGTTACACTATTTATTATTTCAGGTGCTATAGTTTCAGTGGCTAGAGGGAAACCTGAACCCAACAATAATAATTTTACGATCAGTGGTCCATCTTATGGTTATGTTTTAATGAGCAAAACAAATTATAAACTGAATGCAAAAGCGGGAGAAAAGTTTGAATTTGTCGTTGGTTTAGAAAAAGGTGAAGAGAAAATTAATCTGCCTTTTATCACTCAAGGAGATACTTTGGTTTTATCTCCTTTACCTGAGGAGTTAGTATCAAAAGTTCGATATGTAGAAATGAAATTTCCTTCTAAGACTATGAATTTTGAACTTAAAAAGGCGCATATAGATATATATAATTCTTCTGCCTCATCATTTAATATCAAATTGGATCAGTCGAAAATGAATATTTTCTCAAAAGAAGATCATTCTTTAGAATACTTGAATATATCTGTTAAAAACAATTCGGATTTCTATTCCAATACACCTTTGAATCATCTGAAAATAGAGATCAATAATTCTAGTTTTAAGAGTTATGGTAGTGTAAAAGAAGTGATTGGTACGGCTAATGATACTGCTAAAGTTTACATTAGTCAGCCAGGAATAACAGATTTTAAAAAGGATGCTTCTTCTAGAGTAAGATTTAATTATAACTAAGAATACTATACATAAGTGTCAAATTAAGTATACCCCATCACTTTCGATGGGGTATTTTTATATCCTATTTTAACCACTGATCGATATTCATTTGCAAACTGTCTGAATAAAACATATCCAAACGATTTTTCGGAGTGCTCATTTCCCAGATTTCTTTATCTGGGCGTGGTTTGTTTACCATTAGATCCCTTCTTTTTACTTCTTTAAAGAAAGCATCGTCCACTAAATGAGGAACTCCTAACATAATTTTATATTCAGAAGTAGGATGATAATACACCATGCCATCAAAAACATCTTCATAATTAAAGTCGTGTGGAGTGAATTTCCAATAATCAAAATGATCTTTTCCAAAGACATTATTTTCAAAGCTAAAACCGATATTATCTTTTCCTAGCACTTTAAAAGCAGCATCCCACTTGCCATCTTGAATATTACTTAATGCAAAAGTGGAATCTGATAATTCATCATCTATACAAAAAGAATTAATAAATACATTGGCCATTTTATCTCCATAATGATCCATCAAAAAGCGTCCAACATTATTAGGCTTTTCATTGTTTGGATACATAAATTGATGTGAAAAAGCATGTCTATAATTCATGATCACCAACGTCTTTTTTCTTTTTGATGTGCTTTCTTTAATCGCATCAAATTTCTTAATGATATAGTTGGCCATGATTTCATCACGGTTAGGAAACTTAGAAGACACCTCACTTGCATAACTTTCTTTATCCAATTCGGCCCACTTCACAGATAAATCGGATGGATAAATTTGAATCTTCTGATCATTAGGTAAAGATTGATTGATGTTTCTGACTTCCTTCAAAAAGTAATAGAAACAGTAATAATTCCATACCGGGTGTAAGCTATTATTTCTGCATATGTACATCAACAAATCCTCTGCCTCTTGGTTAGACATTTCCTCGTTCAAATACTTTTTGATGTTCCCCTCCTGATCTCTTCCACTTGTTTCAATAAAGACCTGTCCAATTTCATCAGAAAATCTTTTGTCTTTCAATACTTCCAAAATCATATCGTATTGAGTCAATTCAGGATGAAGGCGTTCACACAACAGCACCATATCCTTATTATCGAAAAGTTGAAGAATGTAGTCTTTAGCAGATGTATTTTGTGTTTCTAAGAACTGAACATAAGCATCAATTTCTTTAGAATGTGTTGAAGTGGTCTGTGCTTGTAGTTTTACTATTACACCTAATAGTAAGATTAGAAATATCTTTTTCATTATCATTTAATTTATTTAAGTATTTGATGATGATAGACTACAAAATCAATCTAAATTGATTATTTTATTAATTATCAAGTAGTTATGTGGTTTTATTGATGATGTCATGTAAAAGTTTTTCACAGTAAGGTGTAAAAATTTTTTACACTGATGCTTTAAATTTTACATCAACTCCCTTAATTTGAATTATCCACCAACCTAAATAACTCCATGAAAAACGTAAATCAAGAAAATAAAGAGATCTGGAACACCAATGCAGGCGAATGGGATAAAGCCATGGGTGAGTTTGGGAACGATTGGCACTTACAACTCATCGCTCCGGAAACAGAGCGACTTTTGAACTTAAAGGAAGGTCAGTTTCTATTGGATGCAGGTTGTGGGAATGGCATTTTCTCCAGAAGAATGGCCAATAAAGGAGTGAAAGTAACAGCATTCGACTTCTCAGAAACGAATATTGAGTTATCTAAAAAGTATTCAAGCGATAATATCGATTACCATGTATTAGACATGACTTTTGAAGCTGATTTGATTCAGCTGACAGATAAAAAATACCATGGAATTGTGTCGAACATGGTCTTTATGGATGTTCCAGAAGTGGAGACTTTCTTTTCCAAAATCAATTATTTGATGAAAGACGATGGGCATTTTGTTTTTTCTATACAGCACCCATGTTTCAACTCTGAGTTTATGGAGGTGACCAATGAAGAAAATATCTTGATGAAAGGATATATTGATGCGAGTACATCAAAAGGTAAGGCGGTCTCAGAACAAAAAGAAGATCAGTTTTACTTTCATCGGCCGATAAGTTATTACATCAACTTAGGAGCAAAAAATGGATTGGTGGTGGATGCCTGCATCGAACCTACTTTTGAAAAAGAAGTAGGTGGTCCCTTTACTAAATTTCCTCCGATTCTGATCATCAGTATGAGAAAACTAACCAACAACTAAATGAGCAATATTTTAATTATAGATGACAACTTAGCGGTTCATTCGACTTTAGAAATAATTCTGGAACCACATTTTGATAACATCACTTGCTTGGCTGATCCTTTAAATATAATGGGAACATTGGCTACGGAAACCTATCATATAGTGCTTTTGGATATGAACTTTTCTCCTGGACTAAACACCGGAAGAGAAGGTATCCGTTGGCTGAAAAAAATCAAAGAAACGTATCCTCAAATATCTGTTGTCATGATGACGGCTTATGGTCATGTGGAATTAGCGGTAGATGCTTTAAAACTTGGGGCAACCGACTTTATTCTTAAACCATGGGACAATAGAAAGTTGTTGGCTACTTTAAAATCAGCACTTCAGTTGAGTATTTCTAAAAATGAAGTGAAGCAGTTGAAAGAAAAAGCGGAAGCATTGAAGTCGACAGAAGTATTTCCAGATATTATTGGGGAATCTCAAAGCATCAAGAACATGATGTCCTTGATTGAAAAAGTAGCTAAAACAGATACCAATATTCTGATTACGGGAGAAAACGGAACGGGAAAGGAATTGGTGGCCAAAGCGGTGCATCACTTATCCAAGAGACAGAAAGAAAGTTTAGTAGAAGTGGATATGGGTGCTGTTTCTGAAACCCTTTTTGAAAGTGAATTATTCGGTCATGTGAAAGGTGCATTTACCGATGCACATCAGGATAGAATAGGAAAATTTGAGTTAGCGAATAAAGGAAGCTTGTTTTTGGATGAGATTGGAAACTTATCTTTCTCTTTACAAGCGAAATTATTGGCTGCTTTACAAAACCGTCAGATCACAAAAGTAGGTGGAAATAAAGTCATCCCTGTGGATATCCGTTTAATATCGGCGACCAATAAGAATCTTTTTAAAATGGTCGAAGACGAAGAGTTTCGTCAGGATTTGTTGTATAGAATCAATACCATTCAAATTGAAGTTCCTCCATTGAGAGAAAGAGACGATGATGTGATTGTGTTGGCCAATCATTTCAAAGATATTTTGGCGAAGAAATACGAAAAAGGAACACTTTCATTTTCACAAAAAGCAGAGGATAAACTAAAAGCCTATCATTGGCCCGGAAACGTGAGGGAACTTCAGCACACCATCGAAAGAGCCGTAATTCTTTCCGATTCCGATACAATTTCTGATGATCTTCTTATGACTACCGCTTCAGAAAATACTTCTGTGCAAACCCTCAATATGGTGAAAATGGAAGAGGTATTGATTAAGAAAGCCATGCAAAAACATCCAAAGAATGTGAGTGCAGCGGCAGAAGAATTGGGAATTACTAGACAAACACTTTATAATAAAATGAAGAAATTGGGATTGGATTAAGCCTCAATTTTTATCAAATGATCTATGAAAACATCTGGATACATCCTTCTTGGCATTAGTGGAATTCTCTTAATTATCTTGGGAGGACTGATGATGCATTATCAAAATTCCATCAACTTGTTGATAACTTTCGGAATTTTGGCAGGGCTTTTACTGACTTATCAACTGACCACTATCAAAAAGATCATTGATAAAGGATTGTTGATGGTAGAAGCCATAGGCAATGAGGATTTAGGTTTTCTGCATTCGAAGAACTTTAAGTTATTTAATGCACATTATCAACATCGTTTAGAAAAGCTGTATACCTCTTTTGCACGTATCAAGAAGGAAAGTTTGAAGCAGGAGAATTACTTGTTTTGGTTGATTGAACAGTTGGAAGTGGGCATTTGTACTTTCGATGAGCAGGGACATATCCTTCATATCAACTCGGCTTTTAAGGAAAAAGTGAAGTTATCAACACTCACACATGTGAATCAGTTATTATCAAAGACGGCGATTGATCAAAAAGTCTTAGAAAAGGCGGAATTGGAAAATTCTTATCAACTTCCACAATCGAATAAGGTACTTAAGGTGAAAAAGCTTCAGAAGGAAGATCAACAAATCACATTGCTTACTTTACAAGACTTATCCACAGAGTTGGACGATAAAGAATATGCTTCTTACAATAAGTTGATTCGTGTGCTTACCCACGAAATTATGAATGGAATGACGCCAATTATCTCACTTTCTGATGGTTTATTGATGTCATTTGAAGGTGAAAACGGGAATTCTGTGCAATTAGAGCAGGTAACACAAAAAATGCTCGATACCAATGCGAAGAGTTTAAAGGTGATTCATCAACAGGCAGAACAGTTGATGCATTTTACCAACACGTATCGATCGATTACCAAGTTGCCACAGCCTAAAAAAGAAGAAGTGGATGTGGAAATGTTCATCAATCAGCAGGTTGAAAAGGTAGCTGAGCGACTAAAACAAAAAGATATTCACATTGAAGTGAAGAATGTGAATAACTCAGTAATATCACACAGTTTTGATCCCATTTTAATTGGACAATGTGTGCATAATATCCTTAAAAATGGTGTGGAAGCACTTCAAAATGTGGATAATCCTAAGATGAAGATCAAAATTCAAAAAGAAGACCACTTGTCTATTCGAATTGCCAACAATGGCCCTGAAATAGGTGAAGAAGAATTAAAACACATCTTTGTTCCCTTCTTTACGACCAAAGAAAAGGGAGATGGAATTGGTCTGAGTTTAAGTAAACATATCGTTCGTGTACATCACGGAAGTTTACAAGTGACCTCAGACAAACAGAAGACAGAGTTTATAATTAAACTATAATTTAGTTGATCGCCTCTAACACATCATTTGCTTTCAATTTTTTCATACACTCACAAGCTTTATCACCCACACATTTAATGCAAGAAGCATCGTTGGTGACTATTTTTTGAAGATCATTGTGTAGATAAAAAATATCTGTAGCAGCGGAAATAACCAAGACCTTCACTCCCATCGCATAAGCAAAATGAGCCATATCGTTATTATAGGTAATCAATTGATCAGCTTTAGCGATTAGAGCGAGTCCTTCCTCCAAGTCTTCAATTTCGGTGTAATCTTTTACAGATGGTGCTCTAAATAATTCAGGAGATGTGAGTTTTAAAGCTTTGCCTTCCATTTCTGTACCTGCAACAATGTAATTATTTTCGTATTTAGGCAAAGCTTCGATGATTTCGAAATAACGGATCCCTGGCCAAGCCCTGTGTTCTTCGTCTCTATATGGATAGAATAAAAAATTCTTTTCTTCTTTTTTAAACACTCCCCTGAAGAATTGTTCAGGAGCCTCGATAATATTAGTAGAAGTATAACATTCCTCTAAAGGAATATCAAATGCTGTGAGTAACTGGAAATAGGCTTCTAAAAGTGCGGTTGATTTTGATAAATCAATGGCTTTGGTGAGTCTTCGATTGTACCTCCAAGAATACTTTCCTCCGATTCGATTTTCAATTTTTAAATCACGTGCTTGTTTACTTAACTCGTTATTTTCTGATAAAAGAAGAAGGGCATCCGATTGTTCTAATAATTTGGAATCTGCTTCCGTTATAAATGTATTGATTAAGGAAATGTGCTCAGCTATACTTTTTTGAGCTTCTGTTCCCAACCAAATAATTTCCAAATTTTCATTGTACTTCTTAAGAATGGGCAATATTTGGATACCAATGCCAAAATCCTTTAAAAAAGAGTTCCCACTTATAACAATTTTCTTTATTCTTTGTACAATCATAATAATATCATTATCAATACATTACGAAATTACGTTTTAACGTTGCGCAATTCGTATATTGAAAAACCTAATTTATTTAAGCTTGATGAAAAGGTGAGGATCTTTTCAAATTAGCAAAAAGTGATTACTTAAATATTCCTGTAAATCTATAATGCATAGCCTAAATCTATAGATGTGACACTTAATCTATGCATTAATTTAACCCTTTTTCAACTCAAAAAAGGAGCTACAAAGTTAGTTCTTTTAATTAACTCTCAATGCTATGAGTGAGACTACAAAAAAGACATTATCTACTGAGGAACGCATGGAAGTTTTTGACCGTGAGTTTGCTCCACATACAGATTCAATGTACAGTTTTGCCTATCGTTTAACAGGCGATGATGAAGATGCTAAAGATTTAGTACAAGATACTTATATGAAATCGTATCGTTTTATCGACTCTTTCGAGGAAGGAACGAATGCGAAAGCTTGGCTATTCAGAATTTTAAAGAATAGTTTTATTAATGAATACCGAAGAAAAAGTAAGGAACCGTCTAAAATTGACTATCAAGAAGTAGAAACAATATATAATGGCGAAAAAAATGATCCCGCTGTTGTTTCTGGAATGCGTCAGGATAATTCTAAATATAGAATTGGCGATGAAGTAACGACTGCTTTAAATGCTTTAGCGGTTGACTTTAGAATTGTTATCATTCTATGTGATCTTGAGGGATTTACCTACGAAGAAATGTCTAAAATATTGGATATTCCTATTGGAACCGTAAGAAGTAGATTACACAGAGCTAGAAATTTACTTAAGGAAAAACTAGAGAGTTATGCAAAAAAGATGGGATATTCTCAAAAGAAAGCAAACTAAGTGAGTATTCACAATTATAAGTCCTTATCTTTGTGCACTTAAATCTAAAAATTTGCACGTTTAAGCATGAAATCAGGCAAAGTATTTATCTTTTCCGCACCATCTGGATCAGGTAAAACCACCGTCGTTAGACATCTACTAAGTGTTTTCCCAGAATTGACTTTTTCAATTTCCGCGACTACACGTAACCCGAGAGGGGAAGAAAAGCACGCTGAAGATTACTACTTCATATCGGCTGATGATTTTAAAAGTCGTATTCAAAACGATGAGTTTGTAGAATATGAGGAAGTATACGAGGGACTATTCTATGGTACCTTGAAAAGTGAAATCGAAAGAATTTGGAGTCTTGGCAAACACGTTGTTCTAGATGTGGATGTTATTGGAGGCATTAATCTTAAAAAATACTTTCAAGAAAAAGCACTATCAGTGTTTGTTTGTCCACCAAATGTGGAATGCTTGGAAGAGCGTTTAAGAGGTCGTGCAACAGATTCTGAAGAAGCCATCAAAGAGCGTGTGGCAAAAGCAGCAGAAGAAATGCCTTACGGCGATGAGTTTGATGTGCGCCTTATCAACGAAGTTTTAGAAGTAGCTTTAAAAGATGCTGAAAAACTGATCACAGATAAGATTGCAGAGTAAAAGCAAGCTATAAAAGAAATAAAAAGAGCGATGTTTATTGAGTTAAACATCGCTCTTTTTTATACCATCTAAATTTTTTAAAAGAATAATTCAACCATTTTCATTACCCATAAATGAGTCAAAGCAAGAAGACTAAAAAGTATACCTAAAAATTTAGGATGTCCATACCTAGCTATTAAAACGTTTGCGGTTGGCATAATTAATACTTCAACCAAAGCGAATAGAAAAGAAAATAGTATAAAAATATTCGTAGATATATCTTGAAGATTATTCAAGTTTAAAACAATAAAAATAATAGGTATACTAAGAAATAGTAGACAACCAATGCCTAATTTATATTTTGATTTTACATAAATAAAACATGCAATAATGAACGCAATTAAAAACAGAGTATTTGAAAATGTGCTACCTATTTGAACAATTCCTTGAGAACTAAATACGGGGTAAGTTGTTTTACTGAAATATTGAAAAACGAGCCAATAAATTATACTTAAACATAGTATACCAAATATAGCAAGAATTCTTTTCGGTAATTGACCTTTTTGAATATGCTTTGTAGAAATTTCAGCTTCTTTTACAATTGCTATTGGCAGAATAGAAAGTAGTACAAAAAAAGCAGTAATTATAAAACTTATTGTATAACTAAAACTATCTATTATTCTACCTGCAATAAGAACACCTATTAATGAACCAATAATTGTAACTACTGAAAGTCCAAGAAAAGCCGCATCCATTTTTTGGGAGTTGCCTAAATAATATTTAAAGTAATTACTTAAAAAATTAGGTCTATAAAATCCATTACCAATACAGAAAATTCCAAGACCAATAAATAATCCTGTTGTAGAGTTTAAACAAAGAGTTAGGATTCCTAAACCTTGTAGTACTATTCCAAAAATAATAGCATTTTTACTACCTATTACTAGGTCTCCAAGTAGTCCCCCAATAAATTGTGTAGAAAAAAGTCCTACAGTAAAAATACCATAAATATAAAAAGCTTCTACACGACTTAAGTTCATTACCTCACTTGTCATATATAAGACTAAGAAAGATCGAAATCCAAAATACCCTATACCGTTTAATAGCATAGTTAAAGCATTAAAAATCCCAGCTTTATTGCTCGTTTGCTCTGAAGTAATTGCTGATGTGTTCAATTGATTTTAGTTTAATTAAAAAATAGTTTGTATAAAATTAGAGATATGAATTTATATTTTCTCTTTAGTAAACGAAGAAGACTTTTCGTTTTTACGAATTCGTTGCCCCAATACTTTCATGATACCGACCATCAAACTTCTTCTATACCCCATCAAGGCAAGGAAATCGTCTTGTTCAATTCTTAGAAGAACCGAGTCTTTTGTGGTTGTGGCAGAAAGTGTTCTTGGTGATGAATCTAAAATACTTAAATCGCCAAAGAAATCTCTATTGATAAGGTTGGCATAAGTAGATACACCATCATGAAGACGAACTTCCCCTTCATAAATAATGTACATCTCTCTACTCTCCTCTCCTTTTCTGAAAATACTTTTATCTCGTGGGACTCGAATTTCGTGAGTGATACTGGCAATATCCACCAAAACATGTTCAGGTACTTCTCTGAATAGGTTGGTCGATTTTAGTAAGATTACTTTTTCTAGTTCCAATAAAGGCTTCGTTCCTTCACTTAAAATACCCATAATCAATTCTTTTTTCTCTTCTGATACCATCTCATCCAATGTTTTTTCCAATGGAAGATCTTGGTAGTCTAATATTCTTTTTAAACCTATCGCCGCAGGTTCAATTAATCGTAATTCGTCTTTATTTAAAATCTGACCTATAAACTTTAATAAACTTGGCGACATAGTGTCTCTCACACTAATTAAAGCTGTAATTTTAGTCCAAGTATTAAATAGAGGTCGATTGTAGGAGAATGGTCGGATAATCCCTAAAGTGATACTCAATGGATCGACCAAATTGGCCGTATAATAATCTCCAAGCTTCTGCATTTTTACTTCCAAACTGTAATAACCAAGTACGATCATCAGTTTTTGATAGATAGACGGAGGTAATGATTTCCACAGATTCTTTTCGGTTTCTGCGTTCCTCATTAAAGTTTCTAAAGAGTTGTTTCTATCAAATTCTGTTACAGAAGTATCGGTATACAGTTGAGATTCTATTCCGGCAATCAGAAATTCCTGAATGATTCTAATTTTCTCCTCAATCAGCTTCAGTTCATCTTCCAAAGCTTTGATCATTAATTGTCGAACAGGCTTTTCGTGGTTTAATACGTAAATGGCATTACATACCCAATAGTAGTTCGAGAAGAAACGTTCTAAAAGCTTAAATAAAAGGTCAAAATCACTTTTACTTTCAGGAGAATACTTTAACCTTTTCAATGCATTATATGCCGCCATTCTCATCAAAGGCCAAGGGTATTCTACCAATTGCCAAAGAATCTCAAAAGATTTAGGAGATTTAATTTTACCCATCACTTTACATAAAGTAATCAAATAAATCTCTTCCCTTCTTTTGTTGACGAAAAGCTCATTTTCGATCACATTCAGACACTCTTCACCATAATTTATTAGAGAGCGAAGAATAGTATCATTAAACTTATTGTCTTTTAAAAGTGAAATAAGAATAGGAATGTGCATTGGACTTTTTACAATGCTTGTAATCTTTATGGCTCCTTTTACCCTCACCTTATCATCACTTAGTAAGGCATTTAAGATATAAGGTTCACTATCTTTAGGTGATGTTTTTGCTAATACCTCCAAGGCTAACATCGCTTGGAAAACATCGTCGGAGTCAATGGTATTTTTGATAAAATTGAGGGCAATATCCCTCATGTCGTTATCTTTTGATGATAATAAACCATACAAAGCACCCTTTCTTACCTCTGCATCTTTATGATCTATCAAATCAATAATATCCTTGATAAAATCAGGTTTATATTTACAAGTAACGACAATTGCTTTCTTTCGTACTAGAGGATCTATTTCTTCCTTAGCAAGGTGTTCAATAGCAGATTGTATTTTATCTGTCATATTGTTTTCACCAAATTCTATAGAAAAATATCGAATAGCTGCATCAGGGTGACGAAGCATATGTAACACAATCGTCTCATTTTTCTTAGGGTTGATGATCGTATTAGCTTCCAAGGCATAGATAATATCCTCAGGCATTTTTGACATCAACTTAGAATTTAATAGACGGTTGACTTCTTTGTCATGTGTAGCAATTTCGTAGCTTTCCATATCTCTAAGAAGGAAAGCACGGCGAATAATCACTCGATAATCTCTGGAAACCAATTTGGCCATAATCCACCACGAAAGCAGTAAACCAATTAATAACCATACAATAGACATGCTTTCTTCAGAGGAATTATTGATATCCAATATCCACAATAAAACACCTGAAAGGAAAAGTCCGGAAGCACCAAAGAAGCCTCGAATAATTCCATAAGAAAAACCTCTATGTTTTCTCTTTATTGGTCGTAAAATCGATGATTGAACAGTAGTGAAAATAATATTTCTAGTAAAAATAAAAGCAATGGCGATTAAGGAAAGAAGAATTGGTATTTCTGTAGGGTGAAGTCTTAATAACAAGTAAGTGATAATGGTAACTACTAAAAGTACTATAGGTGGAGTATGTAATAATTTTTTGATACCAATATCTTGTAATTTTCTCGTGGTAAAATAAGGTTGAACGATAGAAACAATAGCATAAGCTATAATCAGAATTAAACCTAAAACCATTATCCCTTTTGCAGGAGAGTAAACAGTCATCCTTAAGTCGATCATGAAAAAGTATTCAATAATCGCCCAAACACAAGAAATACTAAGGGTAAGAATACCAATTTTAAAAATATAAGGATTGGTGATTCCAAAGATCCAAAAGCTTTCTGGAGTGTATTTTCTTGATGGTCTTGTAATTTCCCTATGATACCCTTTTAAATGTTCCTCACAATTTTTTGAGGTAAAAATCTGCCATACACTCCAGCCACTAAATACGGACAATAGTACGCCAATAAAAGCAATAGATGATGGACTTAATACCTTACTAATCACAATGGCAAATATAAATCCGGCTAATTTAGAGAATAGTTTGATGGATTTTGCTTTCTCAAAATAAGTGCGATTTTCTGATGTGGTGAAGGTATTTTCAGAAACTGACCAATAGGTACTATCTTCTAAGAAGATGATGATCTTGACCGACATCACAAGTAAAATTATACTTAAGAACTCGGGTCGATCAAAACTTAAATACCAAATGAGGAGTTGAAATAAAATTTTTAAAACACCATAAAAAGTATTGAGGTGTTCTTGCCTCATTCTTCTTTCTAAATAAGCAGTTACTCTGGCTAGAGCCATAATACTTAATCCAGAAAAAATGAAAATGTAAGGTAAAGTATCTACTGCTCTTTCACTAAATAAAAAGGAATAGGCGGTAGAAAAGGCAATAGCAACAGAAGCTCCTTCAAAGGCAAAAAAGAAGATAAGCCAAGTAGGATTATTCTTGCTGAGTACCTGAAAAATCTTAGTGAATATGCTTTTCTCTGGTAAGTAATAATATATTTTGGATGTAATAATGTTCATTTACATCAACTGCTAATTAAAAAATTGGTTGCTTAAAAATTTCTTCAACTTAGGTGTATATCAAGTCGATTGAATAGAGTTTAAATTGGGGTTCAAAGAAAAATATTTTTACCTAAATCAAACTCAAGATTTAAGGTAAGAAAAAAGCCGAAGTAATAAAACATCACTTCGGCTTTTCATAGCGTATATTTTAGAAATACTATTTATTCATGGAGATCAAGAAATCTTCATTAGAACGAGTACCTCTCATATTACTTTGTAAGAATTCCATGGCTTCAGTCGATTTCATATCAGACATCATTCTACGCATAATCCATACACGTTGTAATGTATCTTTATCCATCAACATATCTTCTCTACGAGTACCCGACATTGGAATATCAATAGCAGGGTAAACACGCTTGTTCGCCAGCTTTCTATCCAATTGAAGTTCCATGTTACCTGTACCTTTGAATTCTTCAAAGATAACTTCGTCCATTTTAGAACCGGTATCAATTAGGGCAGTAGAAATAATAGTTAAAGAACCACCGTTTTCTACGTTACGAGCTGCACCAAAGAATCTTTTTGGTTTGTGTAAAGCGTTTGCATCCACACCACCAGAAAGGATTTTACCCGATGAAGGAGCCACTGTGTTGTATGCTCTAGCCAAACGAGTAATCGAGTCCAATAGAATGACTACATCATGAGAACATTCTACCATTCTCTTTGCTTTTTCAAGTACTAACGAAGAAACCTTAACGTGTTTGTCGGCAGTTTCGTCGAAAGTTGAAGCAATAACTTCTGCATTTACACTACGCTGCATGTCTGTTACCTCTTCCGGACGTTCGTCAATTAGAAGGATAATCAAATAACATTCAGGGTGGTTTTGTGCAATTGCATTGGCCACTTCTTTAAGAAGTACTGTTTTACCAGTTTTAGGCTGTGCTACAATCATACCACGTTGACCTTTACCAATAGGAGCAAAAAGATCAAGGATACGTGTAGAATATATTTGAGGTTTTGTAGATAAGTGTAATTGGTCTTGAGGGAACAATGGAGTTAAGTATTCAAAAGGAATACGGTCTCTAATTTCCTCAGTAGTTTTACCGTTTACGGTATCTACTTTTAATAAGGCAAAATATTTTTCACCATCTTTTGGAGGACGGATACTACCTTTTACAGTATCACCTGTCTTTAGTCCAAATAATTTAATTTGAGATGGAGAAACATAAATATCGTCAGGTCCAGCCAAATAATTATAATCAGATGATCTTAGGAAACCGAATCCATCAGACATAATTTCCAAGACACCTTCGCTATCGATTACACCATCAAAATCTTTTACAGAAACTTTAGGTTGTTCTTTTTTAGGTTCAAGTGCTTTTTGTTGACTTGCTGTTTCTTTTTCTTGCTCTAAGGTTGGTAGCCCTTCATCATTGTCATCATCCAAGAACATATCGAAATCAGGCAAATCGTCGAATGCATCAATACCTAAATCGATTTCTTCCATCGACATAATATCGTCGTGGGTTACTTGAACGTGTTGTTGTTGTTGATTCCCCCCTTTCTTCTTTTTCTTATTACCAGCTTTTTGAGGCGGAGGCGTTTTCTTAACATTCTCTCTTTTCACTCTTTGGGCTGGCTGACTTTGTTGTTTGCGTCTTGTTAACCTTTTTTCAGGTGCTTTATCTGAAGGGGTAGATGGAGCAGTTTTTTGAGTAGTCTCTTTATCGTTAGAGGCAGGGGCTGCTGGCTGTTTTGTTTCAGGGGCAGGTGCAGCAGATCCTTCCGGAGATTTTTTCTCGGAAGTAGCATTGACATGCTTCTCTATTCTTTCAATTAACTCTTTCTTGCGAAGGTTACTGAAATTTTTCATGCCAAGACTTTCTGCAATATCCTTTAATTCGGATAGCAATCTAGCCTCTAGTAGCTTTCTTGTATACATAAAAATTAATGATGACAGTTTTGTGGCTGTCGCGTATGAAATACTTTTTCAGAAGAATTTATAAAAATAAGGTGTGAGATATGAAGCTATCTTCTTTTATAGTCGTCACCAGAAGGAATCGGTGTCGGACTGTTCTTTATTTTATGAAGCTAATTTAAGCCAATAATGTTATTGGTACAAATGAAAAATTAATTTTCTATCAATTCTTTAATAATATCACCAAAATATGCCCCATATTCCGGTCCTACCCAGTTCATTTCGCGAATTTCGAAGCTTTCAAGCGTATCATAATATGCATCGCAAGTGATGTAACCAACATAGTTACCGTTAAAACTTGTCAGCATAAAGTGTTCATTTTTTTGTTTTACCAGCTTATCATATTCATAATCAATAGCAATTTCACCCGATATATCAGAAGGTGAAGCAAACCAATTGATGTTTCCTAATTTCAGTAAAGTGATATCACCTTCTAAACCGCCAGAAGCGGAACGAAATACCCAATCTCTTACTTTTAAATGCTTTTCTATACGTACTTGTGAGGGACGAAAATCAATAGGCGTTTTTTGGATGATAGTGTTAACTACAGCTTGAGTTGGAGTTTTATCCCATATATTCAAGATAGAATCTGATAAAACTTTACCCATATTTTCTAATCTAGAGAAACAATCATGATTATGATTTGGGTCTGCAGGACCGTGACTTGCTACCATACCAGCACAGAAAGCGGCAAAATCAATTTTATCTGAGGCTTCTAAGTAACTAACCCATGCACCAGGGTAATCTCTAGAAAGAATCCAATAGTTCATTTCAATATTGGTTGGGTGAGCATTGTATGTAACAATAGCTGCATTTTTACCATCTTCTCTCGTGATTTTTATTCCACGAATAGAATTCTCCTTCCGACCATTGTGTACAATTCTATTATTCACCCATTCTGGCGATTCAGATTTTAAGAACCCAACGCTCCCTTTACTTTTATGTTTTCGTGCTTCTACAATAGCTTTAAAAGAGGCCTCTGTAATTTTATTAGTACCCACTTCCGAGAATAATCCCATAGCAGCATTTCCTATAGCACTTGGATCAAATCCTCCCATACCATTATGCGTATGAGTAGCAGAAAACATCACATCATCTGTCGTTAAGCCAATCGTATTTAGTTTTGTCTCTAAACGTTTTCTTACCTCAATAGGAAAAATCATTAAATCTAAAGTAAGTACAATAGATTCTCTTATGCCATCATCAAAAGAAAAAGCCCTTGCGTACAAGGAATCTCTTACCATTCTGTATGGACCTCTAAATCCATAGCCAGCCAGTGGTAAAGGTTCACCTTTAGGGATAATACATTCTGAAGACCAGCCTACAAGTAGTGTGTCTTGAGAAGGTATAGCTTTATTTAATTTTTTTACTGTTTCATGGACGTTATCCATGGTTACCTTATACTCTTCGGTAGAATGTATGGGGGTACGGTCTATTCTACCTATTAGCACTAGGGCAATAACGATAAGAACAGCAAGGGAAACTAATAATTTTTTCAATGTAATTACAGACTGTTTTGTATCACAAAAATAGTAATAGGAGGCTATTTATTCAATTTTTTAAAATAATCATCTTAAAATATTTCTATTTGATATAATCCATTTATATTTGCTAATATTAACATTTATATAACTCATTTTTTAATCATGAAAAATCTTATTTCTAAGATAGCTGCATTCTTCACTATGCTTGCTTTGCTTCAAAGCTGTTACCCAGGTGGAGCGGAATATACAAGCGATTTGGATATTGCAGTTTCTCAGTTTTCTTCCCAAGAAGATTTGCAAGGTTACAAGACCTATTATCTGTTTACTGATTCTATGGCTATTGTTGGTAACTCATCTGATGTGTTAACACAACCAGAGCAAGCCATTATCATTAATAACACGGATGATTTATTGCAGAATAAATTAGGCTTGTCAAAAATCACAACTCCAACAGCAGAAAACAGTGCAGATTTGTACATCTATTTAACACAAATTGCTGTTCAACAATCAGGAGCTATTTGGAACCCTCCAATTTATCCAGGTTACCCGGGATGGGGTTATCCAGGTTACCCAGGTTGGGGTTACCCAGGCTACGGTGGTGGTTACACCTATTATTCTTACAGCAACGGAACAATCTTAGTAGATTTCGTTGATGTTAAAAAGACTATTGCAGAAAACGAAGGTAAGCCTGATGAACAAGACTTTACTTTAATTTTAGGTTGGCAGGGAGCATTGAACTCTGTTTTATCTCGTTCTAACAATGTTCCTTTAGTTAATGAAGGAATTAGCGTTTTATTCGATCAATATAACACAGCAAAATCAGGATCTGATAATTAATACTCATCATCAAAAAGAAATTTAATCATGAAAAAATTTATCGTATCCTTAATTTTTGCATTGGTAGGATATACAGCTTCAGCACAAACAGAATTTATGATCACTTACCAAATGGGATTACCTGTTGGAGAAACTAGTGATTACGTAGGTGCATTTAGTGGTAGAGGTATGGGTCTTGAGTGGAGACACCATTTAACTACAACTCCTGTGTCTTTTGGCTTCTCAGTAAACTGGAATGTTTTATATGACAAATCAGAAGACCGATATGTTGGTGATGGTGTAATTGCAGATGGTAAACAATACCGTACAATGAACATTGTTCCTATTCTAGGACATGCACATTATTACTTCAATAAAGACGGTATCTTAAACCCTTATGCAGGTGTAGGTGTGGGTACCTATTATATAAACCAAAGAACAGAATTTGGTCAATGGGCCATTGTTGAAAAGAATTGGCATTTTGGTGTAGCTCCTGAAGTAGGTGTTATTGCTGATGTGAGTTCTTCATTAAATATGTTGTTTAGTGTAAGATATAACCATGCATTTAAAGCAGGTAACTCTATAGATCACTCTTACGTTGGATTCAACATTGGTTTAGTTTACTAAAAAAAAAGATTTTTGATATCATCCTGACATTAACTGTAATGTCAGGATGAATTTTTATTTGATATTATGAAAAAGTTATTCATTTCTTTCTTACTATTTTTTGGATTTGTTTTCGCTTCACAAGCACAAAACATTGATGCTGAGACAATCAAGACAGTGATCAAAACTGAAAAGAGAATCTTCTTTACAGAAAACATGAATCTTTCTTTAGAAGAAGCAGGTACTTTTTGGGCATTGTATGATGAATACGAATTGGCTTCCCAAGAATTAGTAAGAGAAAGAACACAATTGTTTAAGTCTCTAATTAATGATACAGATGGTATCACTGACGAGGAAGCAACAACGATTGTAGATAACACTTTAGAGATTCAAGCTAAAAATTTGAAACTGAAAAAGAAATACATCAAGATGATGAAAAAGCAATTATCACCTAAAACAGTGGCTCGTTTTGTTCAATTAAACGAATTGGTGAATAATTTCTTGAAAACTCAGATTCTTGCAGAAATGCCTGTAATTACTCAAGATCCTCAATAGTAGTGATTGTTAAGTAACAGTCATCACATAGAATGATATTTGAAACCTCTACTTTTGTAGGGGTTTTTCTTTTTACAGTAATATGTCATGATTAATAAATACTAAAGACTAATTATAAAGTCAATCAAAAATATTTTTACCAGAAATAGATAACAATCTAATTTATGAACAAACAAAAAATTATTAAGGAACTTAAATCCTGGGGTATAATCGTAAGTGTATTTGGTGTGTTGTATTTTACAGGCTTACATGTTGAAGTATTTGGATTTATACAACGGTTAACATTAGCTACCGGATTAAGAAACGCAGATGCCGATACAGAAGAGAGAGGTAGATATGGAAGTACAGACTATAAATGGATGCTGCAAGATTATACTACTGGAGAAAAAGTAAACCTTGAAGAGTTTAAAGGGAAAACGGTATTTTTAAATGTTTGGGCAACATGGTGCCCTCCTTGTGTAGCAGAAATGCCAAGCATTGAGGGATTGTATCAAAAACTAAAAGACAATGAGGATATAGTTTTTGTGATGTTGAGTGTGGATGAAAAGCCTGAAAATGTGGGTGAGTTTATGAAAAGAAAGAAATTTACCTTTCCCGTTTATCAAGAAATAACTTCAACTCCTTCCGTTTTTCAAACAAGAAGTATCCCCACCACCTTTGTATTTGATAAGAATGGAGAGATCATCTTTAAACATACAGGTATTGCCAATTACGATACCGAGGATTTTGTAAAAATGCTCACATCTCATTGACTTTATTTTACTTATTTAAAATTATTCGTAAAACTAATAGGGTAAAAGGTATGACTTTAGTAACTTTTATCTATATTTGCAAGTTGCATGTAAAATATATTCTTTTAATTGCATAAAAAGACACTTTTACAAGCAAGTAAAATACATTTTGCGCCCCTGTTACATAGGTTATATACGGCTTTTATAATCAATTTATTGTAACAGATAGTTTTGAAACTTAAAAAGAAAACCACCTTGGCAACATTCAAGAACGGTAGAAAGAATTTTGCGAAAGCAAAGAGAGTTCTAGATTATCCAGATTTTCTAGACGTACAGTTTAAGTCATTCCATAACTTCTTCCAAATCGATACTCCTCCGGAGTTGAGAGAAGACGAAGGTTTGTACAAAGTATTCATGGAGAATTTCCCTATTACGGATTCTCGTGAAAACTTCTTATTGGAATTCATCGATTACACAATTGATCCACCGAAATATACGGTTGACGAGTGTGTAGAAAGAGGTTTGACTTTTAGTGTACCTTTAAAAGCAAAATTAAAGCTTTCGTGTAGCGATGAAGATAATGAGGATTTTGAAACCATTGAACAAGATGTGTTCTTGGGTAACATTCCTTATATGACAAGAAGAGGATCATTTGTAGTAAATGGTGCGGAACGTGTAATCGTTTCTCAACTTCACAGATCTCCTGGTGTTTTCTTTGCACAATCAAAACACACAAACGGTACGAAACTTTACTCTGCAAGAGTAATTCCTTTCAAAGGATCATGGATCGAATTTGCAACTGACGTGAATAACGTGATGTATGCTTATATCGACCGTAAGAAAAAATTCCCTGTAACAATGCTTCTTCGTTCGATCGGTTATGGATCGGATAAAGATATCTTGGATTTATTCGAGTTATCAGAGGAGATCTCAGTATCTAAAGAAAACTTAGCTTCTTTAGAGAACAGAACATTGGCTGCTCGTGTATTGAAAACATGGACAGAAGACTTCGTAGATGAAGATACAGGTGAAGTAGTATCAATTGATCGTAACGATGTAATCTTAGAGCGTGACCACATCATCTCAGAAGAAGATCTTGAAATGATCGAAGATTCTGGCGTTGGTTCAGTAATCGTTCACAGAAAAGATATCAACATCAACGATTTCCGTATCATCTTCGATACGTTATCTAAAGATAATTCAAACTCAGAGAAGGAAGCGGTTCACCAAATCTACCGTCAACTTCGTAACACTGAGGCTCCTGATGATCAGACTGCACGTGATATTATCCAAAACTTATTCTTCTCTGACAAACGTTATGACTTAGGTGAAGTTGGTCGTTACAAACTTAACCGTAAGTTGAAGACAGAGACGAGCATGGACATCCGTGTGCTGACAAAAGAAGATATTGTCAAAATCATCAAGCACTTGATCCACTTGATCAACTCAAAAGCTGTTGTCGATGATATTGACCACTTGTCAAACCGTCGTATCCGTACTGTAGGTGAGCAATTGTACTCACAATTCGGTGTTGGTTTAGCGCGTATGGCACGTACAATCAAAGAGCGTATGAACGTTCGTGATAACGAAGACTTTAAGCCAGTTGACTTGGTAAATGCTCGTACGTTATCATCAGTAATTAACTCGTTCTTCGGTACCAACCAGCTATCTCAGTTCATGGACCAAACTAACCCTCTTGCAGAGGTTACGCACAAGCGTCGTATCTCAGCATTAGGACCAGGTGGTCTTTCAAGAGAGCGTGCAGGTTTCGAGGTTCGTGACGTTCACTACACTCACTATGGTCGTCTTTGTACTATTGAGACACCAGAAGGTCCAAACATTGGTTTGATTTCGTCATTAACTGTATATGCGAAAGTAAACAATATGGGCTTCATCGAAACTCCTTACCGTAAAGTAACTAACGGTGTTGTTGATATTGAGGACGCTAACGTTACTTATATCTCAGCAGAGGAGGAAGATGAGAAATTTATCGCACAAGCGAAAACTGATCTTGATGAGAATAACCGTTTCGAAGAAGAATTTGTAAAAGTTCGTTACGAAGGTGACTTCCCATTAAAGACTCCAGAGGAAATTGACTACATGGACGTTGCTCCTAACCAAATTGTATCGATTGCCGCATCAATGATTCCTTTCTTAGAGCATGATGATGCCAACCGTGCCTTGATGGGATCAAACATGCAGCGTCAAGCAGTGCCATTATTGAAGCCTGAAGCTCCAATCGTAGGTACTGGTTTGGAAAGAAACGTAGCCATTGACTCTCGTACAGTTGTTCTTGCTGAAAAAGATGGTGTAATCGATTCTGTTGATGCTAATTCAATCAACGTTCGTTACGATCACTCGGATGATGAGTGGTTAGCTTCTTTCGAATCAGAAGTGAAGAGCCATAACTTGATCAAGTTCCGTAGAACGAACCAAGATACTTGTATGAACATGCGTCCAATCGTGAAGAAAGGACAACGTGTTTCTAAAGGTGATGTTCTTTCAGAAGGTTACTCTACAGAAAATGGCGAATTGGCAATTGGTAAAAACTTACTAGTAGCCTTCATGCCTTGGCAAGGTTATAACTTTGAGGATGCAATCGTAATCTCTGAGCGTGTTGTACGTAACGATGTTTACACATCATTACACATTGTAGAGCACGAATTGGAAGTACGTGACACTAAACGTGGTGAAGAAGAATTAACTTCTGAAATCCCTAACGTTGGTGAAGAAGCAGTGAAGAACTTGGACGAAAACGGTATTATCCGTGTTGGTTCACGTGTTCGTCCTGGCGACATCCTTATTGGTAAGATTACTCCAAAAGGAGAATCTGATCCAACTCCAGAAGAAAAATTATTACGTGCGATCTTCGGTGATAAAGCAGGTGATGTAAAAGATGCATCATTAAAAGCTTCTCCATCATTGATCGGTACAGTAATCGATACACGTTTATTCGCTCGTCCTAAGAAAGACAAAGAATTACGTGCTAAGGCTAAGAAAGAAGTAGAGCTATTGAAAAAACAATACTCTCGCGACTTGAAAGGCTTAGAAAATAGAATGATGGCTAAATTGGTGGAACTTCTTGACGGTATGACTTGTCAAGGTGTGAAACACAAGTTTGGTCAAGAGGTAATGAGTGCAGGAGTTACTTTCTCTGAAGCAAATATCTCTGAAAACATCTTCCCTGGTGAGAACCCATTCCGTGATGACTCATCGTATGCAGTTGCTGAAGAAGCGAACCTTTTAGGTGACCTTATCTTGGATAACTGGACTGATGATGCTCGTGTAAACGAATTGGTAAGATCTACAGTGAAGAACTATGTAAATGCTCGTAACGAAGTAACAGGTTACTTCAAGCGTGATAGATTTACATTAGAAGTGGGTGACGAATTACCAACTGGTATCGTGAAACTTGCTAAAGTTTACATCGCTAAGCGTCGTAAATTGAAAGTAGGTGATAAGATGGCCGGTCGTCACGGTAACAAGGGTGTTGTTGCGAAGATCGTACCTGAAGAGGATATGCCATTCTTGGAAGACGGTACTCCAATGGACATCTGTTTGAACCCACTAGGTGTACCTTCTCGTATGAACATCGGTCAGATTTACGAAACAGTTCTTGGATGGGCTGGTTTGAAAATGGGTAGAAAATATGCCACTCCAATCTTCGATGGTGCTTCTGAAGAAGAAGTAGTAGCGGAATTGAAAGAGGCTGGTCTTCCTGATTATGGTCGTGCTCAATTATACGATGGTTTAACAGGTGAGCCATTCCACCAAAGAGTATCTGTTGGTGTAATGTACATGCTGAAACTAGGTCACTTAGTAGATGACAAAATGCACGCCCGTTCTATTGGTCCTTACTCGTTGATTACTCAACAACCTCTAGGTGGTAAGGCACAATTCGGTGGTCAGCGTTTCGGTGAGATGGAAGTTTGGGCATTAGAGGCATTCGGTGCAGCTAATGTACTTCGTGAAATCTTAACTGTGAAGTCTGACGACGTTCAAGGACGTGCGAAAGCATACGAGGCAATTGTTAAAGGTGACAATATGCCTAACCCGAATGTTCCAGAATCATTCAACGTATTGGTTCACGAACTTCGTGGTCTAGCTCTAGAAATTACGCTTCAGTAATCAAAGAGCCTATGACAAGACTACAAAGCCAAAATGTATATACCTGTGGAGAGCAATCTCCACAGGTTTTTTGTTTTAAATACTTTGGTAGAACTATAATTTAAAGTGTTAATTATAGAATAAATTCATCCTTTAAGTATTAAAAACGATATATTTTTGATATTAAATCACTTCATTTATTAAATTGCGAAGCGTTTTTTTCACGCATAAAAAAGTCTATTATCAATAAGTTATTTCAAACAATTTTTGAGATAATTTGATTATAAATCAAAAGATCATGTTTGATCGTTCAATACCATTGACTTCAAACATGTTCTAAATAATAAAAATTATAACATGAACTTAAAAGACATTGCTGCAATTGCAGGTAAGCCAGGTTTATACAAAGTATTAAAACCATCACGTACTGGTGTAATCGTTGAAACTTTGGAAGCTAAGCCTAAGAAAACAATTGTAAGTGCAAGCCAAAGAATCTCTATCTTGAAAGAGATCTCTATGTATGTTACTGGTCAAGCGGAAGAGTCAGTGCCATTGGAAGAAGTATTCGCTTCAGTAAAAGAAAAATTTGGTACAGAGAAACTAGATGTTGATACTAAATCTGAAGAGTCTTTAGAAGACTTCATTTTCGCAGTTCTTCCTAACTGGGATTCAGATAGAATCTACACTTCAGATATCAAAAAATTAGTGACTTGGTACAACAAACTAGTTGAGTTCTACCCAGAGTCATTAGAAGATAAAAAAGAAGACAAAGAAGCATCTGAGAAAGCTGCTGAGTAATTCTATAGATATTTAATGAAGAAGAGGTGACTTTATCAATAATAAGGTCACCTCTTCTTTTATATTAATACTTTATGTCAATAGCTCTACTCTATCTCGGGAATTTTCTCTAAAATCGTAAAGTAAAAAGTAGACCCAAATTCACTATCGGATTCTACCCAAATACTACCATGATGCAAATCGACAATTTTCTGACAATGGGCTAAACCAATTCCAGATCCCTCATATTCACTTTTGGAATGAAGTCTATTGAAAATGATAAATATATTTTCGAGATGTTCTTTCTTAATACCAATTCCATTGTCCTGAAAAGCAAACATCCATTCTCCGGCCATGTGAATAGAAGAGATGGTGACGACAGGATTAACATCAGGCCTTTTGAATTTAATTGCATTGGTAATCAAATTTTGAAATAGTAATCTCAATTCTATTTCGTACCCTCTGATAACAGGTAAATTATTGAATCTAATTTTAGCATTTGATTCACTTAAAGAGATACGAAGGTCTTGTAAAACATCGGTCATCATTTGATCACAGTCGATGTTGGATAAAGTCCTGTTTCTCCCAATTTTTGAATACTCGAGTAGTGCTTTAATTAAATTAATCATCCGATCAGCTGAAGAATGAATATAATCCAGCATCTGATTACCATTATGATCAAATTGGTCTTTATAAGTACTTTTAAGTAACTCTGTTAAACTTGTAATACTCCTTAAAGGTTCTTGCAAATCATGTGAGGTGGTATATGCAAATTGTTCTAATTCATGATTTTTACTTTTTAGGTCTTGTTGAATCAGAATTAATTCAGTGGTTTTTCGTTTCTCTGTTTTGAACATTTCAATATAGTCCATGAGTAAGCCAACAAAGGGAAGTACAAAAGAAACGGTTAAAAGAAATTGAGAGATATTAAAATGAGCATCAAATAGTTCGGTACTACCATAGAAAATATGTAATTGAGCTACTGAAAGAGGTAAAATACTCCAAAATAGCATCTGTAAAAGGTAGCTTTTAGTATGTTCTAAAAACTTAATCATGAATGCTCCAAATAAAACCAAGTTAAGAATAATAGGCATAAATGTTAGAAGGTAAATTGATGCTCTTTCATTAACCCAATCAATTAAACTAAATATATAATCGGTCGTTCCTACAATTAAAATACTGATAAAAATAAAACTCCCACCGATGTAATATTGAAGATATTTTGTTTTGTTCCCCTCTTTATCATTTTGAATGATCATTATGGAAATTAGTGAAACTAATAATATGTTTCCTTCAAAAATTGTGGAAATAAGTACTTGATTTTTGATGAGTTCTACACCGAATACATCAAAATTATTAATGAGTAATAGTTGTGAGATTTTTAGTAGGCCAATGGCGAAAAAACTATATCCAACAATTGCTGAACTAGCTGAATGCGAATAATGACAATGTATATAGGCCAAACAGCATGTTATAAATAGTAAGGTGATAGAGGACCACCTCAATAACATGAAGGATAAAAAACCAAAATGTGTCGCTGGAATAATTTGACTTTCTATAATATCTAACTCTTTACCTAAATCAATTTCTGAGTAATGTAACAAGAAAGGCAATACTGTGATAAAGACAGTTAGAGATATTAATGGTTTTGGTATTTGATAAAAAAGGCTTTCAGTGGTTTTCATCTTTGGGTTCGCTTTAACTAACCCTGCAACAAAAAAAATAAGTACCGAGTTTATTCGATACTTATTTTCTTGAATTGTTACTATTCTTTTTGAATTGAATGAAAATCAACTCTATTTTTTTCTTGATTTGAAATAGGTTTCTATCTCTTCCAAACTCATGGCATTGAGGGTCATTTCTTTGGTTAGACCGGCTTTTCTACCAACTAATAATCCATAGTGCATATCAGCATACCCTTCTACGGCGTGTGCATCTGGATTAAGCGATAATTTTACGCCTTGATCTAAAGCATACTTCGCCCATCTCCAATCCAAATCCAATCGCCATGGACTAGAGTTGATCTCGATAATCACTCCATGTTTAGCACAAGCATCAATTACTGCTTTATGATCGATAGGGTAACCTTCTCTACGTAAAAGAAGTCGTCCTGTTGGATGACCAAGTATAGTGGTCGCAGGATGTTCTATGGCCTTAATCAAACGAGCTGTTGCTGTTGCTTTATCCATCGTTAATGGAGAGTGAATCGACGAAACCACAAAATCGAATGTAGCCAAAACATCATCATCATAATCCAATCGACCATCATTTAAGATATCAGATTCAATCCCTTTAAAGATTTTGAAAGGAGCCAATTCTTTATTTAAAGCATCAATTTCTTTGTGTTGCTGTTCGATACGTTCCACAGAAAGACCGTTAGCGTAAAAAGCAGTCTTCGAGTGATCTGAAATACCTAAATACTCATATCCTTTTGCTTTCAAGTATTCAGCCATCTCTCTTAATGTATTCTGCCCGTCAGAATAATCCGAGTGATTGTGCAAGCTTCCTTTTAGATCTTCATCTTCTACTAAAGTCGGAATTCCATTCTTAATGAAATCGCCGACATACTCCTCTCCTTCTCTCAATTCAACAGGGAAGACCGGAAGTCCTGCATTCTTATAAATATCTTCAATAGACGAATATTCCGTCTTGTTCAGTACGTCTCTTAATGTTGGATAATCAGCACTTCCTCTTAAAGAAAGGTGTTCTGGAGCAGCAGATTTTTGGAAGGCAATTTTGATGAATTCCTCTTCTCTACAGACAAAGAATTCGACCGAAGTACCTGTTTCTACTAATTCACCTCGAACAGTAAGTGGGGAAGATTTTGCCTCGTCCAATATCAATTGATTGAACTCCGAAAGTGATGTTTTCAATTGAGAAGAACTTTCAGCAACTACAGTAAATGATAATGTATCGACGACTTCTCGTTTCAGTGATAACTCACCTGCAAGGCTATTTTTGATCCCTTTTTCTTCTAAGAAAGCGACAATTACTTCAGCAAACTTTTCAGCTTTAGCATAATGTAAACGCTTTTTATTTTCCTTCAAGAAATCGACTTGTTGAAGAATTTTTGCTTCGGTTTTAGCAGCAAAACCTTTTAAAGTTTGAACTTTATTTTCCTCGCAAGCCACTTTCAGCTTATCTAATGAATCGATCTCTAATTCTTTCCAAAGAGCAGCAATTTTTTTAGGCCCAACTCCACTCAATCCCATCATGTCGATCACACCTTCTGGAGTTTTTTCCTTTAGTTCTTCAAGATCGTCTAAAGTCCCACTAGAGAACCAATTGACTAACTTTTCTGCCATTGTTTTGGAAAAGCCCAACGCAATCAGCTCGTCATTATTTAAGCCGATTAATGGAGTACCGGCATTTTCCATACTCTGAATCGCCGTAGAATATGCTCTTGTCTTAAAAGGATTGGCTCCGTGTAGTTCCATCAATTGTGTCAATAAACGGAAGCCTTTAATAATATCTTTGTTGGTCATTTTGTATCAAATAAAAAGTTTTAAGGTGATGTATCACCCTAAGATGAATGGCAAAAAATGCTCTGATAAAGTTATGATTTTTTTCTCACTAATTTCTCTAAAAGCTTCGGAAAGAAACGTTTGATATAAACCGCTGCTTGTTCTCTCGGACGGCCTATAACTGCTTCGCTTTTACCAATAGAAGCATAGTGTAAAATATCAAGGGCTGCTTTCTCCACAGTTATTCCTCCTTTCCCCTCATCAAGCTGTCCTTGTTGAGAACCATCCGCTTGCAAAGCATTTTTTGCAAGATCAGTTTTCACATATCCCGGTAGAATATTGGTAATCTGAATGCCGAAAGGATGAAGTTCCGCCCTTAACGAATCCATAAAGCCTAATAAAGCATGTTTTGATGCTGCATAAGCGGTACGATCTGGAATTCCCATTTTGCCTTGCACACTATTTATACAAACAATCATGGGGTCATCAGATTTTTTTAGGTAAGGTAACACCGCCTTTGTAATGTGCAATGCTCCCCAAAAGTTCACCTGCATGATTTTTTCGAAAGTGGATAAAGCCATTTCTTCGAATGAAGCACGTTGACTAATTCCCCCCACCAGAAAAATACCATCCAATTGTTGGTGAATTTGATAAGCCTGATGGGAAATATCAGTTAATTCTTTCTGACTTGCAGATAAATCCATTGGTAAGACCGTTATCGAATCTTCTTTTTGATATTCATTTTGAAGATCAATTAAAGCCGATTCATTTCTAGCCGAGATGATCAATTTGCAGGGAAACTGACTCAAAGAAATGGCCAATTGCTTACCAATTCCCGAAGAGGCACCAACCACCCAATAGACTTTCTGATTAAACCTTGATTCTTTCATTATGCCTCGAAATTACGAACTATTGACAAAACTTTGATAAATATCATACAATTAAAGGGTTACATTCGTGACATGTGTTATTCACAACCGCTTTGAAATTGGTATATTTGCACCAAGTTATCAGAGGGTTAAATAAATTCAATACAAAATGTCAATTCACAAACCAGATATTAAGAAAGTTACTACGCATCAATTAGCGGCAATGAAAGCAAGAGGAGAGAAAATTTCTATGCTTACTGCTTATGATTTTTCGATGGCTAAAATCTTAGATTCATCAGGTATTGATGTGTTATTGGTAGGCGATTCAGCTTCCAATGTAATGGCTGGTAATGAAACTACTTTGCCAATTACTTTAGATCAAATGATTTACCACGCAACTTCTGTTGTAAGGGCCGTGGATAGAGCATTAGTTGTAGTGGATATTCCTTTTGGTAGTTATCAAGGTAGTTCGACTGAAGCTTTACGTTCTGCAATCAGAATTATGAAAGAGACAGGCGGACATGCTGTAAAAGTTGAAGGTGGTGCAGAAATTCAAGAATCTGTGAAGAAGATCTTGTCTGCGGGTGTTCCAGTAATGGGTCACTTAGGATTAACTCCACAATCAATTTATAAATTCGGAACATATACGGTAAGAGCGAAAGAAGAAGCCGAAGCACAAAAACTAATCGAAGATGCGAAACTTTTAGAAGAACTAGGATGTTTTGCATTGGTATTGGAAAAAATTCCTTCAGCATTAGCTGAGAGAGTTGCAAAGAAATTAACCATCCCAGTAATTGGTATTGGTGCAGGTGCAGGAGTTGATGGTCAAGTGTTGGTTGTTCACGATATGTTGGGCATTACACAAGACTTTAAACCTCGTTTCTTAAGAAGATATGCAGATGTTGGTGGAATGATGAAAGAAGCTGTTCAAAGCTATATTTCTGATGTGAAATCGCATGACTTCCCGAACGAAAAAGAATGCTATTAGTAGCAATTCTATTTGTAGCAATTAATTGATATTTGAATGGAATTTTCGAGTATCCATTAAATTAATTAGTAATAAGAATTAAGTAATGCAACTTAATTCCTTTCACTTACGTGAGTAAGCGAGTAAGATTTAATAAAAATGAATTTAGATCAGTCACAAATAATCTATGAAGACAACCACTTAGTGGTTGTGAACAAGGCACCTGGTATTTTAGTACAAGGTGATGACACCGGCGATGAAACACTTACCGATATCGTAAAAGAGTATATCAAGGATAAGTACAATAAACCGGGCGCTGTATTTTTAGCACCTGTTCATAGATTGGACCGTCCAGTGAGTGGTGTGGTTGTTTTTGCACGTACTTCCAAAGCAGCGGAACGTATGGCAAAGATTTTCCAAGAGCACAAAATCACAAAAACTTATTTGGCCTTAGTCAGCAAGCGTCCTCAAAAAGACGAAGACACGATGATTAACTGGCTGAAGAAAGACGAAAAGAAAAATAGAACACACGTTTATTTATCAGATCGTCGTGGTGGTAAATATTGTGAGACCTATTACAAGTTATTGGGTCGTGTTGGCGATAACTATTGCTTGCATGTAGAGCCAAAAACAGGTCGTTCTCATCAAATTAGAGCACAATTAGGTAATATCGGTTCTCCTATCCGTGGGGATATGAAGTACGGAGCCAAAGGTAGAATCATGAAAGGAAAATTAATCTTCCTTCATGCTAAAGAATTATCATTCGAGCACCCAGTAAAAAAGGAGCCAATGAGATTCACCGCTAGAGTTCCAGAACACGATATATGGAAGAACTTCGCTAAGATGATGTAAGCAATTATATCGTCTATCATTCAAATTATATAAAATCCCCGATCGGTAACGGTTGGGGATTTTTTTGTGGATAACTTTTCGTACACACAAGCAGTAATAAGTCTTGTGAATTGACTGTAAAAACAAATAGTTATCCACATCGATGTGAATAACTATTTGTTTTCAACTCTTGCTATTTCAAAATCATCATATATTTTGTGCATAAATGTTATCCACAAAAGAATAACTCTGTGGATAAGTAAAAAAGAAGCTGTTCAAATAAAAGAACAGCTTCTCACAATCTATTTAAATAAGGAACTATGTGGTTATTATTGTAGTTGATTTGTAATTTTTTCAGGTATGTTATCAACATTCACTAGAATTAAACCATCCAAGCAATGGTTGAATTTTGGATCGATGTTGAAACCAATCATTCTACCATTTAATCGGATATATTGTCTGATTAAAACAGGCACCTTAAATCTTTTTGGTTCTATGTCCATCACCAATTTATCCAACTCATCTATAGCGATACTTTCTTTCTGGATCAGGTTATCAATATACTTTTTGATTTGATCACCTATTTTATAGCGTTTTCTTGGTTTCACAAATTGGGCGATATCATGATCGTACAAATGTTTATAACTATAATAGATAATGGCCTCTTTAGCTGCATTCGAATAATCATTACTGATACTCACAGGACCAAACATGTATTTAAATTGTGGATTTCTTTTTAGATAGGTATTGATACCTTTCCAAAGTAAAAACAATGGATAGGCGTCTCTTTGTTTTTCTTGGATCACAAAAGATCTTCCTAATTCAATACCATTGTTTAGAACGTGAATAAAGTCGTTTTTGAACTTGAATAATGTATTGGTATAAAATCCTTTCTTCCCGATATTTTGAACAATCTCTTCTCCTACTCCAATTCTGTAGGCACCAATTATTTGAGCAGTAGCCGTATTCCAAATAAATAAGTGATGGTAATACTCATCGAATTTATCAAGATCTACTTCTCTATTGGTTCCCTCTCCCACAGCTCTGAAAGTGATTTCTCTTAATCGACCAATTTCTAAAAGGGTATATGGTATAGCATCAGAATGTGCTATTCGTACTTCGTTCTGACCATGTGCACATAATAAAGAAGATTCAGGTAGACTTTGTATTTCATCTTTAATAATCTCTTTTGGGATTTCAGCAATTACCTCCTCGGCTACTGTTTTTGCTTTTTTATTCGGACGTAAAAATTTTTGTTTTTTCATCCCCTCACCTAATAGATAGGTTTTATCTCGAAGCATTTGACCAAATGAAGAAAGATCTTCATATTCATTTTGCTTTTTTACGGGTATCGGCTGACCAATGCGAACTTTAACGGTATGATTCTTTTTATTCAGAAATTCTTTAGGGATTTGAAAAGTTCTTAACAATGGATGTATTCTACCTAATAAATGAAATACCCAACTGTTTACCCCATGGAAATAAATCGGTATCACCGGTACCTCAGCTCTTTTGATCAACTTAATGGCAGAAGTACTCCAAGGTTTATCGGCAATACCTTTATGAGAGTTATAATAAGTAGAAACTTCTCCTGCAGGAAAAAGACCAATAGAATCACCGTTTGCTAAAGCTTGTTTTACCTTTTCTGATGCTTTGAAATTGGTTTTCTTAAAAGGATCAACAGGAATAAACAACTCTTGAAAAGGCTTCATTTTACCCAATAAAAAATTGGCGGTCACCTTATAATCCGGTCGAATTTTTCTAAGAATTTGAAGCAATACAACCCCATCCAATAAACCATAGGGGTGGTTAGAAATAGTGATAAAAGCACCCCATTTGGGTATTTTCTTAAGATCTTCATCGCTTATTTCCACTTTGATGTTCATCATTTTCAAAGCTTCTTCAATAAGCTCTACACCTTCGTATTCCGATAACTGAGAATACATTTCATTAAATGATGATAGTCCCGTTGTTTTCATCATTAAGTCAGCACTCAACTTATTTAAGTTAAGCTCCTCCATTAATTCTGAAGTAGGTATAATTTGAGGTTGCATAGGATCGTTGTTTATTTCTTGTATTTCAAAACTACAATCCAAACATTATCTGAACTTTATATCACTTCTAAGTAATTATTGTAAAATGGTGAACGTAGGGTTAAGGAGTTCACATAGTAGAGATGTTTTATTGATATCAAACCCAACACATCCTTTTTCAGTTCTCTATGAGAATTAATAATCTTATTCTATATTTGATAAGACCATCCATCTGAATAAAATCAGATCATAAACAACTACCATATAAACACCATGAAAAAAATTATCCCATCGGAGATAAGCACCTCAGAAATGCATTCTTATCTATTGAATGCTATTGCTCCTCGTCCTATTGCTTTTGTAAGTACGGTCGATGCTGCTGGAAAAGTGAACCTTAGTCCTTACAGTTGCTTTAATTTCTTTGGAGCAAATCCTGCCATTTTTGTGTTCTCACCTACTCGAAGTGTGAGAGGAAATGCCTTAAAACACACTTTAGAAAATATACAGGAGACCAAAGAGTGTACAGTCAATATTGTGACGTATGATTTCGTTCATCAAATGTCATTATCAAGCACAGCTTACGATAAAGGTGTGAATGAATTTGTGAAGGCCGGATTAACGGAAACACCTTCGGATATCGTGGCCCCGCCAAGAGTAGCAGAGTCACCTGTTCAATTCGAATGTAAATTAAGAGAAGTGATGCCCATGGGCGATGAAGGAGGAGCAGGAAATTTAGTCATCTGTGAAGTGGTTTGCATTCATGTCAATGAAAACTACCTTAATGAAGAGGGTGTATTGGATTCTGCAAAATTGGATTTGATGGGAAGAATGGGTGGCAATCTCTACGTGAGAGCATCAGGTGATGCCTTATTGGGAATTCAGAAACCCATACAGAAAAAGGGAATTGGTATTGATCAATTGCCATTACACATTATTGAGAGCAATATATTAACGGGAAATCATTTGGCACAATTGGCCAATGTAGATCATATTCCTACAGAAACAGAGTTGAGTACTATAGAGACTCCACAAACGTCTTCTTCAGAGGAAAATCATACGCTAGCAGCTCACCTGATCAATAAAGGAATGATCAATGAGGCTTGGAAAGTGTTATTGTTTTAAATAAAAATGAGGTGATCTCAAAAAAAACAAAAGCCCCGGATTTAAATCAGGGGCTTTTGATACGAGGTCATCTCAAAGGTTGAGATTGCCTCTATTTATATATTTTATGGATTACTTCCAGCCTTCGTTTAAGAAGTCGTGGAAAGTATCTCCTCTTAAACCTAAACGGATAGTTTCTAAAGGAATTACTTCTTTAGGAGCAATGTTACCCAAGTTTACGTTAGTACCAATCAATTTGATAAACCAAACTTGTTGTGCTTTTTGAGGTGCTTCCCAGATAATTTTTTCGTAAGGAATTTGAGTAAGAATTTCTTCTACCAAACCAGATCTTACTTCACCAGAAGAACGGAATAAACCAACGTTACCACCTTCTCTAGCTTCACCGATTACTTTCCAAGCACCAGCGTCTAATTCAGCACGCATTAATTCGATCCATTTGTATGGAGGAATAATTTTTTCTTCATCCTTAGATCCTACCTCAGATACAACAGTTGCACGCTGAGATAATTTGTGGATATACTCACATTTTACATCGTGAGCCATGTCCATAGATCCGTCTGATACTTCAGCGAAATCTAAGTTGAATTTATCAAGAACTCTTAAGTAATCTTCGAACTGATCGCGAATAACGAATGCTTCGAACAATGTTCCACCTAAGTATACTTTAATTCCAGCTTCTTGATACAGGTTAATTTTTTCTTGTAGTTTAGGATATACGTAAGAAGTAGCCCATCCTAATTTTACTATATCTATGTAATCACCCGAAGTTTCTAAAATATCTTCTACTTCACGTAGGGACATTCCTTTGTCCATTGCCATCGTTAAACCTTTGTCTCTAGGCTTTGCACTTCTTTCAGGGAGATTATTTAATACGTAATTCATCTTCAGACGATTTGTAATAAAAAAAATCGACTACAAATTGATACAGAAGTCGATACATTTTTACACCGCAGAATGATCTAAAAAGCTTAGAATTTTGCGATGCGTCGCAATTTCGTAAAAGCCTTTATTATTAGAGGTATAATTATGTTAAAAAATCAAAATACTTGAACAATTTTTCAATTATTATCTTTTAAACTTATCAATTGCGGATTTTAGAATTTTTTTCATCGATTCCTCAGGCATATAATCAATTAATTCTTGATGTACATCGTAGTCGAGTTCCAATGCTTTTTGAATAGAAGCAAAAGCCTCATTCATCTTACCATCAAGTAATTGATAAGCGGCCTTACGATAATATAAAGAAGCATGTTCTGGAATATTATTGATGGCTTTTTTCATGACCTCAATCGCCTCGTCCATCTCTTCGTTTTTGCTGTACACCTCAGACCAATCCAACCAAATACCTATTTTATTCGGATTTAGACTAGTAGCACTTTTGAATGCTTCAATTCCAGCAACGAAATTTCCTAAAGAACTTTCTGCTTTTGCCAAGGCATACCAATACTCATCATAATGAGGATTAAGCTTTACCGCCTTGTTTAAATAATGAGTGGCTTCAAGGAAGTTGCCTAGTTTTCTGTGGTTCTCTCCTACTCCAAACCAAGCATCATCGTAATCGACATCTATTTCTAATGCCTTTTTAAAATAACGGATCCCAACATTATAGTCCTCCATCATTTCTGATGCAGCACCTAAATGACAGTACAACTCTGGTGTTGGTTTTTTAGTGACTTGTAAAGCTTCCAGGTATTTTCTAAACGCATTGGCAAATTCCTTTTTGTTCAAATAACAATGCCCCATATGCATATAGGCATTTTCGAACTTTTCATTAACCAATGTAGCATATTCGAAGGAAGCCAAAGCTTTATCAAATTGTTTGGCTTGACTAAAGAAAATACCTTTGTTGTACCAACTTTCTGCTTTATAAGGGTTGAGATCAATAAGTGCTTCCAATAATGTTTCAACATCACCTAACTTATTGAGCTTAAGTGCTAAATCGTAAAGTTCGTACACTGCTTCCTCTAAAGATTGATCTTCAGCAAGGGCAGATTTAAACACTTCATAGGCATCATCAAATTGATCTGCAGATAAATAAGTGATGGCCATATTGTATAAAAGTTCGCCTTTTTCTGAGGCATGACTTTCATCCAACGCTTTATAAAAATACCCGATGGCTTTTTCAGTTTCTCCTAAAATTGAATGGATAGTGCCTTTTTGGAAAAGCACGATGTAATCGTTTGGAGCTATTTTTTCCGCCTCATTAGATAATTGTAAGGCTTCTTTATAATTGCCCATATATGCACTAATCTTAGAACGATAGACTTTGATTAATGCAGAATTTGGGTAAAAGCTTTCGGCATGCTCACAAACGCTTAAAGCTTTATTGATTTTAAATTCCTCAAAGTAATATTCAAGAATCTCCTCAAAAGTGTCTAGGTCATAGAAATCACTACGTCCTTCTTTAAGGTTTTTCTCATATTCTTTGATGACCTTATTTATATCGTCGTTAAATTGATTCGACATCGTAAAGCTCCTTGTTTATTAATTATTTAGTACCCAATAATTAAGCTTGGGTTTTATAACACAACGCAAACAACAATATCGTAATAAATATCGAATGTTAGAAATGTAAACTGTGTATATAATTAAACTGTATGAAGGTGAATTAGGTTTAGTTTTGATGTGTTTTTACCCAATTCATGGTCTCTTCTAAAGGTTTAAACTGAAGTTGAAGCGTTGACATGGCTTTATCACTTTTATATACATTCTGAGTGTACATTGTGCGTACCACATCTTTCGTTAATTTCTTCTGCTTTCCAGAAAATAAACTGATAAAACCTTCAAAAGAAGAAACCAATTGTGTTAGTTTTTTTGAAATCTTTTTCTTCGGAGGAGCGACATTCAAACCATCGGCCATTAGTTCCAAGGCTTTTTTATAAGGAATAGAATGTGCATTGAGAATAAATCGCTCTCCAGAAATATGTTCATCGAATACTTTAACCACAGCATCGACCACATCACGTATATCTACAGAACTAAAAAATCCAGTAGGATAATATTTTAGCCCTTTCTTTACTGTTTGAAAAATCGCCAATGAGCTTCTAGAGAAATCACCTACACCTAAAATCACAGACGGATTTAAAACCACTACATTTAAACCTTCTCTGTATCCTCTCCACACCTCTTGCTCAGCGTTGTATTTAGATATACCATAAGCAGAAACACCTTTTTCTCCAGTCCATTTAGAGTTTTCGTCAATTTCGTTGCCAAATTCAGGGACACCTAAAGCAGCAATAGAACTGATGTGAATAAACTTTTCAACATTTGCTTCTATAGCCATATTTACTAGGTTTGCTGTACCGTCAACATTCACAGATCGCAATTCTTCTAGTCCTTTTTCGAAAGAAACTATAGAAGCGGTATGTACAATGTAATCCACACCTTGAAGTGCTTCTTTAAGAGTATTAGGGTCAAGAATATCTGCTTCTTCCCATTGAATATCATCTTTGATGTCTTCAATGAAAGAAGTATCATTTTTTCTCCCTTTTAATGCGATTATTTTAGCTTTTTGCTGATGTAATGTTCTAGTGATATATCCACCGACAAAGCCTGTTGCTCCGGTGATGAATACTTTTTTTCCTTCAAGTTGCAAGGTGTAAATTATTTTTGTGGCACTTCTTTTATGCTATGGTTTAGCAAAGATAAGCCAAGAGCCTTATTATAGTACGATAGTTTCCTTACTTTTTCTAACCAATGTAGATGTTTTGCTTTGTGAGTGTCCGTTCCGATAAAATCTACGTGTCCTTCATCAATCAATCTTTCTGCATAACGTTTAGCATTCGAAGAGTAATAGCCTGCTAATGAAAGGGCATTGATCTGAAGTAAAGCACCTAATTTTTTCCAACGAACGATTTCGTCAAAGTTATTTTCATAGGTATATCCATATCTTTCGGGATGGGCAATGACGGGCTTATATCCTTTTGAAATGGCTAAGAATATAGCTTCATCAATAAAAATACATGGATTAATAAATGAAGTTTCCATCAACAAGTAATTATCTCCGAAGGTCAAAAACTTCTCGCCTTGTCTGAGTTTTTTGATAAAAACATCATCTAGATAATATTCTGCTGCAGCATCAATCTCTATAGAGATACCTTCTTCTTTTACTGCTGTTCTAACTTCCTCTAGTGCTTTATGGATAATTTCTGGAGTATTTTTAAAAAAGTCGCTCATCACATGGGGGGTAGCTACTAATTTAGTATAACCCATGGAGTGCAATGATTTGATAATAGCTAAAGATTCTCCAATATTCTGAGCACCATCATCAATTCCAGGAAGAAAATGGGCGTGCATATCAGTAGTAATCGGAGGTCCCATGGGTTCCTTAATTACTTCTTTATTTTTAGATTGATCCTTTTTCCCAAATAACTTGAATAACCACTTCATAAATTATGATGATCTTTTTCCTGAGCACTAAAAATATACCCATCATTTTAAGTGATGGTATTATTAGGTTTTTTGTTTATCTACAGAAATTACACAAACTTAAATAATAAGTAATACTACAAAATGTGGATGAAATTAAAAAATTACAATTCTGGGATCAGAGGTTAGACCTATTTTTTAAACCATTTTTTCCAGAATGGTTTCTTTTTATCATCAAAATAAGCGACATCTTCCTCAGTAAGATCAGAATCATAACCGTAAGTATATCCATAACCATAACCTTGAGAGCTATACGTCATGGTTCCATAGCCGTAACCATATCCACCGTAACTTCTACGATCTGGAACGGAATTAAGTACAATAGAAATATTTTTAAACTTACCCGATTTGTAAAGGTTGTTTGCGTTATCAATAAACGATTGTTTAGAGTAATCTGCTCTGACAACATAGATTGGATTGTCGGCATGTCTCATTACAATCATACCATCAGTCACCAAACCTACAGGAGGAGAATCTAGCATTATGACATCAAACTTCTCTTTTAGTTGTTTGATAAACCTTTTGAAATTATTGGATAAGATCAATTCAGAAGGATTTGGAGGTATAGGCCCTGCACTAATATATTTTAAGTTTGGTATATCAGTTTCTTGCATACAATCTTCTATCGTATTTTGTCCTACTAATATAGATGATGCACCTATAGTGTTACTTCCTCCCATGGCTAAGTGGACTTTTGGTTTTCTTAAATCAAGATCAACCATAATCACTTTTTTATCCGACATAGCAATAATACCCGCTAAGTTAGAAGCAACGAATGTTTTACCTTCACCACTAATTGTAGAGGTAACAGAGATCACTTTAGATGTTTTTTGTTCTTTTTCCTCTTCGGGATTATCATCTAAGAAATCTGATACCATAAAGTCTAAATTGGTACGAATAGAACGAAAAGCCTCTGACATAGTCGATTTTGGATCAGTTGATACAACTAATTTCGATACCGACATTTCTTCTTTTTCATATTTAGGAATCAAACCAAGAATTGGCATGTTCGTTCTTCTTTCTAAATGCTTTAACCCATTGATTTTGTCCATCAACAAGTAATTGATCACAATAAGTAATACTGATAAGAAAATACCTACAGCAATAGCAATAGCTATGGCAATCATTTTCCTTGGACTAATTGGTGCTGTTCCTGCCCGAGGGGCATCGATTACTGTAGAACTTTCGATGGTACTAGCTTGAGCCATACTGACCTCAATAAGTTTATTGGTCAAAAGATCTGAGATGTCAGTGTAAATAGAAACCCTTTTTTCGATTTTCTTTAAATCAGGATCTCCTCCAATATTTTGGAAAAATACCGCCCTAAGTTTACTTATTTCTCTTTGTAGATCATTGATGTTCTCATCCAAAAACTGTTCAGCAAAGCGAATAGATTCTGCGACTTCGTACCTTAATTTTTTATACAGTTCCAATGTAGAATTACTTGCAACAGTATTAGAAGTGTAAGATTCTCTGATACGTAGTGCTTCAGTTTCTAATTTGGCTAGCTCGTCTAAACTAGATGAAATACTTCCATCAGTAAGAATAGTTGCATAAGCCTGAATGTAGACGATACTACTATCTGCCTGAAGCAACGTTCTTAATTTTTGATATTTCTTCTTCTCTGACTTGAGAGAGTTTAATGATTTTTCTAACTCTTGAATATTTCCTACAATTGGCCCAGCTTCCATATAAGAACTAAGGTCTTTGTTGAAGCTCATCTCTCGCATCTTAGTTTCCAGATTATTTAGAGAGTCTTTTGTAATATCAATTTGTGAATACAGAAACTCCAATGCTCTTTCATACACCAAAGCCTTACCTTCTCTTGAAAGCTGACTGTAAGCTTTATTGATAGCTTCTAGCACTCGCTCTGCTTTTTTTCTATTTCTAGCGGTAAAAGAAATTTGAATAGTTTTCGCTTTTGGATCATAAATCATTACCGATAAATTCCTTTTAAGAAAACCGATAATGCTCGCTTTAGAATTGAATGTAAAACTATATTTATTTGTTTCTAGAATTTTATTTTTAGGGGTAATAATCAATGACTGACCTCCTAAAATAATGATTTCACCAGAACGTCCTTTTATTTCTTTTTCGGTTTGCCCGACTTTATAGGTAATCACATATTCCTTACCGCCATTTGAAAATTGCAGGTAGAAAGGTGTGTTTTTTAAAGCGGGTTGTTTTCCAGATGGATAAGTGAGGGTAAATGGAACTCCATCTTCGAATAATTCAGAATCACGAACATCTCCAACAGAATAATATTCTACAGATAGATCTATAAGAGAATCTACAATACGTTCGTACATCACACCTGAAGTAATTAACGCCATCTCACTTTCTAGCTTTCCTTCTTCAAGAGAACTGTTGGTGATACCAAACTTCTCGGCAAATTCCTGAGAGGATGAGGTTAACTTTACTTGGTTTAATGTATTTGCTTGATATATTTCGGGAGTCCATCGAATATAAAGATAGGAGGCTACACCACTCAAAATTAAGAGTAGAATCACCCAAATAATGTTCTTCTTTACGACAAACTCGAGTTTATCAAAATCTATATCATTGGTAGAACTTTCTTCGTTGTTCTCTAAGTCCTCCCATTCTTTTTCAAAATCACTCATAGAATATCTTTAGACTTTAGTTTCCAGTAGAAATTTGTTGGATCAATAGATAAAGTGATACAACACTTGATACTACACTAACTAAAAGGGTCAAATCTTGTAAATTTCTTGTATCCGATTTTCTTCTTGGCTCAATGTAAATTACATCGTTGGGCATTACATGAAGGTTAGCTTTGCTTAAACCTTGGATTGTACTTAAATCTACGATTTGAACAGAAGGCTTATTAAATCCGAGTACAGGATCAGGACGTACCATTCGAATATTGGTCGCCATAATATCGTTTTGAATAGGAACACCATTATTCCTAGCTGTATTTGCTCCTTGCTGAGAAGCTAATGCAATGATTTCCAAAAGTGTCATGTGTTCGTTTCGAAGAGGAACAATCTCTGCTCCTGTTGCCCCCATAACAATTACTCTTTTGTTGGTATATTGAGTAATTACGTATGGCTTTTGATAAAACTTACTGTATAATTCAGCTAGTTTTTTATTGGCTTGATCTAGGGTTAAACCTTTTAATTCTACATTTCCAATTAATGGCAGTTCTGTTGTCCCATCACTTTTTATCAAATATTTTTTCGGATCGTCACCGTTTTCCCTAATAGGTGCATTCAAGGCACTGTTCGGACTTTCGATCATTCCGTTGTTGTTAAAGTTGGCATTACCACCATTTCCTCTTTGAGAAGCAATTTGCTTAGTTGTTAGAAAATCACCGTTTGGATCGACTACTTTTTCACCTTCGTTGGTAAATACAGACATAGCGATATAGTCATCTACATCTATTGTGTAATTGTTTAAAGCGGAGTTTTCAGCATTTAAGAAAGCTTCATCGTTGATATTTTGTTCTGTTTTAAAAAGAATACTCTTTCGAATGGAACAAGATGATAAGCCAAATGCTAAACTGATGGTAAAAAATAGAAGTAAGTATCTTCTGAAAAAATATTTGCTATTCAT